>NZ_KI911560.1:1510012-1812015 GCF_000515275.1 Methylophilus sp. 5
CAAACTCCCGGTCAAACCATTTAAAATTCTCCACAACATTGTCCTTTAAACGTTAATAAAAATATTAAATAACAAAGCGCATCCGCACCAGCGGCTATGCTGATGTTGATTATTGTGGATGCTTGGCAGTCTGCTGGATTTCAGTCACGCGCATTGGATAAACAATTTGTTTGCCATGCAACGCCGCGTGCATAGGTGTGCCACGTTTGTTAGCAATCTCGATTCTTCCTTGATGGACACTAGCCAGGGCGCGGTAACCATCCACTTTTTCGTTCGTCATGGCAATGTCGCCACCAAAATAGGCGGTGACTAATACTTTAATCGCTTTGTTGGGTAAAAACTCGACCACATAGGTTTGGCAGCCACCAGACCCACAAAAGTTGCTATCAGCCCCCATGAGTACTATTTCAGCGCGCCCATCATCATTAAAATCGGCGTTGGCAATGCTGAATCGGCCTTCTACAATCTCAGCCAATGCGGGATATTGAGAAAGCCCTTTTCGCATTTGTGCAGAGCCATCAGCAAAGGTCAGCGGTTTTTGTGGGGTATAAGTTGGCGTGGGGGCTGCGTGCAATAAAACACTGGGTGTGAACAACCAAAAGATGGCGAGAGTGCACGCTTGTAGCAGTGAGTGTGTATATGCAACGATATTCGACTGTTTAGTCCTCATAGCAACCATCCTTGATTAATGCGTAAGAACCTAATCTATGAAATTTAGTGCATAAAACATTTATGGCATGGGGCTGAATACAGGGTTGACATTATGTGCTTACGCACTTGCTGTCAATCACTCTTTTGCAGGGGATTTAAAAGCAGACCGACATGCCTCTCTGAATTATTTCAAAGCCTCTAAGTGAGTCTATTCAGGCTGGTTTAGCAAGATGGTCGCCGTGATATTTGGCGACCATTTCAGTCATAAGGAGTACTCGAGGGATGCTAAGTCATTGCATCGTCCTGCACGACAGCATCAATATTGTGCACTGTCAGAAACCTTAAAAAAATTACAGTAACTCTTCGACGTGTTTTTTAATATTGGCGGCCATTTTTGGCGTGGGCAGGTCGTTGGTGTCGGTGCCAAACGGGTCTTCAATTTCCTCGGCGATGAGTTCTAGGCTGGCGAGTACATAAAAAATAAATACGACCACCGGAATCACGTAATAACCGAGGCTGAACACAAAGCCAAACGGCAAAGTCATTACATAAAAGAAGATGAATTTTTTGATAAACGCGCTGTATGAATAGGGGATGGGCGTATTTTTAATGCGCTCGCAGACACCGCATACGTCGGTAAACGACTTGAGTTCTTCGTGAATAATAAAAAACTGGTCGCCAGTGATTTTGCCGCCGGTGTAGAGCTCGTTGGCTTTTTGGAAAATGCGTTGCGCGATCTGGTTGGGGTGGTGTTCGTGGTGGTCGATTTCTAAATCGAGGCCGTCAAACAGCATTTTGCTGACGTCTTCGTTCATTAAATGTTTCGACAGCACCGCGGCATAGGTCGGGATGATTTTTTTAAAGAAATTGCGGTCGCTTTCGTCGGTCAAATAAGCCGATAGTTTAATCGACAGGTTGCGGCTGTTATTAACCAGCGCGCCCCAGGCTTTGCGACCCTCCCACCAGCGGTCGTAGGCGGTGTTGGTGCGGTAGGCCAGCAATAACGAGAGCACAAAACCAACCGTGGTGTGGATTAACGACAGGTTTTTCACATGGCTGCTGTCGGCCAGCTTCCAATACTCAATTTCAAGGTAGGCAATGCCACCGGCATAAGCGCCGATGAGCGCCATCATGGGCATGAGTTGGCGGAAGGTATCAGACTCGTGAAAGCGGAAGATAAAGGTGAGCCAGTCTTTGGGATTGTATTGAATCATGGTGTGTTATCTGTTGAAAATCGCTAGCCAGTTTAACATGGCGGGATGTTACTCCTGCGGGTCAGCTCACAAGCGTGTGTGTGGACAATTAACTGCTTGTTTGCTGCAAGCGTAGCTCAGTGGCTGGCCCGTTATTCATTGCATAGTCTTGCCATGGGTTGACCACTTGTAGCCCAACGGCCAAAAACGGCGCGGTATCGCGGGTGGCAATGATGTGATGGTTTGCGACGGCAATGGCGGCGATATAACCATCGGGGACAGGAAAGCCTTTGCCGTGCTGGCGTGCCTGATTAGCCAGTGAAGCGTAGGCTTGGGCGGCAGCGAGGTCAAACGGCAAAATGCGGTCTTTAAATAGTTGTTGTATGCCGTCAGCCACGGTAGATAACGCTTGTTTTCGTTTGCCATCAGGGAGCGCGGCAATGCCAAAATGGATTTCTGCCAGGGTGATGCTGGTGAGAAACAAGGTTTCTGCCACTTGAGCGTTAAGCCATTGCATGACTTGCGCGTTGGGCTGAGGGCGCATGGTTTCTGAAACAATATTGGTGTCCAGAATAATCATGGCTATTCAAACGGCATGGGCTGAGCTGGTGTTTTGGGCTGGTGTTGCAGTATGGCGTCTATCTCTTGGTCTGTGATGGCTGCGTCACGGCCAAGTTGCAGCATGGCATCCCCGATCAGTAGGCGCGCTTCTGGTTTAACCGCTTGCGCGATGATTTCACGCACTTCTGCCTCGGCACTACGGCCGTTTTTAGCAGCTTGCGCCTTGAGTGCCCGATGGATGTCATCGGGTAAATTGCGGACTGTCAGCATGGCCATGATGGCCTCCATCACAGTAATAGTGTGCATGCATTTTATATTTTTGCATGCATTTTTGCAAGGTGCGCGATTAGCAACGCCTCAGTACATCACCTGCTTCGTTTAAGGAATCCCAATAATCTTCAGGTATTCCTCTAATGTGAGTGTGAGCTGCTGCAATGAGCTGTTCACTTCATCCAGATGTTGGTTGCCGTTTAAATGCAGTTTTTCGAGTAACTGTTTGTGTTTTTCTACCGCGTCTAAATGGGCTTCGAGTTTGGCGTTTTTGAGTGCTGTGGTCATGGGGTTTCCTCCTTGTAATGATGTTTACTCTAACAGGCTTTGGGCGCAAGCGTTTAGCTTATATCAAGGCCTTTGCTGTTTGAGTGGTTTGTGCCGGGCAAAGTTTTGACTCGCTTGCGTGAGAATTTCCCATTGATTCTGTGTAAGGTCTGCACTAGTCTTGCCTGGCAATATAAACACTAGAAAGGCGGTTTGCCATGTGGGGAAAATACGGGTTGTTTGGTTTATTCTTGCTGCTGACTAGCGTGAGCGCGATTGCCGCCGATGCGACTAGTGATGGCCGGGTGTTTCAGTATTTGAGTGCCAGTGATATTGAGCGCCTGAGTGCCGCAGACAAGCTGGCATATGAGGACTGGGCACGTGCGCAAGCGTCAGCGCCGTCGTCGACTTATCAATCCTCTGACGGGCCAAATACTATGGACCTTTCATCAGACTTTTCGATGTAGCGCTACTTATGCACGTGCTGGGCCTCGTGATTCAATCGTGCGTTTGCCAGAAAACGCTTACAAACACATCAGCATAAGTCGTCTTTTTCCTGCGCGGTGGGTGATATATATTTTCTATCATTGTCTGCCCCTAATTAATAAGCCCCTAATCTGTAAGTGGCTTAACGTTTACTTATTGCAGGAGGTCGTATTGATGTCGTCTGCCAGTTCGCAATTATCCCCTGATCCAATCATTGATTCACTCCCCGGCATGGGGGCCATTCCACATGCGGATGGCGTGGCGTTTAGGGTATGGGCGCCCAATGCCGATCAAGTGTCGGTGATTGGGTCATTTAATGACTGGCAGCCCGGCCGTGATGCTTGCGCCAATGAGGGCAATGGTTACTGGTATGCAGACCTTGCGCATGCCAAGCCGGGGGACGAATATAAATATCATCTGGTGAATGGCGAGCAGCAATTTGAGCGCATAGACTCTTATGCCAGGGTGGTGACTAACTCTGCAGGCAATGCGGTGGTGCCCGCGCTGGACTTTTTTGCCGCGCCAGAAACCAGTTTTGAGATGCCTGCCTGGAACACATTGGTGATTTATGAGTTGCACATTGGCACCTTTAACGCCAAAGATGGCCACGTGGGCACCTTTGACACGGCGATTGAGCGGCTGCCGTACCTGAAGGCGCTCGGGATTAATGCGGTGGAGGTGATGCCGATTGCAGAGTTTGCCGGGGATTACTCCTGGGGCTATAACCCGGCGCATCCGTTTGCGGTGGAAACTGCTTACGGCGGGGCCGAGGCCTTTAAACGGTTTGTTGCCGCGGCGCATGAGCAGGGCATCGCGGTGATTGTGGATGTGGTGTACAACCATTTTGGGCCGTCTGACATTAGCTTGTGGCAGTTTGATGGCTGGCAGGAAAACGACAAAGGCGGTATTTATTTTTATAACGACTGGCGCTCGACCACGCCGTGGGGTGATACGCGGCCGGATTATGGTCGCGGTGAGGTGCGGCAGTATATTTTTGACAACGCCATGATGTGGCTGCACGATTATCACGCCGATGGCCTGCGTTATGACATGACTTTGTATATACGCAGTGTAGAGGCGAGTGCACAGGCGATGATTGTTGAGGGTTGGAGTTTGCTGCAATGGATTAACAGTGAAGTGGCGGCGCGCTTTCCAGGCAAAATCACCATTGCCGAAGACTTGCAAAGTAGCGCCGAGCTTACCCTCAAGCATGAAGATGGCGGCGCACACTTTAGCAGCCAATGGGACGCAGGATTCGTGCATCCGATTCGCGCGGCATTAATTGAAGTAGACGACGCGCATCGCTCTATGGCGGCGGTGCGTGATGCCTTGCTTAAGCAATACAATGACGATGCGTTTCAGCGCGTGGTGTATACCGAATCGCACGATGAAGTGGCCAACGGCAAACAGCGGCTGGTGTCAGAAATTGACCCCAGCGAACAGCCCGGGCGTTATGCAATTAAACGCTCTAGCTTAGGGGCCGCGCTGGTGATGACTGCGCCTGGCATCCCCATGTTATTTCAGGGGCAGGAATTTTTGCGTGACCAATGGTTTCGTGACGACCGCCCGATTGACTGGCAGCGCGCGGAGCAATATGTCAGCATCACCACGCTTTACCGCGACTTGATTAACCTGCGCTTAAACCGTGGCGGTGAGTCAGCAGGCCTGAGCGGGCAACACACGGCTGTGTATCATGTGAACGACAATGACAAAGTGCTTGCCATGCACCGCTGGCAAGCAGGCGGCACCGGTGATGACGTGATTGTGGTGTTTAATTTTGCCGAGGGCTGCCAGCAAAACTATGTGATTGGCTTGCCACACACAGGCGCGTGGATACTGCGTTTTAATAGCGATGCCACTTTGTATAACGAGCAACTGGATGAAACTGAATCGACTGACATGACAGCCAATGCCGAGGCGCGCGATGGCTATGATTTTTCAGCGCAGGTGACCATTGGCGCCTATAGCTGCCTGATTTACTCGCAGCGAAAATAACACTATTGATCGTTAATTCACCGGCCAAGCCTTGTGTCAGGCAAGGTGTGCCGCGTTTTATTAAACATAAAATTAAAACGATCGGTGGCTTGTTTCAATCTGGTCTGCTGTCTAAAATGGCGGCATGTCTGCAGCCCTGATTCAACAATTTCTCCCTGGTTATCCGGCCCAATTGCGGGCGCAAATTACGCAGTTGCACGCGCAGGGGCAATTGGGCACTTATATTCAAACGCGCTATCCACAGCCGAGTGATATACAAAGCGATAAGGCCTTGTATGATTTTTGCATTGCGCTTAAACAGCGCTATTTAAAAAATGCGCCCCTACTCGATAAAGTGCATTTTGATAACAAGCTGACGATTGAAAAGCAGACTTTGGGCTTAAACACGGCGATTTCGCGCGTGCAGGGCGGTAAGCTCAAAGCCAAGAAAGAAATCCGCATTTCAGCTTTTTTTAAAACGGCGCCGCTGGCATTTTTGCAGATGATTGTGGTGCATGAGCTGGCGCACTTAAAGGAGCGCGATCACGGCAAAGCGTTTTATCAGCTGTGTTTGCATATGGAGCCCAACTATATGCAGTATGAGTTTGATTGCCGCGTGTATTTATTGTGGCTGAGGCTGGATAGGGCCGAGGTGGCGACAGTACTGCCGCCATCAGCGTAAGACATAATAAAAAAGCCCGAACAAGCGGGCTTTTTTATTATGCAGTGGTGAGTGTGCCGTGTTGTGAAGCAAACCATGATTGAAAGGTTTGTGCGCCTAACCTGGCGTGTTGCTTGGGATTGAGCGATTGGTCATTCAGCTGTAACCCGAAATACAGGGCTTGGCTATCTGCAACCAGGGTGCGGGTATCCCCTTTTTGTGCCAGGTAGTCAGCAATAAGTGCCGCCATGCTGACTTTTTCAGGGCCTGCGAGATCAATGATGCCGTTGACCGGCGCAGCGAGAGCAATGTCGACCATGGCAGCCGCAACATCCTGTGCGGCAATCGGTTGAAATAAGGCCGTTGGTAAGTGAACAGTATTGCCCACCGTGCTGCCACCTGCAATGGCATCCATAAACTCAAAAAACTGGGTTGCGCGGACGATGGTGTACGGGGTTTTTGCTTGTGAGGCATGCTGCTCCTGCACCAGCTTGGCGCGAAAATAACCACTGTCTTGCAAAGAGTCTGTGCCCACCACCGATAACATGACATAGTGTTTTACGCCCGCCAACGCTGTGGCTGTTGCCAGGTTGCGCCCGGCATGGTCAAAAAACTGCATGACTGCGGTGTCTTCAAAAGAGGGCGCATTTGAGACATCAATCACGACTTCTGCGCCGGTGAGTGCCTGCGTCAAGCCTTGCCCTGTGACAATATTCACCCCTGTGCTGGCCGAGGCGCTCAGCACCTGGTGGCCTTTTGTCTGCAGTAAGTTGACGGTTTTTTTACCGATGAGGCCGGTGCCGCCAATGACAACAATCTTCATGATTTATCCTTTCAGTTAATGGGTGGCAGTCAGGGCTTACTGCGGGTGGCCAAGCTGGGTAGCCCAGGTGCTGGCCACGCTATTGAGGTCGGCATAAGCGCGGTTAAGTGCGGCTTCTCTAGCCGATTGATCTGAGAACTGTAGCGGTTGTGCATCTACAAACCATGGGGCTTCTACGCCCATAAACGCAAAAGGCGCTTTTAATGCTGGCGTTAGTGCGTCCATGTGTGACCACGGGCTGAGGCCTGGCCTAAGGTCCGCGCCCCGGCTGGTGATAAAAATGACTTTTTGGCGGGTCAGCGTGCCTGAGGTGCTGCCATCTGCGTTAAAGGTATACGTAAGGTTGGTGCGCACCAGGTTGTCAATAAAGGCTTTAAAGCTGGAGGGCATGGAGAAGTTGTACATAGGCATAGCGAATACCAGCAGGTCAGACATCATGACGCGTGCGCAGAGCTGGTCGGAATAGGCCAGTGTTTCTTTCATTGCAACCGTGCGCTGGTCTGCGGGCGTGTAAGTGGCCTTGGCAAAATCGCCGCTGATGTGCGGTGGCGTGTTTTCAGACAGGTCCAGGTAATCTACTTCCAGGCCCGTGAGTTGCTGTTTCAATTGCTCGACAAAATAGGCAGACAGCATTTGGAGTTTGATAACGTGGCTTTTGGGCTGGCATCCACATGCATCAGTCTCATCGCTTGATCCTTTGGCTGAGTTAAGATGCTGGCATGTTAGGCGCGATGGCCCAAGGCTGACAGAGCCAAAAATGGTCTATCACACTGGGCCATGATGGCCTGGGGAGAGAGGCTGATGGTTAAAAGCAGGCGCGCAGCTGCGTGGCCGCCCGCTGGGCTGTGGCTGCGGTGGGAATATTGGTAAAGCCGATGATCAGGCCGTTATGGCCAGCAGACTGCGCCCAGCGGGACAGGGCATGAATGCCGTAACCATGAAGGTTGAAGGCATCTGCAATCACATGGTCCGTGTGTGGACTGACGATATTGGCGACAAAGTGCATGCCGTTTTTATGGGCATTAATTTCAAGCTGTGCGCCCAGGTGGTCATGTAATACCTGGCGAGTGATTTCGCGACGCTCGGCATAAAGCGTACGCATTTTCTTTAGGTGCCGCGAAAAATGCCCTTCGGCAATAAAGTCGTTGACGACCAGTTGCGGGCCTATGGCTCCGGTGGGAGGAAACAGTTGCGCTTTTTGCTGACATAACGCCAACAGTGGCTGCGGTAGTACCAGGTAGCCCAGCCGCAATGCCGGGAACAGCGTTTTGCTGAATGTGCCGGCATAAATGACCCGGTCATACTGGTCCAGGCTTTTGAGCGAAGGCAGAGGATAGCCTGAGTAGCGAAACTCTCCGTCGTAATCATCTTCAATCACCCAGGCACCGGCCTGGCCGGCCCAGTCCAGTAACTGCATTCTGCGTGACCATGACAATGCTATACCCAGCGGGCTTTGATGCGAGGGCGTGACAATCGCTAGTGCGGCATCTGGGGCACGGCGGATGCCTTCTGCCACCATCAGGCCTTCGTGATCAACCGGAATGGCGACACGTTGTGCCCCGGCCGCATCAAGCAGGCGTGTGGCAAACAGGTAGCCTGGGTCCTCCATCCAGACCTTTTGCTGCTGGATGGGCAGGCACTTGAACAAAAAGTCGAGTGCGCCCAGATAGCCATGAGTAATACAAATTTGCTGCGCATCGCAAACCACCCCTCGGGACAGGCGCAGATAGGCAGCAATGGACTGCCGTAGTGGCAGATAGCCAAACGGGTCACGAAAAGCCAGCTCTGCGGCGGATAAACTGCGAGCCCGGCGGGCGGCTAGCCTGGACCATATTTTTTTGGGGAAAGCGTCATACGCCGGGCTACCGGGTAAAAATACATGGGATGGGCCTGCGGGCGTAGCGGGAGTGTGTTGCGTGATAGGGCGTTGTGGCGCCTGCCGTACGGCTGTTGCCTGCATTTGCCGAAATGGCGCATGAATGTAACAACCCGCTTGGCCCCGCGCAATAAAGATGCCCTCCCCCAGCAACATGGCATAGGCATTTTCTACTGTGCCGCGTGCCACATTCAGTGTGCTGGCCAATACGCGGGTGGAAGGTACTCTGTCACCATCGTTTAACAGGCCACTTTCAATTGCCTGCTTAAACCGTGTATAGATTTGTACATGTATGGGTTCGCTCCGGGATTTGTCTACACGCATCCATTGATCACGGCTTGAAACTGTCATGGCATAGTCGGTTTGGCAGATTATGGTTCTTATTATTATGCCTTGATGTGGCTATATTGGCGACGATGTTGATGTTTTATTGTTTATTGCCAGGAGGCCTCATGCTGCATGCAGAAATCATGACCACAGACGCACAAATTGTGCACTGCTATTCTTTAATGCGTTTGCTCAGGCCGTCGCTACTGGACCCGGCAGATTTTTTGAATAAGGTTCGTCAACAGCAGGCGCAAGGGTATCAATTGATGGCTTTGCTAGCTGCCGACACGGTGGTCGCCCTGGCGGGATACCGTTACCAGCAGAATCTGGTGCATGGGCGTTTTGTGTATGTGGATGATCTGGTGACGGATAGCGGTCGCCGCGGCCAGCAATTAGGCAGCCAGTTATTAAGTGCCGTCATGCAAGCGGCAAGACTAGAGGCCTGCGACCACCTGATTCTGGATAGCGGGTTGACGAATGTACTGGCGCACCGGTTTTATTACCGGCAGGGCTTGCTAGCGCAGGCGCTGCATTTTAGCCTGGCCTTGCGTTGATGGTGCTCGTCTGCCTAGCCGAATAAATCATCCAGCGGATTTTTACCGTGAGAGGATGGCTTGCTGGAAACCCGGCTGGCGGTGAATTCTTCTTCGATATTGTCGCGGTAATAGCTCCACGGCGTGCTGGCATTTTTTAAGTTGCGCCACAGGCTTTCACCCACATTGGCGTACTCCAAAGCGCTACCATCTTCCAGCGCTACCCTTAACACGCGCCGTGGCGTGTCATAACCAATCGCACGTAATTTACCGGAGTGGACTTGGATCATCTCCATGGTAAGCCTAACTGCCACAACCTGTTTTACAGCCGCAGGATTTGCCTGCCGGTTTTAGCCCTTTGTTCTGCCAGGCTTGCAAAAATGCGGCTTTGCTCATGGGTTGAATATTGAGTGATTGCTGTAATTCGCTGTCGACCACTTGTGACTGGTAGTGCTGAAAGTGCGACAGGTATTTGGCATAAGCGCGATCGGCGCCACGCAGCTTTTGCCATTGTGTCCAGATCCATTTTTTCAATGTAAACATACAAGCTCCTGCCATTTTTGCCATGATTTGCAGCATATTAAACTAATTTTGCCGCTGGTTTTAGCCCCATGCTCAGTTGGAGTCAGTTTGCCTGGTCGAGTTCATAACGGCTTGCTGCAATGCGTTTGACCGTGGCGGCAACGTCGCTGGCTGCCACCGGTGGTGAAAATAAAAAGCCTTGTGCGCCATAGCAGCCCAGGCCTATGAGTTGTTGCAAGACGGTAATCGCATGCACCCCTTCGGCGATGACCTCGATATTCAGGTTTTTTGCCAGCTCTAAGGTCGAGCGTACGATGGCCAGGCTGCAGGCATCCTGGTGCATTTCGCGGATAAATTGCTGGTCTATTTTAAGGTAGTGCAAAGACAATTGTTGCAGGTAAAGCAACGAGCTGTAACCGGTGCCATAGTCGTCAATGCTGATTTTAACGCCGAGGGCGATCAGCGCAGACAATAGCTTTTTGACGCGCCTGGGGTCGGCGATTGCGCTGGATTCAGTAATTTCAACTTCTATGCAGCTGGCAGGCATGGCGTGTTTTTGCAGCGCGTGCTCCATCTCTTTCACCAGGTCAAAGTTCATCAAATCGCGCGCACTCACATTTACCGCAATCGTCAGCTCAAGCTGCTGTTGGTGCCACTGCTGCCACTGGCGGGTAGATTCATTCAGCACCAGTTTGAACAGGGTGTGAATGAGATCGGTGTTTTCAATGTGCGGCACAAACTCGCCCGGCATAATCAACCCGCGCACCGGATGTTGCCAGCGTACCAGGGCCTCTACCCCGAACACCGTTTGCGTTTGCAAATGCACTTTTGCCTGGTAGTAGACCACAATTTGCCGATGATAAATGGCTTGCCGGAACTCACTGATCACCCAGCTCTTGTCGGTGGTTTTATCGCGCATGGCCTGGTAGCACTCTACTTGCGACTGGCTTTCTTTTGCCCATAAGAGTGCGCGCTCACTTTCGCGTTGCATATTGGCAAAGGTATGTTTGGTGAATGAGTCTGCCGTCGAGATGCCGATGCTGCAGCTGACCTTGGCGGTTAACCCATTGACCACAAATGGTTGCTCAAGCAATTGGTGAATATGCCAGGCTTGTTGTTCTACCATGGCTTTTTCGGGCACATTGAGCATGAGCAAAATAAACTCGTCACCGTCAACACGGGCAAAGTGGTCGCCGTGGATTTTGCTGTCGTGATAGAGCCGTTTGGCCACCGCTTTTAAAATCAGGTCCCCTAAGCCAAAGCCAAAAATATTGTTAAAGGCCTTAAAACCGTCTATGTCCATCAGCAACATGGCGTTCAGGCTATGCGGCAGCGGTTTGCGCGAGGCATAAATGCTCTGTTCAACTACCTGTTCAAGATAGTTGCGGTTAGGCACGCCCGTCAGGTAGTCAGTGCGGTTTTGTTGTTGTAGTTGCTGTTTGACCTCGATGATATTGCCCATGGTGGTTCTGAGTTGATACCAGCCGATGATAAACACAATAAAAAAACCAAGCAAAATACCGATGGTGGCCGGATGCAGCGCCTGAAAGTAGCGCAGCAGCAGTGCCACCGGAAAAAGCAGCGCCAGCGGCAAGAGTAGCGTCAAAATATGGTTGGCATGACGGTCATCTTCGCTGGCGCGTGGTTGGCCGAGTTGGGCTAAATCGGGGTGCAGGGCGACACTGGCAAAACTCACATAGCCCAACAGCCAAAACATGAGGTTGATGTCATGCGGCACCGCCAGACTGTTGCTGGTGCCATGAAAAATGCTTTCACCGATGGCAAAAAACAAGGTGGCCAGGCATAGCTGGATAAAGGCGCGTGAGGCGTAAGCGGCACTGCTGGTCCATAACCACAGCAGCATGCCTAACTCAATAAACGAGAGTGAGGGGTAGAGCATGCGAAAGATTTGTGGCCGGTCTAGCGAAAACCCGTGATGCACAATGGTGGGTAAAAACAGAAACTGCCAACCAATTAACATCAGGCTGGTGGCCAGAATCCAGCCTTGAAAAAAACCATGGCGCGGAAATTGTGGCTGTTGGTGACAAGCCAATTGCCACAGGCCGCTCATCAAGGCCAGGTGCCCGGTGAGCAAGCATAGATCTGCCGGTGATAATTGCATGCCAAAGGCGCCACTGGCATCAGTATTGGCTTCTATCAGCCCGCCCAGGCATTGCGCACTGATGGCGATGGCGAACTTTAACCAGGGTTGAAAAGGTGCTGGGCGCTGTTGCCAAATACCTAGCCAGGTGACCCCGACACTGAGCAGGGCAATTAAAAAGTACCAGCTATCCCTGAGCCCTAGCTTGCTGAGTAATGGCAGGCAGCCAGTCGCCAGCAGGCCCAGAAGCCAACAGGTCTTCCAGTCTAACTTCATGGGTGCAGCCAGCGCAGTAAATACTGAGACATAATGACTCTCGGTGATGGGTGTGCGACACAATAGAAACCCAGGAGCCGTTATTAAACACTGCTTTGATTGCATATGTAAATATATGTTTTGTGGCGGGCGGTGGATGTTGTTTTCAAGCGCTGCATGACGGGTGTGGCCATGACTTAAAGCACGCGCTAAGCCGCGGCTTAAACAGCTTTTACGTGTTTTAATGAAACGCCGGCGGATGTTTTCTATTACACTCGTTTAGTGTCAGCAGGTGACGCCCCGCCGTGGTTTTTCAGTTGTTTTTTGCATGCGAAAGTGTTGTTTGTTGGCTTTGCGCCAATAAGCGCATCCTTAATTTATGCCCAATGAGTTTTATTTCAATCTGATTTTATTTTTTTTAGTGGCGATCATTGCGCTGGAGTTTTTGGCGCAAAAGTTACGCTGGCCGCCAGCCGTGGCGCAATTAATCGGCGGCGCAGCGATTGCCTTTATTCCTGGCTTGCCAGCGTTTGAGATCGACCCTGCGCTGGTGCTGGTAGTGTTTTTGCCGCCCTTGCTGATGGAAGGCGCCTATTTCACGGTGTGGCATGAGTTTAGGCGCCACCTGACCGGCATTTTGTTATTGGCGGTGGGTGCGGTGTTATTTACGACACTGTTGGTGGGCCTGGCCTTGCATGCGTTTAATCCGGGTTTGCCGTGGGCCGCTTGTTTTGCCCTGGGGGCGATTGTGTCGCCACCGGATGCGATTGCAGCCAAGGCAGTACTACAGCGTGTGGCCCTGCCACGAAAATTGCTGGTGTTACTTGAAGGCGAAAGCCTGCTCAACGACGCCACCGGCCTGGTGTTGTACAAGTTTTCAATTGTTGCGTTATTAACCGGCGTGTTCTCGATGGGTGATGCGCTGCAAGCGTTCGCCTGGTTGAGTATCGGTGGCGTGCTGCTGGGCGGCGCGACCGGCTATGTGGTCTTGAAAACCCTGCGTTATTTGCGCGACACGTCGCTTATGATACTGGCGTCAACCTTGCCTGGCTGGATTTGCTATGTGGTGGGCGAGCATCTGGGCGTGTCTGGCGTGATTGCCACCGTGACGTACGGCATGATGCTGGGCTGGCATCAGCATGAACTGATGACTGCGACCGCGCGCCGTCGCGGTAGCGCCTTTTGGGAAATCATGATTTTCATGCTGGAGTCACTGGTGTTTATTTTAATCGGGCTCTCATTGCGCGGCGTGTGGGATCGTATTGCCGAGGGGCAGAAATCTATCACCGATTACAGCATGGAGGTATTGTTGGTGCTGGCGGTGGTCATTGTGTCACGCTTTGTATGGGTGTTTGCAGTGGATGGCCTGGCCAAGCTTGTGAGCAAACGGGCCTCGCCTATACAAAGCAACTGGCGTGAGTCGTTTGTGAAAAGCTGGGCCGGGATGCGCGGTGTGGTCACGCTGGCCGCTGCGCTGGCTGTGCCAGCTGAAGTGCCGGGGCGTGACCTGATGCTGCTGTGTGCGTTTGCCGTGATTCTGGTGACGGTATTGTTTCAGGGCACAACCATCGGCTGGATTATCCGCGTACTCCAATTAAAAGCCACGGCACATGAGCGGGTTTACTTAAATGAGCCGCAAACCTGGGCGCGTATAGAGCAGGCGCAATATGCGGTGGTGAACAAACTGGCTTACAACGAACAAGGCGTGCTGCAGCACCCGCGGTTGCTGGAGCAATATGGCTATCGGCAAAGTTTGTCAGACAAGCATAAAAATGATGCCATGCTGCCAGAGGATGTGCGCAAAGCGCATTTTAATGTCGTGCTGGCCGCTGTGGCCGCCGGGCGCGAAGAGTTGCTTAAGTTACATCGCTCGGGCCAGATTCACGATGAATTGCTGCATGTGATGGAGCGCGATCTGGATATTCAGGAAATTGCAGCTTTACATAGCCGTGGCTAGGTGTGCGCTGTCCACATTTTTTGTGGATAACTTTTTGGATGTGTTGTGGGTGAGTGATTTAACTATATGATTTTATGATTAAAAATGGGGGTGATTAAAATCTGCACGCTCAAATTATTTTCAAAAAATCCTTGCTGAACCCGTTTTTGTGTGTATTGCCAGCCTGCGGTCGCAGGCGTAGCATAGGCTGGTAGTGTCGCAACCAGAGGAGGCCATGATGAAACAACTGTTCTATATTGATTATCCGCAAGAGCATTTTGAAGGACAGGCGCATCGTTATCGTTGTGCACTTTGCAAAGAGGAAACAACCAAAATCAATGGCCGCCTCGAAGGGCATCTGCCCGCGTGTGATTATCGCGTGGCGCTAGAGAAAGCAGGCTTTGAGTGTAACCGTAACTCCCCCACGCCACATGAAGACATGGCGGATGAGGTCGATTAGCCTGCATTTAATCATCAACGCTTAAAACTGAGTCCCGCATGACCACGTTTACACCTTTGTCATCATTAATCGGCGGCTTGCTGATTGGTTTTTCGGCCTTGCTGCTGATCCGCTGGCTGGGCCAGATTGCCGGTATCAGCGGCATTGTTGGCCAGTTATGGTCAGCCGGTACTGGCGACCGTGCCTGGCGCTGGGCTTTTGTGGCGGGCTTAATGTTTGCGCCCTTGCTGTATGCGCTGTTCGCACCTTTACCTGTCATGCAAATGACTGCCAGTGTGCCTTTGCTGATGGTCTCTGGCGTGCTTGTTGGCTTTGGCAGTCGCCTGGGCTCCGGCTGCACCAGTGGTCATGGCGTATGCGGGTTGTCGCGGTTATCGCTGCGCTCACTGGTGGCTACGCTGAGTTTTATGCTGGTGGCGATGCTGGTGGTGTGGCTGGTGGTGTGGCTGGTGCGCCATGTGCTGGTCGCTGGATAGGGGGCGGTCGTATGATTGTATTTATCGCGTTGATAGCTGGGGTGGTGTTTGGTCTGGGGCTGATTGTGGGTGGCATGACTAATCCAGCCAAGGTATTGGCATTTTTAGACATCACTGGCGATTGGGATCCTTCATTGGCATTTGTCATGATGGGCGCGATTGCGATCGGGTTTTTTGCATTTAAGCTGGCCGCCAGGCAATCGCGCAGCTTATTGGGCCTGCCCATGCAGTTGCCAACGACCACGTTGATTGATCGAAAACTGGTGATTGGCGCGCTGTTGTTTGGCGCTGGTTGGGGCTTGGTCGGTTTTTGCCCGGGCCCGGCGGTGACATCACTCTTGGTTGGCGGCAGTAGCGTGTGGCTGTTTGTCGCCAGTATGATCGCAGGCATGGCCTTGCATACGCTGGCCGTGCGCCGCGGTTGGTTTTAATCTTTTTCTTGTCGCCATCGCGCGCACAACTTATGCCTGGTCTTTTGGCCAGTCAATCACTGGCCTGCCTCGTTTCTGTTGATCGTCTTTAAACATGTCTGCTTTAAACACGGCCTGGCATCACGATCTCTCAAGAAACTATTTCTTAGGAGCTGACACATGATTTTTCAACAGTTTTTTGAAGCAGAAAGCCACACCTATAGCTATCTGCTGGCCTGCGAGCAAAGCCGGCAGGCCGTGTTGATTGACCCGGTTGAGAGTGAGGTCGCGCACTATATTGACGCCTTGAATAGCCAGGGGCTAACGCTGGCCTATACGTTAGAAACCCATGTGCATGCCGACCATGTGACAGCGGCAGATGCACTACGTCAGCGTTTGGGTAGCCAAAGCGTGATCCACCGTGATGCGGGTGTGCTGTGTGGTGACTTGCTGGTGACTGATGGCATGCATTTAAAGGTGGGTTCACTGGATATTGAAGTGCGCTACACGCCCGGTCACACCAATGGTTGCGTGAGTTACTGCCTGGGTGACCGTATTTTTACCGGCGATGCCTTGCTCATCAATGGCTGTGGCCGGACTGACTTTCAGCAGGGCGATGCTGGTCAGCTATACGACAGTGTGCATCGTCAAATTTTCAGTCTGCCCGATGCAACCCTGGTTTATCCTGGCCATGATTATCACGGCCATACGGTATCGACCGTGGGTAAAGAAAAACGTGATAATCCGCGGCTGGGTGGCCAAATTTCACGTGCGGCGTTTGTGCAGCTCATGGCTAACCTCAAACTGGCGCCGCCAATACAGATGGCTGTGGCGCTGCCAGCCAACCAGTCGTGCGGCCGGCAGGTGGTAAATCAGTCGTCATGAGTTTTTGGCTATACACAGAGCGTGGTGCTGTCAGCTTCTGTAGCAAGCTAAAACAGGTGAAACATTAAATCTGCAGGCAGATTTTGCCAAAGTGCTGGTTGGTTTCCTGGTATTGAAACGCCTGCACCATTTCTTCTACGGCAAATACTTTATCCACCACCGGCTGCATGCCGTTAGCGTTAATTGCTTTCACCATGGCTTGTTGCTGTTCACGATTGCCTACCAGCACGCCCTGCAAGCGCAATTGCTTGATTAAGGCTGTCACCAGTGGAAAATCACCCGCCAGGCCAGTCAAGATACCAATCACCGATATATGGCCGCCGACACGCGCTGCGAGCATGGATTGCTCTAAGGTGGCCGGGCCGCCGACTTCCACAATATGGTCGACGCCGCGACCGCCAGACATCTCATGCGCTAGGGTGCCCCATTGCGGTGTGCTTTTGTAATTGATGACGTGGTCTGCGCCTAAGGCGCTGAGTTTCTCCAGTTTGGCGTCACTCGAGGAGGTTGCAATCACGGTAGCTCCAGCCAGTTTGGCAAATTGCAGCGCAAAAATAGACACGCCGCCTGTGCCTTGCACCAGCACCGTATCGCCTGCTTTAAGGTGGTCATCTGCCATCAGTGATCGCCAGGCCGTGAGGGCTGCGGTGGTGAGAGTAGAGGAGGCAAGATGACCCCAGCCTTTGGGTGCCAGGGTAAACGACGCCACGCTGGCGGTCACCAGTTCACGTGCGTAACCGTCTATGCCATCGCCAGGCACGGTGGCAAAGCCTTCCACGTGCGGTACGCCAGATTGCCAGGTGGGGAAAAAGGTGCTGACGACGGCATCGCCGACTTTAAATTCGCTGACGCCTGCGCCGACAGCAACCACTTCACCAGCACCGTCTGCCATGGGGATTCGTGGCTCGGTTGGTCCCCACATGCCGCTCACCACGGCAAAGTCATGGTAGTTGAGTGAGTTGGCATGCAGCCTGACCGTGATTTCACCAGCTTTGGGCGCGGCCGCTTCACGGCTGCCTATGGTCACGTTTTGATACCCGCCACCGGGTTGCACAATGATGGCTTTACTCATTTAACTCTCCTTAAAACAGATTGTTCACAATCATATTGTGTATGCGATATTTGGATTGTGCCGTGTTGTCGGCGGGCTGTAAATTATCTGAGTCTATCGTTATATACAGATAGATATAGCGAGGCTGTGTACACAATTTAACAGTGTTAAATTTCATATTTGCTATGCCATAAACGCACATACATACAAGTGTGTATGTTAGTATAATTTCACGATAGCCAACTTTAGATTGGTTCTGCCAACAGGCATAACAGATTTACTCAAGGAACCCGCCCAATGAAACTAACAATCAACGGCAAAGAAGCCGAGCTCAATGTCAGTGACGACATGCCTATTCTTTGGGCGATCCGCGATGTGGCTGGCATGACTGGCACCAAGTTTGGCTGTGGCATGGCGCAATGTGGCGCCTGTACCGTGCATCTGGATGGCCAGGCCATTCGCTCCTGTGTCACGCCGGTGAGTGCGGCGGTTGGCAAAAACATCACGACGATTGAAGCCATGCACGAAGACAAAGTCGGCCAGGCCGTGCAGGCTGCCTGGCAGCAAATTGATGTGGTGCAATGCGGGTACTGTCAGTCGGGCCAGATTATGTCGGCTACCTCGTTGCTCAAACAAAATCCTAAACCCAGTGATGCCGATATTGATGCCGCCATGAGCGGCAATATCTGTCGTTGTGGCACGTATCAACGTATCCGCACAGCGATTCACGAAGCTGCTGCCAAGCTGGCTTAAGGAGAGACGCAATGAACGATATGATTAATCTCTCGCGCCGTAGTTTTATTAAAAGTACTGCGTTGGTGGCAGGTGGCTTGGTGGTGGCTTTTAGTATTCCGCAGGCCAAGCGTTTTATGAGTGTAGCCAATGCGGCAGAAGCCATGCCATTACCGGCACCCAATGCATTTTTGCGCATAGGCGCGGATGACAGCATTACCGTGATGCTGGCGCATAGCGAAATGGGGCAGGGCGTATGGACGACTTTGCCGATGCTGATTGCCGATGAACTGGATGCAGACTGGAGCAAAGTGAAGGTCGAGCACGCGCCTGCTGCACCTGCTTATATTCACACTGCGTATGGCATTCAGATTACAGGTGGTTCTTCTACTACCTGGTCAGAATTTGACCGTTACCGTCAGGCCGGCGCGCTGACGCGTACTCTGTTAATACAGGCCGCCGCCAAGCAGTGGAATGTGCCGGTCGATGGTTTGCGCACTGAAAACGGGGCGGTGATTAACGGCACACAAAAGTTGCGTTACGGCCAATTGGTAGAAACGGCCAGTCAGCTAGCCACGCCAACCAGCGTCACTTTGAAAAAACCCGAACAATGGAAGCTGATTGGCAAAGCGACCAAACGCCTGGACAGTGCAGAAAAAATCAACGGCACTGCCAAGTTTGGCCAGGACGTGCAATTTGAGGGCCTGAAGGTGGCCATGGTGGCGCGTGCGCCAGTGTTTGGCACCAAGTTGAAAAGCGTAGACGACAGCGCTGCACGCCAAGTGCCGGGTGTGATTAAAGTGGTGACTGTGCCGACTGGCGTCGCGGTGATTGCCGAGCATTACTGGGCGGCCAAGCAGGGGCGTGAAGCACTCAAATTGGAATGGGACCTGGCTGGGCACGACAAGCCGGATTCTGTTGCCTTATTAAAACAATATCAGGCACTGGCACAACAGCCTGGTTTATCTGCCGCCAAGGCGGGCGATGTTGCCGCTGCCAGTAAGCAGGCCAAACAGACCGTGACGGCAGAATATATATTGCCTTATTTGTCGCACGCGCCGATGGAGCCGCTCAATTGCGCGGTGAAAATCTCTGAGCAGGGTTGCGACATATGGACCGGGACGCAAATGCAAACCACCGACCAGGCCGCGGCGGCTAAGATCCTGGGGCTCAAACCTGAGCAAGTGAGTATTCATACCCAGTTTCTTGGCGGTGGCTTTGGCCGTCGCGCCAACCCACGGGCTGACTTTGTGTCTGAGGCGGTAGAGGTGGCTAAAGCCGCCGGTTTGCCGGTGAAAACGGTGTGGAGCCGTGAAGATGATATTAAAGGTGGCTTTTACAGACCGATGTTTGTGCACCGCGCCACCGTTGCGCTGGATAAACAAGGCAAGCCACAGGCTTGGCAACATACGTTGGTCGGGCAGTCGATTATCAAAGGCACACCCTTTGAAGGCTTTATGATTAAAGAAGGCATTGATGCCACCTCGGTGGAAGGGGTGGCCGATTCGCCTTATGTGAAAGGCACGGCGAATCATCAGGTGCAATTGCATTCAGTACAAAGTGATGTGCCGGTATTGTGGTGGCGCTCGGTTGGGCATAGCCATTCAGGCTTTGTCATGGAAAGCCTGGTAGACGAGCTGGCGCATGCAGACAAGCAAGACCCGCTGGCCTATCGACGTCAATTACTCAAAGACCATCCGCGCCATTTGGCAGCACTCAACCTGGCCGCCGATAAAGCAGGTTGGGGCAAACCATTGCCTAAAGGCGTGTTCCGCGGCATTGCTGTGCACGAGTCATTTGGTAGCTATGTGGCACAAGTGGCTGAAGTCTCGGTCAAAGAGGGCGAGGTCAAGGTGCACCGCGTGGTGGTGGCGATTGATTGCGGCCTGGCGGTGAACCCGGATGGCGTTAAAGCGCAAATGGAGTCTTCAGTTGCGTATGCCTTGGGCGCGGCGCTCAGCAGCGAAATCAGCTTTAAAGAGGGCCAGGTAGTGCAGTCCAACTTTCATGATTACCAGGTGCTGCGCATGAAAGACATGCCCAAGGTAGACGTGCATATTGTGGCGAGCACCGAAAAAATGGGCGGTGTGGGCGAGCCTGGCGTGCCGCCGTTGGCACCAGCTGTGGCAAATGCCGTGTTTGCGGCCACCGGTAAACGTATTCGTCGTTTGCCGATTGGCGATCAACTGGCTTGAGTGTAATGCAATCGTCAGATTGGGAAGTGCTGCAACGTGCCAGCGATTGGCTGCAACAAGGTCATCGCGCGCACCTGTTTACCGTGATCCAGACCTGGGGTTCGGCACCGCGTTTGCCGGGCGCTATTTTGGTGGTGCGTGATGATGGCCATCTGGTTGGCTCGGTGTCGGGCGGTTGTATTGAGGATGACCTGGCAGATAAAGCCAAACATCAGCAGTTACCCACACAGCCCGCTATTCTCGAATACGGCATTCATCAGGATGAAGCGCAACGTTTTGGTATTCCGTGTGGCGGGCAGCTTAAGATTTTTGCCGAGCCATTAACGCATGCCACACAACTGGCACCGATGCTTGAGAGTTTGTCGCAGCGGCGCTTGTTAAAGCGCTCGGTTCACTTGCATAGCGGTGAAGTGCGCCAGCAGCCCGTATTGCCAGAAGGCTTGCCTTACCTGGATAACGACTGGTTCCACAGCTATTTTGGCCCGCAATGGCGCTTGCTCATCATCGGCGCCAACCAGTTAGGGTCGGTGTTGGCGGCCATGGCGCAAGCGCTGGATTTCCACGTCATGATTTGCGACCCACGTGAAGACATGCGTGCCGAATGGCATGTGGAAGGCGCGGACTGGTTGCCCGGCATGCCGGACGATGTGGTGCTCGACATTGCGCCTGATCCGCACACGGCGATTGTGGCGGTGACGCATGACCCTAAACTGGATGACATGGCTTTGCTTGAGGCGCTCAAATCAGAGGCGTTTTATATCGGTGCGCTGGGCTCGGTGAAAAACCAGGAAAAACGCAAACAGCGTTTGCGCAGCTTTGATTTAAGTGAGCAGGAAGTGAATCGCCTGCATGGCCCGGTGGGTTTACGTATTGGTAGCCGCACCCCGGCTGAAATTGCGGTATCTATTCTGGCAGAGCTGATTCAGGCACGGGCACAGTTGCAACAGGTCGGGTTGTCGCAAAGCAGTGCAAATCTTGTTGCGGCTTGACCAGCATGGGTCAAATCATGTCTGCAGGTGTATCAATATCCTTTAAGATGCCCGCATCCTGGCATTCGAATCGTAAAATCTCGGCCTGATGCGCGCGCAAGACTGCCCGCGCGCCTTGGTCCCCTTCGACCAACAGTAATTCCGGAATCAGGTCGCGGCAAAATCCAACCGGGTGCCCGGGCTGGTTCTTATACATTGGTTGCACAATAGTTGCCTGCGTGAGTTGTTGTGCGACGCGCGCAATTGTGGCGGTCTGAATGTATGGCATATCTGCCAGCGCAATCACCAGTCCAGGCATGTGTGGAAAGTGTGTTTGTGCCGTCACAACACCTAATCTCAGGCTGTCCGACATCTGTTGATGTTGTTCTTCACATGTCACCACCTTAAACCCAAGTGACATGAGCTGGCTAGCGAGTGGCGACTCACTGCCACGTATCACCGCAATGCTGTTCGGCAGCGCCTGAATCAAGGTTTGCGCAGCACTCAGCGCCATCAATTGCCCATCAGCGAGTGGTTGTAGCAGTTTGTTCTGCGCGCCAAAGCGGCGCGAAAAGCCACCTGCCAGCAATAAGCCGACGACAGGTCGTTGTGCGGGGTCAGTAGGTGTCATATGTCTGTTATTGCATCGGTTGAACTTACGTGGTCAACAACTCACTTCACTGGCGCGTTCATGTATGCTTGCCATACGCTTGTCTGGAGCAGCGATGACTTTGCCTAAGCGTTTATATTACAGTGTGTTGCTGGGTTTTCTGACTTTTCCTGCGTTGGTGTGGGCCGGTCTTGCGGCAGGCGACTATGAATTTGCTGTGACCGTGAACGGAGACCAGCGCCCCTATCTGGTCCATGTCCCCAAGCAGGCACAGGCTGGTCAAGCGTTGCCTATGGTGCTGGTGTTGCATGGCGGCCTGGGCAATAGGCAGGTGCAGGCAACCGAGCGCTTTTATCATCAGGTGTCAGCCGCAGAACAATATGGGTATATCGTGGTGTTCCCCAATGGCTACAGCCGTTTGCCGGGCGGCAAGTTTGCCACCTGGAACGCAGGCAGTTGTTGCGGCCCAGCGGTTAAAAAGCAAAGTGATGATGTGGCGGTGATTCGCCGCACGATTCAAGACATGCAGCAACGGGCCAACGTTGATGCCAACCGTATTTTTGTTGATGGCATGTCTAATGGCGGCATGATGGCCTACCGCTTGGCGTGTGAACTCTCTGACACAGTGAGTGCCATTGCCGCGGTTGCAGGCACAGACAATACCCAGCGTTGCCAGCCGACCAAGCCGGTGGCGATTTTGCATATTCATGCGCAAGATGATGATCATGTGCCGTTTAGTGGTGGCAAAGGCCAGCAGTCCATGGTCGATGTGAGCTTTGTGTCAGTGCCAGCGACGATACAAAAGTGGGTGCAGCTCAACCAAGCCAGTGCACAGGCGGAGCGCACCCTGGATGTCGTTGGCGCTTATTGTGAAGTCCATCGTGGCGGGTTGGCGCCAGTGCAACTGTGTGTGACCGAGACTGGAGGCCACTCCTGGCCGGGTGGCGGCAGTGCAGGCTCAGAGGCTATTGTCGCCAACGAGATGATCTGGCAATTTTTTGATGCCAATGGCCGCCACTAACGGCCACTGCCAACTTGGCTAAAAAGGAATGCTGTAGCCGACATAGGCCATCGGCTGGATTCTGGTTTCGGTAATCGGGCTGTCATTTTGCTCTTTGCTCAGGCGGGTGATAAACGCGCCAAATAGCAATGAGTGGTCTTTAAATGCAGGCATCATGCCGTTCACCCCAGCCTGCCATTCAACGCCGGAGCCTGCGCGATAAAAGGGGCGGTTGGCCGTCACTTCGCTCGTGCGCACACCAAAGTAGTAGTCGTTAAATTTTTGGCTGTTCCAGGTGGCGCCTACCACGCCATTTAAGCGTAGTTGTGGTGCGCGAATCAGGCTTTTAATGTATTGCAGCTGAACTTGCTGGCCGTTACTGTTGCCGCTGGCGTCAGTCGTCCATTGTGCATTGATGGTGCCATAGTCGGTTTGCCAGCGTAGCAGCGGGCCGACAAAAATTGAAAAATCCCTGTCATGCATGCCACGGGTGCGGTCGCCTTTGCTGGCATCCCAGCCAAATTTGGCTTCGGCAGAGAGTCCAAAACGCAAGCGCTGGTCATCACTGTCTAACAGCCAGGCACCTGCCTGCAAGGCATTGACAAAAAAACGGTCACCATAGTTGGCATTAACAATTGGCAACACCAGTGCCCGGTATTCGTCTGAGCCTGAGGTTCTGGGCAATACGCCTACGCCAATACCGTATAAGTTTTGTGCTCTGGGCACCGCTGTTTCGGTTTGGCGATCAACGCGTGACTCCGCGGCCACGGCTGCGCTAAATAATGAAATTGCAAGGCTGGCTGCCGTGCGGGAGAGAGTGTGCGTGATCATGCGTGTGTATCCGTGATTATTATATGTTGTGATGCTTGGGCGGTGAGGGGCTTGATTAGTTCCGGCCGCCGAAGCGTAACATGCTTGGCGGCACCCTGTGGCTAGCTGCCCTGTTTTAATTTGAGAATCTGTTGTGTGACTTGTTCGCCCTGGTCTTTATCAATCGCACTGATGGCGGGCTGCAGTGATTGCAAGGTTGGCAGGTCTTTTTGCGTAAACGCCACGCGTGACAATGCCAGCATGGCATCATAGTCACGCTGGTTCAGGTCATAAGCATGTTTTAGGTCTTGCTCGGCTTGCGCAAACTGTTGCAAGCCTTCTTCTGCCAGCCCTAAAAAATACCAGGCATCGGCCGAGGCCGGTTCCTGGCGTGCCCATTGGTCAGCAATCGTTTTGAGTGCTGGCCAGTCAGCGTTTTGATACGGAATCACCACTTGCATAAAGTAGGGGCGCTGCTCCAGCGGCAACGCCCAAAATGGCACCTCATTGGTTTTGAGCGAGATCACTTCAGGCGCGTCCATCAACTCTTTGATCCACTCCACTGGCAGGCTGTAATAAAACGCCTGGTGCCCAGGGCTTTTGAAGGTAGTGAGTCCGATCAGGTTAAAGTGCTGGTCAAACAGTGCGCCACCGCTGGATCCCATTAAAAAAGCCGCATTCGTGCGCACGATCATGCTGCCATCATAAGGATAAATGCCCTTGATATTGCCATAAGACAGTTGCGGCACGGGCGCCGCCGCCGGAAAGCTCAAACTAAACACTTCTTCTTCGTATTGCAGCGTTTTGCTGTCGCGCATGGGGATGGGTTTAAATGGCAACGGATCAAACTTGAGCAAACAGACATCGCGTTTCCAGTTGGCTTTGAGGGCGATGGGTTGATAACCATCGCGAAACTTGGCGATATTGGCGCCGTTGCTATTGGCCACCACATGGCAATTGGTCGCCACATATTCGGGGCTCACCACCACGCCAGAGCCGCGGCCATTAGAGCCGCCAGGCATGTCGGTGGTCACCATCACAATCGAGTGACCGAGTTCCAGCGTCTCTACAATGCTAGGCTGCGCACGCACATGACTCACCCCCAACAAGATGATCGGCAATAGTAATAACTGTTTCATACAGGCTCCCATGTTGATAGGCCAGCGGCATCTTATTGATGCACGACTCAAGTTGTCTTCTGACCATCGTATCGCGTAAATGTTTTCTGTGATAGTTAATTTGTAGGCATTGTCTGACAAGCGAATCGGCGCCTGCCTACTTATTTAGTCCGGCCTAACCCTCTATCATCACGGCTGAGATAGCCTGAGACGAAACTGAGTATTAAATATGCAACGAACCAAGTCCTATATGTTACCCAAGCTGATTTTTCTAAACATGCTTGCCCTGATGATGATTACCTTTGAGCACCAAGCCCCGGCTGACAATAATCCGTTGCTGAGCGCGGTACAGTCTGGTGAGGCGATGGCAGCAAAGCCTGACGCCACGCTGGCGGCTGTTGCCAGCGATTCACAGCCGCCAGCGGTTAAAGTCGCGGCGGCGGATGAAGAGAAACCGGTGACCATGAAAAAACCAGCGGTATATAAAAAACACGTGCCACAAAAGCACTCGGCGAGTAGGCCGCATGCCATCATGCTTAAAGCCAATTACACTGCCAATACGCCGCTGGGATGTTGCTTCCGCGGCAACCGCATCTAGTTGCAAGCGTTGTCACTTAAACATAAAGCCTCCTTGTGGAGGCTTTTTTGTTGCAGGTCTTTTCAAGAGCCAATACACTGGCAGAAAATTGTCCTAAAAACCATCTAAAGAAAAATAGTCAAAGAAAGCGCTATGTTTAAATCCTTTTTTCCTGATTCCCGCTGGTTCTGGCCTTCCGTCATTGTTTGGGCGGCTATTTGCTGCGGCGTCTGGTTTGAGTATTCAACGGCGATCGGTGCCATGGTTGGCTTATCTATGGCAGAAGAGCAGCCGGTGATCGGCCTCGGCCATTTTGTCACCGACTCATTCAAACTGTTTTATGGCTATTACGCCGTCAGTGTCGCCTTGTTTGCATTTGCCTGGTTTAAGCTCAAACCTAGCCGCTGGCAATGGTGGTCTATTGTCGGCTCGGCATTTATCCTGTTTTCTACTTATTACTCGGTGCAGGTATCTGTGGCGATTAATAACTGGCGCCGACCGTTCTTTGACGGCGTACAGGCTGCCTTGTCACCTAACTCCAAAGTGACCACTGCCGAGTTGTACACCTTGATGTTGCAGTTTGCCGAAATTGCTTTCGTGGCGATTTTTATTTACGTGATTACGCGCTTTTTTGTCAGCCATTATATTTTTCGCTGGCGTACGGCCATGAACGATTTTTACACCAGCCAATGGCCACAGGTGCGCCGGATTGAAGGTGCCTCGCAACGGGTGCAGGAAGATACCATGCGCTTTGCCACCATTATGGAAGGCTTGGGCGTGTCTATGGTGGAGGCGATTATGACACTGTTTGCATTCTTGCCTGTGCTGTGGAGTTTATCGGCTTATGTGAGTGAGTTGCCGCTGTTTGGTGCCGTGCCTGCGCCATTGTTTACCTCGGCGATTGCCTGGTCTATATTCGGGACTTTATTGCTGGCGTCAGTGGGGATTAAATTGCCGGGGCTGGAATTTAGAAATCAGCGCGTAGAAGCGGCTTACCGTAAAGAGCTGGTCTATGGCGAAGATAATGTCGAGCGCGCACAACCGGCAACGCTCAAGTCACTGTTTATGGATGTACGTAAAAACTACTTCCGCCTTTATTTTCACTATATGTATTTCAACGTGGCGCGCAGCCTGTATTTGCAGGCAGATAATATTTTCGCCTACCTGATTCTGGTGCCGACCATTGCCGCCGGTCGCATTACTTTTGGTATTTTGCAGCAGATTCTGACCGCGTTTTCACAGGTGAGTAACTCGTTTCAATATCTGGTGAACTCCTGGACCACCATTGTTGAACTGCTCTCGGTGTACAAACGGTTGACCGCATTTGAAGCGGCGATCAAAAATGAAGCCTTGCCAGAGATCGAACAAACGGCTGCCTGATCAGCCACTTGCTAAAGCAACGGTGGCCAGCGTTATCTGGCCACCTGCTGAAAATGATCGAACTTGGGCTGCTGCTCCCGCATAAACTCAGCCAATGCCTCGTCCGACAACGGTCGGCTGTAATAGTATCCCTGCCCGACATCACAACCACTATGCAGTAAAAACCGATGCTGGTATTCGGTTTCTATGCCCTCGGCTGTGACTGACTTATGCAAACTTTTGCCCAGGTTAATCAGCGCCAGCAAAATGTTGCCGTTAGTGACGCTCTGCTCCAGGTCTTGCACAAAGGCCTTGTCGATTTTTAGTTCATCAATCGGGTAGTTTTTGAGGTAGGCCATGTTGGAGTAGCCAATGCCAAAGTCATCAATGGCAATGCATACGCCCAGTCGCTTTAGTTGTTCCAGCGTGCGTGTGAACATCACTTCGTCTTTAAAGCGCGCATTTTCGGTGACTTCCAGCGTGATTAAATGTGGGGGCACCCGCTCTTGCCGTAATACACGCTGCACAGTTTCAACCAGGTTGCCACGCAAAAACTGAATCGGTGACACATTGACTGCAATCGGCACCATGTAGCCCCACTCGGTTTGCATGGATTTGATTTTTTGGCAGGCGGTTTGCAACACCCATTCACCAATCGCAAAAATGTGGCCGGTTTCTTCGGCCACCGGAATAAACTGGTCGGGCGGGATGAGCCCGCGCTCAGGGTGCTGCCAGCGGATGAGTGCTTCCAGCGCGCTGATATTGCCATGCTGCATATTGATTTGTGGCTGGTAATACAGCATGAGCTCTTGCCGTTGCAGGGCATGGCCCAGGCCGTATTCAATTTCATTGCGCTCGCCCAGTTGCTGCGCCAAGGCGCCGCTAAACATTTGCACCTTGTTTTTGCCGGCATTTTTGGCACTGTAAAGCGCCGAGTCGGCGCAACTGAGCAGGGCATCTATTTCTTGGGCGTGGTCGGGGTAAATGCTGACGCCGACACTGCAGGTCATGTTAAACACATAATCACCAATCGCAATCGGCTGTGAAATAGCCTCCATCACGCGCGCCAGCAATGGCTCGGCATCTTCTGCCACCCGTAGCCCCGGGTAGAGCATGACAAACTCGTCGCCACCAAAGCGTACAATCGCATCAGTCGGCCGCGTACTCTGGATCAGCCGTTGTGCGACATTTTCCAGCAGTTTATCCCCGGCACGGTGGCCCAGCGTATCGTTAATCAGCTTAAAGTGGTCAAGGTCGATAAAGGCAATCGCAATCTTGTTTTGCGTTTTATCAGCCTCGGCAATCAGGCTCGCCAGTTTGCCACTAAACGCATGGCGGTTAAGCAGGCCGGTGAGGTTATCGGTGACGGCCAGTTGGCGAATCTGCAACTCATGATTTTTGCGGTCGGTAATATCTTCTACCGTGCCTTCGTAGTAAAGAATCTGGCCTTGCGGGTCAAACACGGCGTGGGCGTTTTCAGAGATCCAGATAGTTTCACCATTGAGCCTGTACACCTCAGACTCAAAGTTAAGTACCCGGCCCTGTGCACGGATGGCAGTGGTAAATTCGCCACGCCTGCTTTCAGCCACATAGAGTTGGGTGCTGATATTGTTAAGGTCGCTAATCAGGGCTTCTGGCGACACATAGCCGTACAGTTTGGCCAACGCCGGGTTGGCATTGAGGTAGGTGCCAGACTCGGTGGTCTGAAACATGCCCAAGGTTGAATTTTCGAACATGGAGCGATATTTTTGCTCGGTGCTAAATAGCTCGTGCTCTATGCGTTTGCGGCAGCTGATGTCCTGGATAATGCCTTCCAGTGCAACTGGTTTGCCATCATGATCAAGCACAGCGCTGCCACGCTCAGCCACCCAGGTGATGTCGCCATTAGCACGCACAATACGATACTCGAGCTCAAAGCGTTCGCCTTTGTGAATGGCGGCATCAATCATGGTGCGTGCTTTTTCTCTATCATCCGGGTGCGTAATGGTTTCGTAAGAGGTGGTTTTGTTGAGCAGCAAGTCTGGCGCCGGGTAGCCGGTGAGGGCTTCGCAACCCTTGCTCACATAAATCATGGTCCAGTTGCTGTCATACAGGCAGCGGTAAATCATGCCATCCAGATTATCCAGCAGCGTATCCAGCAATCGCTGTTGCTGTGCGGTGAGTAAGGAGTCCATGATGTCATTTTGCATGATGTCGAGCATCGTCTGACTATTCATCAGGCGTACACCTGTTCTGCTGGTTGTGAGCGCACGGCGAGTACCTTTTCCCATAAACTGGTTGCGGTGATCAGAGTCAGCATACTGTTCTGGGCCAGGTTGGCAATTGCAATGCCGGGGTTGTGGCTGGCCCCTCTAAAAAAGCTGCTCATGGCTTGAATCTGGTTCGGGGCTAAATAGGGGATTTCACCCAGTGCCGACACAAACACGCCAAACTTGAGTGCAGCTGCTTTGTCTTCAATCACGATGATCTGCCGATAGTCAGTGAAGTAGTGCGGATGCCCCAGCATGCGCGCCAGGTCTATCACCGGAATCACTTCGCCCTGATAGGTGTGCATGCCCGCAATAAATGGCGCCGACTCAGGCAGGGTGCGTAACTGGTGTTCATCAATCGCCTCGCGCACAAAGCGCGCCTCTATGCCCATCCATGAGTCGCCCACATAAAAAGTGGCATACTCCTGGCAGTCCTGTCCGGATTGTACAAACAGGTTGGGGTTGAATTTGTTATGAATCACCTGCGCTTCGGCATGAATGCGCTGGTTAATTTCGTCGACCTTGCCCAGCGGTGTAAAAATCAACGCGACGACTTTGTTACGATAGTTGTCCTGTTCGCTTTTAAACTCACGGTAACCATAGGCTGCACGTGCGCCCACTGCATAGTAGGTGTTTTGGTAAATAGCAATGTCAAACAGCTGTTCACCTTCTTTTAACTTGCTAATCGCGGGCATCAGCTCAAATGGCTCACCCATGGCAAAGTCTTTATGTGTGCTTGCAATCACACTGAGCTGCTCATTCACAAACAAGGTAAAACTGCCATTAACTGGCGTATCTGTTTTATCCCGTGGGATCACATCGCGTAGCATGGCCTGAAACTGCGGCGTACTATCGAACACAATGGCAATGCCGCCGACGATGCTGTTGCCATCGAGGTGGCGAATCGGTGCTGCATAAATATAAGTGTGTTTGTCGTTGTAGAGCGGGGTGGGTTCAAACGGGGAGACCACGTAGTCCTGGGTTGAGCTGCAACTGCGCGTTCGGCCGACCCATTCGTCTGCCAACTGTGTGCCCAGCAGGTGTTCGTGCTGGCGGTTAGACACCGCCATCACTTCACCCTTGCGGTCAAACACAATCAGGTTGTCATACACGGTATACAGGCTGTTGATATAACGCAGTACCTCCGTCATTTTGCCTTTGTCTTCAGCCAGCAAGCTGGGCTTGGCCAAAAACTCTCTAAACACATGCGTCAGCGCCCACCAACGCACATCGTTGGCGCGTTCATACAGGTTGCGGTCCATGATTTCTACCGCCAGTTGCGCGTAAAAACTGGAGTTTTCCAGCATCACCGACACCACTGTCTGGTAAAGCTCAGACACCATGTTTTCAATAATTTTCTGCGTTTTATGGCCAGTATGGCTGATTTCAGAAAGCAGGCTTTTGGAAAAGTTTTTTTGCTGGGTGTTTACGTCATTGCTTTGCCTGATGTTGCCGTTCCACACCGACTGGTTCAGTTTGCTCTGGATATTGGCGGCCTGTTTGGGGATATTTAGCAGGCTTTCAGAAAAAATCAGCGGGCTACGCATGACTTTACGCAAAATTTCCGCATCAATATTGCTCCCCATAGGGTGGATGCTCTGGTTAAACGCATGCTCGATCGGGATCATGGCCTGGCCCAACCAGCCTGGCCCCAAATAGCCTTGGTAGCCTTCAGATTGTTTCGTCACGCAAAGGTATTCGCGGCCGTTAAAGCGCGTGATAAACCAGTCTGTATCGGTGTCTACGCAAAGTGAAATGCCGAGTGGAATTTGATACGGGTCGCTGGAGGCAATCACATGGCGCTCTTCATCCAGCAACACGCCTATGGTCCAGTCGTTGTGCGAAATCAGGTTGCTAAAAATAGTGTCCAGCTCGTTCACAAACTTAAAACACAGGCAAATCACACCCAATGCCTGTAGGCCATCTTTACTGCGTATTTCGTGCGCGTAAACCAGCGATTTATGTAGCTTGCCGCCGATATCAGTTTCATAAAAACGCTCTACATACGGCTCGGTCGACTGCTGCGCCAGCGCAACAATCGGATGATAGTGAAACAAAGTGGTTTGCGTATCGTCCAGTTGATGCAATAACTGGCCTTCGGCATCAAACAGCACGATGTTGTCGTAGACGGTATATTTCTTCTGATACTCCTGAAAGCGAAACTCAATGCTGCGTTGGTCCTCTGTCTCCAGGGTATCCGCCGCATGTTGATCCAGATAGTCGCGCACATCGTTATCGGTGGCAAAAAAGCCAATGTCTGCCGTGCGCTCAAACAGGTTGCGTATCAGCAGGTTAATGATCTCAAACGCTTTTGAAGACAATTGCGCGGCCGTTTTGTGCAGGGTTTCTTGTGATAAATGCCGCAGCACATCATTAGAAATCGTATTAAAGGCACTGCGCGTTTCTTCCATTTCGGAGCCGGTGCCAGAGAGTTGTGCCATCAATGCCAGGCTGTCCCAGGCATGTTGGAGTTGGTAGATGTGTGAGCGAAAGTCATTGACCTTTTTAAAGTGGTTAGCCAGATCCTCGGTTAACGGTTGCGGGTGCATCTTGTTGCCTCTTTCCCTATCCATATTGATTGTTGCCAGGCTTGAGTAGAGCAAAAATGGGTCCCGTTTGAGCGGTTTGAATTGAAAAACAATGGCAAGAAAAATGCTTTTATTGCAATATTAAGGCTCTAAATATACTAAACATGGCGTAAAAATCGCTTATCAACCGCTAAACTAGCCATTAAACCCGCTCTTTTTCACAGAATTGATTCCTCCATGCTTTTTTCTAGTGCGTCAATAACCAAAATAGTGCGGTTTTGGTGCCTAATGACCTTCTTTGAGCATTATTAAGCCTATGATTAATACCATGATTGAAATTCACAGCGTGTCTGAAGCCATCCGCGATGCGGTGGCGCCGGTATTTTTGTTGACCGGTATCGGCTCGATTTTAGGCGTGCTGATTGGCCGCTTGGGGCGTTCGATAGACCGCGCCCGTTTTTTGACCGATGCGCCTGATGAGAAGCGTGAGCGCTTTAAAGATGAGCTGAGGATTATTGTGCGCCGCACCAAATGGTTGCGGCGGGCGATTGCTGCGGCCACTTTTGCCGCCTTGTGTATCTGTGTTTCGATTGCCAGTATGTTTTTGTCAGTAGAGACCGGCTTGCGATTGCCGCACCTGGTGATGGTGTCTTTTATTATTTCTATGGCTTCGCTGATTTTTGGACTGTTGTGTTTTTTGCGTGAAATCGTCCTCGCCTCGCGCGAAGTGATTGTGCCGTTTCAGCAGCGCGAAAAACCTGTCAAACGTTAACGATACAGGGCGCGAATCACATCGGTTTGCGTCAAAATACCGACCAGTTTGTTAGAGGCATCAACCACCGGTAGCAATTGCAAATGATGGCTGGTCATCAGTGGAATGGTATGCATCAGGTGCATGTTGTCGGTAATGGTGATTGCCGGGGTGGTCATGATCTGGCCAACCACTTCTGGCTTGTCGCTGTGTGTGGTCGGTGACCAGCGGATCAGGCGCTTTAAGGCAGGCGCCACTTCACGGTAGCTTTCTGCTTTGGCATGACGCATAAAGTCAGACATACTCAGCAAGCCGATCACCAGTTGTGCTTTATTCACCACCGGAATGGCTGGTTCTGTTTGTTTGAGGATGGTTTGCCAGGCAGTTTCCAACGGGTCGCCAAACTCAAGCATGGTTGGCACCGGGCGCATGATTTCCCGGCATTGAATCGCCTCTAGTTTACGTTTGTAGGCGATGAGCTCGGTTTTTTCAAGCAAGCTTTGTAGCTGCTCCGGGTGTATGTCCAGCACTTCATGAAACTGCCCTAGCGCAGTCTGCAAGTCTTCTGTTTTAAAGCCAAACTGGTAGTGCATATGCGTAGGCGAATTGGGCGCATGCTCATGATGCGCAGCCGGATAGCGGTAGCCGGTCAGGGTGTGGTAAAGCCAGGCAGTGAGTACCAGTAATACGCTGTTTGCCAGCACTGGCCACCAGACAAAGCTGTAACCCAGGCTGTGAATGGCGTCACCACCCAACACGGCAGTCAAGGCGACCGCGCCGCTGGGCGGGTGCAGGCAACGCAGGGCAAACATGAGTGCGATCGCGCTTAACATGGCGAGCGCAGCGGCAAACACCAGTTGATGCGGTAATAGTTGGGTGAATAACACGCCCGCCAAGGCGGCCACGGTATTGCCGGCCAGGATGGCCCAAGGTTGCGCCAGCGGGCTAGACGGCAGGCAAAATAGAATGACGGCCGATGCGCCCATAGGTGCAATTAAAAACACGGCGCTATGCCAGTCTCCTGGCACCACACTCAGGGCAAGCAGCCCGGTAGACAAAATACCCAGTCCGGCGCCAATGGCAGCCCGCGCATAGTCGCGCAGTGTGCCTGTCATTCGTCGTGGCCAGTAGGGCTTCAAAAAAGACGGTAACGCTGTCATTGCTTGAGTCAAAAAACAAAGAGTGTGAAGTGTATCACGATCAATGCATTTTCCCTTTTCTGCCACAGCGCAGGCAGTGCCGGTGGGTGCTGGCTTGCCTGATACATCAAGATACAAAAACAGTGAAACTTCGGCACGTTTTTACTGCTCATATGCGCAGAGACTCTTAAATGTTGAATAAGAGCCCATATTAAAAAGAGCAAGAAAGGACGTTGTCATGCAATCGTTTTTACAATCAAGACTCACGCACTGGGTCACTGTCCCCTTGGCTGTGGCCGCTTTGTTCGGCGCAGGCTACTGGATTAAAGGCAACACGCTGGTTAATCATGCGCAAGCCACGGCACCCGTCTCGGCCAAAACAATGACGGCACCGAGTGCTTATATTACCTTGCCTAATTTTGCCAGCATTGCGTCTAGCCAGGGTGGGGCGGTGGTCAATATCAGCGTGACCGGCACGGTGAAAACGGCAGGGATTCCCGGCGTGGACCCGAATGACCCCATGTTTGAACTGTTTCGTCGTTTTCAACCCAACCTGCCACAAACCGAAACCCCTATGAGCGGCCTGGGTTCTGGCTTTATCGTTAAGTCTGATGGCGTGATTCTGACCAATGCCCATGTGGTCGACAAAGCGGACGTGGTGACGGTGAAGCTCTCAGACAAGCGTGAGTTTCAGGCCAAGGTGATCGGCGTCGATAAACTGACCGATGTTGCCGTGCTTAAAATTGAGGCCAAAGATTTACCGACGGTGCACATTGGTAGTACTAAAAACAGCAATGTTGGCGACTGGGTGGTGGCCATCGGCTCGCCATTCGGTTTTGATAATACGGTGACCGCAGGCATTATTTCTGCCAAATCGCGCGCCTTGCCAGATGAAGGCTATGTGCCGTTTTTGCAAACAGACGTGGCCATTAACCCTGGCAACTCAGGAGGCCCGTTGTTTAACCTGAATGGTGAGGTCATCGGCATTAACTCACAAATTTATAGCCGTAGTGGTGGCTATCAGGGCTTGTCATTTGCTATTCCGATTGATGTGGCCATGGGCATTGAGCAGCAGTTGCTTGAGAAGGGTAAAGTCAGCCGTGGCCGTTTGGGTATCGGCGTGCAATCCATTAATCAGGATCTGGCCAGTTCGTTTGGCTTGCAGTCGCCTAATGGTGCGCTGGTGAGCAATGTGGAAAAAAATGGTCCGGCGGATAAAGCGGGCCTGGAGCCAGGCGATGTGATCGTCAAATTTAATGGTCAAAGTATAGACCGTTCCAGCGATTTGCCGCCGATGGTGGCCAGCGTGAAGCCGGGCAGTACCGCCAGCATCGAAGTCTGGCGCAACAAGCAATTGAAAAAACTGTCTGTGCGTATTGATGAAATGCAAACGGCGCAAGCCGGCCCTGCCACGGTGCCAGACAGCCAGCAATCTAAACTGGGGGTGAGCTTGCGCCCACTGACCTCGCAAGAGTTGGCACAAACGCAACTCAAGCAAGGCTTGCTGGTTGAAGAGGTGGCTAAAGGGCCTGCAGCCACCGCAGGCATTCAGCCGGGGGATGTGATTTTGGCCGTGAATGGTGACCAGGTTAAAAATGTGGCGCAACTGCAGGACAAGTTGTCGCAAAACGTAAAGAACGTTGCCTTGCTGGTGATGCGTGGTGACAGCAAAATTTACGTGCCGGTTAAAATGAGTTGATTTTTGCGTGTGATCCTTAGAGCCCTGCCCCGCGTTTGCGGGGCTTTTTTATGGTCAGGAAAATGCAAGCCAGGCATTGCATAATTCTGCTACGCTTTGGTTTTTGCTCGGTAAAATAACAACTATGCAGACATTTCACATTGCGCCTACCCAGAACGAGCCTTTGCAAGCCGCGCTGGTGCGGCAAATTAACCAAAAAACCAAACCACTGGGCGCATTGGGGCGCCTGGAAGCGCTGGCTTTGCAGCTGGGCTTGGTACAAAACACCGAGCAGCCAACCTTGCAACAGCCCACCATGCTGGTGTTTGCCGGCGACCATGGCATTGTGGCAGAAGGCGTTAGTCCTTATCCGCAGGCGGTGACGGCGCAAATGGTACTCAATTTTCTTAATGGCGGCGCGGCAATCAATGTGTTCGCGCGCCAGCATGGCTTTGATTTGCACGTGGTCGATAGCGGTGTGAATGCGGTGTTTCAACCGCACCCACTGCTCGTGGATGCCAAGCTGGGCATGGGCACTGAGAATTTTCGCCATCTGCCTGCCATGACCACAGATCAGTGTACGCAAGCCGTCACACGCGGCGCACAAATTGCGCGTGATGCCATTGCGCAGGGCTGTAACGTGCTCGCACTGGGTGAAATGGGCATAGGTAACACCTCTAGCGCCAGTTGCCTGATGAGTGTGCTGTGCGGCTTGCCTATGCATCAGTGCGTTGGCCGTGGCACCGGGTTAAGCGATAAAGGTTTGCAGCATAAATTATCGGTGCTGACGTCAGCCCTGCAAACTCATCATGTGTCTGCTGACGACCCACTGCAAGCCTTGGCCGTATTTGGCGGGTTTGAAATTGCCATGATGGTTGGCGCCTTGCTGGCGGCGGCAGAAGCCAGGGCCACCTTGCTGATTGACGGTTTTATTGCTACCTCTGCTTTATTGGTGGCCGCTAAACTGTATCCGCAAGTGATCGATTATTGTGTGTTTGCCCATTGCTCGGATGAAAGCGGGCATAGCATGATGCTGTCGCACCTCAAGGCACAGCCCTTATTGCACTTGTCGCTACGCTTGGGCGAAGGCACAGGGGCGGTGCTGGCTTATCCTTTGTTGCAATCGGCGGTGGCTTTTCTCAATGAAATGGCCAGTTTTGACAGTGCTGGTGTCAGCGGGCAACTAGAGTGAAGGTCATTGCAGTGAAGCTGCAATGGCGGTATTTCGTCCTGGCGGTCGGCTTTTTCACGCGGTTGCCAGTGCCGACGGTGTCAGACTTTCACGAGTCTGATCTCAACCATGCCGCGCGATATTTTCCGCTGGTTGGATTACTCATAGGCCTGCTGGCCGCCATTGTCTGGTGGCTGGCGAGTTGGCTGTTGCCGCCTGCATTGGCCGTATTGTGCAGCATGGCCATCACAATTTACCTCACCGGCGCGTTTCATGAAGATGGCCTGGCTGACAGCGCCGATGGCCTGGGCGGCGGCATGGATCGCGCCCGTAAACTTGAAATCATGCAGGATTCACGCTTGGGCAGTTATGGCGCCATTGCGCTGGTGGGTATGTTGCTGTTCAAATTTCAGGCCTTGTCTGCACTCACGCCAGCCATTCTGCCGTTTGCCTTGATTGCCGCCCATGCCCTGAGCCGTCTGGCTGCGGTGGTCATTATGGCGACGGCCAGCTATGTCCGCTTCGCCGGTAAGTCCAAGCCTTTGGCCACCACGCTTACAAGGCAGGATATTGTGTGCGCCAGTGTATTTGGCTTAGTCTGCTGGCTGGGTTTTGGCCTGATGTTAGCGGTAAATCATTCTGCCATCGCTGCCATCCGCTTTTTGCTTATCACCAGTTTGCCAGTGCTTGTGATCTGGGGGTGGTGGCGTCGCCTGATTTTGCGCCATTTGCAGGGCTATACCGGTGATACATTAGGCGCGACACAACAATTAACTGAGCTGGCCTTTTACTTAGGGGTATTGGCCTGGGAACATTTAACATGAAACTCACCTTAGTACGGCATACCAGTTTGCAAATCGCTGAGGGCATTTGCTATGGCCAGACCGATATTGATGTTTCAGTCAACTTTGCCAGCGAATTGTCGCAGCTTAAACAGAAGCTGACTCATGAACAGATTGATGCCGTGTATGCCAGCCCGCTACAGCGTTGCAGCAAGTTGGCGCATGCGCTGGGGTTTGACAGCATCGTGCACGATGAGCGCCTGCAAGAGTTGCATTTTGGCGATTGGGAAATGCAGTCGTGGAACGATATTCCACGTGAGTTGTTTGATGTGTGGGCGCAAAACTATGCCGACATGGCGCCGCCTAACGGTGAAACATTTGCTGATTTGCAACGGCGCGGGGTGGCGTTTTTGCAAGAAGCACACACCCGCCATGCCGGGCAGCATGTGCTGGTGGTCACGCACGGCGGCATGATACGCGCCTTGATTGCGCATGCGCTCAATATGCATCTTAAGGGGTTGTTTAGGTTTCATGTCGCTTACGCAAGCCTCACACGTTTGGACCTGTCGGGCTCGATTCCTAAAGTGGAGTTTGTGAATCGCTAAGGTGTTTCCTAAGGTATTTATTGGCGGCTAGCTTTTCGCAGTAGCGCAAATACCTTGTCGTCGTCACAATGCGCCACATTAAAGCGCAGCCACGACGAAGGTTCCTGGTAAGGCCTGAACAGGTTGCCCGGCGCCAGCATGATATTCATCTTCGATGCTTCGCTGGCAATTTCTGCAGCGTTTTGGTCGTGAGCCAGTTTAGCCCAGACAAACATGCCGCCTGCAGGTTCGGCGTGGATGCTTAAGCCACATTCTTCCAGTGCGCGTATTACTTGTGCTCTTTTCACCTCCAGCCGCGTGCGTACTTTCTCCATGTGCTTGCGGTACCTGCCTTCGACCAGAATCTGGTACATCACGCGTTGGTTGATTTCTGAGCTGGTGAGGCCGGTGAGTAATTTGAGGTCTAGCAGGCGGCTGGCCAGTTCGGCCTGGCAGGCAATAAAACCCACGCGCAAGCTGGCAGAAATGGTTTTGGAATAGCTGCTGACATAAATGACGCGGTTAAGCTGATCCAGTGCCGCCAGGCGCGGTGCATTCTGCGGATGAAAGTCGCCGTAAATATCATCTTCCACAATATATAAGCTGTGTTTTTCGGCCAGTTGTAATATCTGGTGTGCCACCGCCAGACTGGTGCTGGTGCCTGTGGGGTTGTGCAACACGGTGTTGGTAAAAAATAATTTGGGTTTATATGTTTGCAGCAATTGCTGCAAGGCACTGACGTCAGGGCCATTGAATAGCCGAGGTACGCCCATGATGCGCGCGCCCATGGATTTTAAAAAACCAAATAAGGTGTAATAGCCTGGGTCGTCCACCAACACCACATCACCGGGTTTGATCAATAATCGCGCGACTAAATCCAGGCCATGCGAAGCACCGTTGGTCATCAGGATGTGTTGCGCTTCGGCGTGGATGCCAATGTCGGCCAGGTTCTTTTGTGCAAGCTGTTGCCGCAATGGTAAGTACCCACTTACATCGCCATAGCCGGTTAAAAAATCCCCCGATTTTCGTGACAATTCATTCAGGCTTTTTTGAATGACTTTTTCATCCAGCCAGTCTTTGGGCAACCAGCCACAGCCCGGCCTAAGTGCATCTGGCACGTCCCTGAAAGTGTTATGCAGAAGCCATAACACATCGTCGGCCCTATCCAGGTAAGAGGTGCTTGAAACGCTTTCTTCAGGCTTGTTGAGCGGTGCCACATAAAAACCTGAGCCGCGCCGCGACAGTAAATAACCTAATGCCACCAGGCGGTCATAGGCGTCGACCACGGTAAAGCGGCTAATGTGGTGTTGTACCGCAAAGTCGCGGATAGAGGGCAAGCGCGTGCCCGTGCGTAACAGACGTTGCTCTATTTGCTGTTTGACGCCGGTGACAATCTGCTCGACCAGCGGCACCGGGTCTTGCGGGTTTAGGGTGATCAATGGCTGCGTGACTGGCATGGTGTATGGACCTGTACAGTGTCTAAAATTGATATTTAAATTGTATATGTAGTGTACATGTGTGGGGCGATAGTATGTGATTAAACTTATTAGGGAATAAAGACTGATGATGCGAGTCGTGGTGATGGTGTTGCTGGTTGTGGTTGTTCTGCCTTATGCATACGGCCACTATGGTCATCTTGCAGATGCTGGTCAGCAGGATGCCGGGCGGGTGTGTGTCAGTAACCTGCGGGCGGGGGCTGTGTGTGAGCCTGCCGATGATGCGCAGCAGGTGATGGTGTTCGTTAGAGGGCAGTTGCTGCCTGTGCGCTAGAAAGGACGACCATGCATATTGCTATCCTGACTTTTGATGGATTTAATGAGCTGGATTCCATCGTGGCACTGGGCATCCTCAATCGTGTGCAGCGGCCTGGCTGGCGGGTCTCTATTGCCAGCCCTACTGCCACCGTCACCTCCATGAATGGCGTAGTGATAGCGTCACATATTTCTTTAGAAGAGAGTGCGGCTGCCGATGCCGTCATTATCGGTAGTGGTATTTATACCCGGGAAGTTGCAGAGAGTGCAGTACTTGAAACTGTGCGTTTAGACCCGGAAAGGCAATTGATCGCTGCGCAATGTTCAGGTGCATTGATTTTGGCCAGGCTAGGGCTGCTCAATGAGATGCCTGTGTGCACTGACCTGGTGACTAAAGCCTGGGTGCAAGCCTTGGGCTGCAATGTATTGGATCAGCCGTTTTTTGCACAAGGTAATCTGGCTACCGCAGGGGGCTGCCTGGCTTCACAATATCTGGCGTTTTGGCTGATTGTCCGTAGTGCAGGCCTTGAGGCCGCCGAGCGTGCATTGCATTATGTCGCTCCGGTCGGCGAAAAAGAACTTTATGTGCAGCGTGCGGTAGGCCATGTCAGGCCGTATTTGCCCGCAGACGTGTTTATTTGATCGCGTATGTATACCCCCAAACATTTTTCTGCCCCCGGTGAGGCGGCGCTACACGAACTGATACGGACATATCCATTTGCCACCTTGATCATGACCACAGGCGATGGTGTCGAGGTCAACCATTTGCCACTGTATTTAGATGCTGAGGGTGTGTTGAGCGGTCACCTGGCGCGTGCAAATCCCTTATGGCAAGCTGAGCAGGCTGAGCAGGCTGAGCAGGCTGAGCAGGCTGAGCAGGCTGAGCAGGCTGAGCAGGCTGAGCAACCCGTGATGGCGGTTTTTCATGGGCCGCATGCTTATGTGACGCCATCTTGGTACGCCAGTAAAGCGCAAACCGGCATGGTGGTGCCAACCTGGAACTATGTGGTGGCGCATGTGCGAGGCACGCTGCGGGTGATCGAAGATGCCCACTGGTTAGGCGCCCATCTGGCAGCGCTAACTGCGCAACAGGAAACGGCATTTGAACAGCCTTGGCAGTTGGAAGATGCACCAACGGGCTTTATCGATCAACTGATGCAGGCAGTGGTGGGCATTGAAATTGAAATCACGCAACTGACGGGCAAATGGAAGGTAAGCCAGAACCAGCCACTGGCGAATCAACTGGGTGTACTACAGGGCTTAAGTGCGAGTGAGGCTGCGCATGGCAAAGCCATGGCTGAGATTGTCCGGGCAGTTAACCACTTATCGACTTAGAGGCCTTGTCTAGCGCTTGTGCCAGGCGTGACCAGGCGGTGGTCAGCGGTAAACCAAACCGCAGTGCTTGCGGCGCTGCAAAATAACGCGTCCATACGCCTTGCTCGGCCAATGCCTGCTGCAACGCGCGGCTCGCAGGGTGCAACACATATTGAAATAAATCTGTGCTGCCCGCGGGTGCGAGCCCATGCTGGCTAAGTAGTTGTGCTAACTGCCTGGATTGCGCAGGTAACTGTTCGCGCATCTGTTGTTGCCAGTCGCGGTCGGCCAGTGCCTGACTGGCGATAAATTGACTCGGCCCGGTGATGGTCCATGGGCCGAGTAACGATTCAAGCTGTGCCAGCGCTTGTGGTTCGCCAAGCAAGAAGCCCACGCGTAGCCCGGCCAGGCCAAAAAACTTACCCAGCGATCGTAACACCCATAAACCTGCTTGCCCGCTATGGCTGGCGAGGCTATGTTGTGGTGTGGTGTCCATAAACGCTTCGTCTACCACCAGCCAGCCGCCGCGTGCGGCCAGTCGCGTATGCCAGTCTAATAGCGTATCGGTTGGGTATAAGTAGCCGGTGGGATTATTGGGATTACATACCAGCAATACGTCCGTATTCTGTAACAGATGGTCATCTGGCATCTGGTCGAAAAATTGCACCTGATGCCCGGCACGTTGCCAGGCGTGTGCGTGCTCTTGATACATGGTACGTGGCATGGCGACACGGCATGGTGCGCGTAAGCTGGGTAATGCTTGCAGGGCTGCCTGTGAACCTGCGCAGGCTAATACGTGCTGGCAACTGTAATAAGCACGAGCCGCAGCCTGCAGCGCATCGGGCGCGGGCGGCAAGCGTTGAAACAGCGAGGCTGATAATGCCGGGATCGGGTAATGCTCTGGATGAATGCCGGTGGAGATATCCAGCCAGTCTGCCAGTGGCCTGCCGTATTGCTGCGCGGCCTGCTGCAAGTTACCGCCATGTTCAAGCATAAGTGACCGCTCCAAGCAGTAGCGCAAGCATCAGCCAAATGACGATGCCATTGCGTACCAATTGCAACGCGCGGGGAATATCTTCTTTGGTGGGTGCAATATTGGTGCCCAGGCGCGGGCGCTCATGCCACTCACCGTGATAGCGGGCGCGTCCGCCCAATTGCACATTCAGCGCGCCTGCTCCGGCAGCCATTACCGGGCCTGCATTCGGGCTATCCCATAACGGTGCCTGTTGCCGCCAGGTTTGCCATGCCAGCCGTGTGTGGCCAAGCAATGCATAGGTGAGCGCCGTCAGCCGGGCGGGCACATAATTCAGCACGTCATCCAGTCGGGCGGCCGCCCAGCCATAATAGAAATAACGCGGTGTTTTATAGCCCCACATGGCATCCAGGGTGTTCACCAGGCGGTAGGCCAGCGCCCCAGGGCCGCCTGCAACAAAAAACCAAAACAGGGCACCAAACACGCTGTCATTGCCGTTTTCCAGCACCGATTCAATGGTCGCGCTCACGGGTTCAATCGCTTCTACATCGCGGCTCACCATATAAGAGGTGGCAAGTTGTGCCTGCTGAAATTGCCCAGTCTGCAACGCGTTATAGACTGCCAACCCATGCTGGCGCAAGCTGCGGTGACCAATGGCAAAATACAGCAAATACAGGTGTAGCGAGAGTGCCAGCCATACTGAGAGATGCATGATTAACAGGCATAAAATGACCGGCGGTAAAACGACTAGGCTGACGCCGAGCACGCCGTAAATATATTGGCGGCGTGATGGGTGTTTGTGTGAGAGATTCAAGCGTTTTTCAAGTTGCGTCACCAGCCAGCCAAAGCCCACCAGCGGATGCCAGCGCCTGGGTTCGCCCAGCCAGCCATCAAGCAGCACAGCACCACAGGCAAGCCCGGCGAGTGTGAGATAATCGAGTGATGGATAAACAGGTAGTGAAAACATTAATGGTTCAGGGCACCACGTCGGATGCCGGTAAAAGTACGCTGGTGGCCGGATTGTGCCGCGTATTGTACCGCAGAGGGGTGGCGGTGGCGCCATTCAAGCCGCAAAACATGGCGCTCAATGCCGCCGTGACTGCCGATGGCGGCGAGATTGGCCGGGCGCAGGCGGTGCAAGCGATGGCGTGCGGATTGCAGCCGCATACCGATATGAACCCGGTGTTGCTCAAGCCGAATTCAGACACCGGCTGCCAGGTGATTATTCACGGCCAGGTGGTGGGTAACCAGGAAGCGAGTACTTACCACGACTATAAAAAAACCGCGATGCAGGCGGTGCTGCAATCTTATCAACGCTTGCAGCAACAGTATGGCTGCGTGGTGGTTGAGGGCGCAGGTAGCCCGGCCGAAATCAACCTGCGTGCGAATGATATTGCCAATATGGGCTTTGCCGAGGCGGTGGATTGCCCGGTGATTTTGGTGGCCGATATTGATAAAGGCGGCGTGTTCGCACACCTGGTTGGCACCCTGGCTTTACTGAGCGAAAGCGAACAGGCGCGGGTGGTTGGCTTTGTCATTAACAAATTTCGCGGCGATATTGCTTTGCTGCAACCTGGGCTGGATTGGCTGGAAGCGCGCACGGGCAAACCCGTGCTAGGCGTGTTGCCCTATCTGCATGATTTGCATCTGGAAGCAGAAGATGCCGTGGCCAGGACGAGTACCAAAAAAACCGGCGCACAATTAACGGTCGTGGTACCCGTGTTACCGCATATCGCCAACCATACCGACTTTGACGCGTTGCGTTTGCACCCGCAAGTCGACCTCAAGTTTGTGCGTTTGAGTGAGCCTGTGCCCGCGGCTGATTTAATCATTTTGCCCGGTAGTAAAAATGTGCGAGGCGACTTGGCGGCTTTGCGCGAGTATGGCTGGGAGCCTGTGATTGCGCGGCATTTGCGTTACGGCGGCAAAGTACTGGGGATTTGTGGCGGCTTTCAGATGCTCGGCCAGCAGTTGCATGATCCGTTGGCGCTAGAGGGCGAAGCCGGCAGTAGTAAAGGGCTAGGCTGGTTGCCCATGGAAACCACGCTGGAAGCACATAAACAGCTCAAACAAGTCTCAGGCAAGCTGGCTTTTGCCGATGCAGAATTACAGGGTTATGAGATTCATATGGGCGTGAGTAGCGGCGCTGCGTTGGCGCGCCCGGTGCATGACATCGCGGGGCAGGCAGAAGGCGCATTGTCAGCCGATGGCCAGGTCGCGGGCAGTTACGTGCATGGTTTGTTTGACCACCCGCAAGCCTGTGCCGCCTGGTTGCAATGGGCGGGGTTGTCTACCCAGGTGGATTACGACTACACGCAATTGCGAGAACAGAGTTTGGAGCAACTGGCGCAAAGTTTGCGCCAGCATATCAATTGGTCAGCGCTTGCACCTTATCTGCCAGCAGGGTTTAAGCCAGTTTAGCCTGACACCACTTTAATCGTCTGCTCAAACGCTTCTACCACTTGTCCGGCGCGGATTTTGGCAGTTTTTCTGCGCTCAATGGCGCCATCGACCTTAATCAACCCTTCGGCCACCATAGACTTTCCCTGGCCGCCACTGTCGGCCACGCCTTCCAGTTTCAGCAAATCACATAGCGCGATATGTTCGCCTCTCAGTTCAAAAGTCGTCGTTGCCATGGTTTGTCCTATGCGTGTCTGAAAGCGTCATTTTAAGGCTTGTTTGCAGTTTCTGGCGGTAAATTCACCTCCAGTGTAAGTGAGGCATTCTGGCTTTCCCACAAATTTTCATTCAACTGGTGATGCACGGTGACAAATAGAAAATTCAACCCGGCTTTTTGCGGGTGAAAGCTAAACTCGCCCTGCTGGTTGGCATGAATGTTGGAGGTTCTGACATTGTCGAGGTCGTACAAGTCCTCGATCCTGTGTTTGATAAAATGCTCGTTATCCGTCACCACGATAATGCGCGCATCTGGCACCGGCTTACCATTTTCCAGCACACGGAAACTGAGTTCACCGCCCAGCAGCAGGCCATTGGGTGACGCCAGTGGAATAATTTCCAGGCCTTGGTTAAAGGGCTTGGCAGTGTATTTTTGTTGGCCTTTAAAGATATAAGTGTCAGCATAGCTATAGTAATTCATGGTGGTCGGCTTGCCGGTCACGCGCTTCATGTCTGCCGCAAAGTAGAGCTTTTTATCCGCCGTCTCAACAGCTTTATAGATTGGGCCCACGCGTAGTCCTGTGCTGATACGATACGTACCTTCCTCTTTTAATTCTGGCTCGAGATAAACTGCTGCCTTGGTTTTGGCGATCGGTTTGATCGCCGAGGTTGTGCCGTTAGGCGCCGTGATCGTAAAGTTGGGCGAGTCCATGGCAAAATCGGCCTGGAATGGAAACTCGGTAAATGCTGACTCAATGGTCAGGCGGTGATGCGTCACATTGAACTGGTTAGGTTTTAAAAATGGCACATGCGCCTCGGCACCTAGGGATGCAACGAAGGCGATGATGGCTAAGGAAATTTTTTTCATGGTATGTCTTTCTTGTTATTTAAGCTTTAACGGCAAGCCTGCTGCAATAAAACTGACTGCATTGGCAATGGCTGCCACATGCTGGTTCAAGCGACCTTGTTCATCCTGAAACTGGCGATTGATTTCGCCCAGCGGCACGATGCCCATGCCGACTTCATTGCTGACTAAAAACACCGTCGCTTGCAATTGCGGCAACGCGTCCAGCAAGGCCTGCTTTTCTGCCTGCCAATCCAGCCGCTCCGGTTTGTCACAATCGGGGCAGATGCATTGTGCTAACCATAAGGTCAGGCAATCGACAATCACACAGGTATCAGCTGCATCGTTGGCTAGCAGCGTTTGCCCGAGGTTAAACGGCGCTTCTACCAATGCCCAATAGGGTGGGCGGCGTTCTTTGTGATGCGACACCCGCTTGGCGAACTCATCGTCATACACTTGCGCCGTGGCGATATAAGTCACCGGCAACTCCAGTGCAGACGCTAACCGCTCTGCATAAGCACTTTTGCCGCTACGCGCACCGCCTAAAATCAGGTGACTACTCATAAAACACTCCCGTGCTGCTGTTGCCAGCGTTGAATAATGGTTTGCAATTGCGGTAGGCCTTCAGTAAATAGTGCGGGGCCAGGCTGCAAAATATCGACGGATTTTATTTCGTAAAGATGGCCGTCTCGTATGGCGGGCATGGCTTGCCAACCTGCACGTGCAGCCACTTTTGTTGGCTGGAATTTTTTGCCGCACCAGGAGCCAATAATGATGTCAGGCTGCGCGGCTAATACCTGCTCTGCAGTGACTTGCCGGTCACGTGCGCTGTGAAACTGGCTTAAGTGCGGGAAGCAATCGACGCCGCCTGCGGCTTCAATGAGCTCAGCTGCCCAGCGGATGCTACACATCATGGGCTCATCCCACTCTTCAAAATAGACCTTGGGTTGGCGTGACCAAGCGGACGCTTGCTGGCGCGCGGCAGTCAGTTGTGCCTGGTAAGTTTCTACTAGCTTATTCGCTTTGTCGCTGGCCCCGACCAGGTCGCCCACGGTGAGTATCATTTGCAAAGTTTCGTCCAGGCTGCGCTGGTTAAACACATGCACCTGGCAGCCAGCTTTAATCAGTGACGCGGCAATGTCGGCCTGCAAGTTAGAAAAACACAGCACCAGGTCTGGTTGTAGTGCCAGAATTTTTTCGATATTAGCGTTGGTGAAGGCGCTGATTTTGGGTTTTTCTTTGCGCGCAATGGCCGGGCGGGTGGTAAAACCAGAAATGCCGACAAGTCGGTCTTGCTCACCCAACAGGTACAACACCTCCACCGTTTCAGTGGTTAGGCAGACAATGCGTTGCGGCCAGCGCTTCATGGCTGCGCCTCGTGATTATGCCAGCCGTTTTCCATCAGCATGTCTGAGAGTGGTTTTTCGGTAGCCCAGCCTTGTTCTACCAGCATGGGGGATTTGTAAAAAGTATTCACATAGCCCAGGCATAAAATCGCCACCGGTTTGGCATCGGCTGGCATGCCTAATAATTGCGCCAATGCTTGTGGGTCAAACAGGCTGACCCAGCCCATGCCTATGCCTTCTGCACGTGCTGCCAGCCACAGGTTTTGAATGGCACAACTGACTGAAGCCAGGTCCATTTCGGGCAGCGTGCGGCGGCCAAATACATACTTCTCGCGCTGGTCACACAAAGTGGCGACCAGTAATTCACCACAGTCCAAAATGCCTTCGACCTTGAGGCGCATAAATTCGGCCATGCGTGCCGTGTTTTCAACTTCGCCAATGGCTTGCGCCGTGTGTTTGCGCTCTTCATCGACCAGCGCATGTATGCGTTTGCGCAGCTCTGCGTCGCTGATGCGGATAAAGCGCCATGGTTGCATCAGGCCAACGCTGGGGGCATGGTGTGCGGCTTGCAATAGTGTTTGCAATAATTCGGGAGCAATCGGCGTCGGCAAAAAGTGCCGCATATCGCGCCGCTCGGCAATCACTTTGTAGATCGCCGCTTTGTCGGTGTCTGAATAGGCAAAACTCATGGCAGGAAAAATTGTGCGGCCAGCGCTGGGTTAGACGGGAAGTAAAAATGCAGAAAGCTGGCGGTGATATTCTGGTGGCGATAGACCTCTTCACCCGCGCCATATTTGCCTTTGCCTTGGGCGATCACTGGCATATCAGTGTCAAAGCGGCCATAGTGAAACGTGTGTGCACCTATGCTGGCCGCGTCGTCGTCCGTAGTTGCAAAAGTGGCGTGTTGCGTGCCCAGACCTTGTAGCTTGGGTTGAATCTCACTCTTGCCTGGCAATAGCCCGAACACAGGCTGGCCATTCAGTGTGTCACCCAGCGCCAGCATGCCGCCGCATTCGGCCAGGATAGGTTTACCCGCTTGCGCGGCGGCGTGTAGGCCGTCGCGCAAGCTGTGGTTATGTTGCAGTTGGTCCAGATGCAGTTCGGGGTAGCCGCCAGGTAGCCAGTAAGCATCTGCGGCAGGTAACTGCGCATCGTGCACAGGTGAGAAAAACGTAATGTCGGCACCTAGTGTTTGCAGTAAATCGAGATTGGCCTGATAGGTAAAACAGAACGCGGCATCCTTGGCCACGGCAATGGTTTTGCCTTGCAGCAATGGCGTCGTAGCAAGTGGTTCCGGTACTTGAAAGCTGACGGTGGGCGGCAAAGGAATCCCTGGCCCCAGAAATTGTGCGGCGGCTTCTATGCGCTGCTCAATATCGTCAATCTCTTGTGCCAGGTGCAGGCCGAGGTGGCGCTCTGGCAAACTCAGCTGTGCGTCATGCTTCATGGCACCCAGCCAGGGGATATCGGCTGGCAAGGCGGCTTGGATCATCTTGGCGTGGCCATCGCTGCCAATTTGGTTGGCAAATACGCCTGCGCGTTTCAGGCTTGGCCTAAACGCGTACAAGCCAAAGGCAATCGCGGCAAAGGTTTGTGCCATGGCTTTGGCATTAATCACCAAGCCGACGGCAATGCCAAAGCGCTCGGCAATATCGGCACAAGAGGGTGTGCCGTCATAAAGCCCCATCACACCTTCGAGCAAAATCACGTCATTGTCTTGCGCAGCCTGATGTAATAATCGTTGCGCATCGGCTTCGCCACACATGCCGAGGTCAAGGTTATAGACCGGCTTGCCTGTGGCCACTTGCAGAATCATGCCGTCAATAAAGTCCGGGCCGCATTTAAAGGCTTGCACACGCAAGCCGCGGTTGCGGTAGGCGCGCGCCAACGCGGCGGTGGTCATGGTTTTGCCTTGGCCGGAAGCAGGCGCAGCCATGAGCATGGCGTGACAGCTGGCTGCTTGCATTAGAGGTCTATCCCAGCCTGGGCTTTGATGCCTGCGCGCCAGGCGTGTTTGACATCCATCAATTCAGAGACGGTATCGGCCGCATTTCTCAATGCCTCAGAAGCCCCGCGGCCAGTAATCACCACGTGCTGCATGGGTGGGCGCTTGGCAATCGCGTCCAACACCATTTGCTCGTCTAGGTAACCATATTTGAAAGTGTAAGTGAGTTCGTCCAGCACCACGAGATCGATCGCCGGATCTTGCAGCATTTGCGCCACGATTTCCCAGCCACGCATGGCGGTTTCGGTATCGCGCTGGCGATCTTGTGTGTTCCAGGTAAAGCCTTCGCCCAGCACATGCCAGGTGACGGCAGGATGCTGGCGGAAAAAGGCTTCTTCGCCGGTATCTGAGCGGCCTTTGATAAATTGGGCCACGCCGACACGCATGCCGTGGCCCAAAGAGCGGGCAACCATGCCAAAGGCAGAAGAACTTTTACCTTTGCCGTTGCCGGTGAGAATAAGGAGCAGGCCTTTTTCTTGATTGGCCTGCTCGATTTTTTCGTCAATGACCGCTTTTTTGCGGATCATGCGCGCCTTATGGCGGCTGTCACGGTCATTGGTTTCCATGATGCTGTGTGGAACTTAAGCGTTTTCGCGGACAGAGCGTTTAGCCAGGCCAAACACCACGTGTGCGATCAGTGCTACCACCACCCAGAATGCAATTGCTTCGAGTTGTTTAGGGAAGTATTTCACTAAACGTGGCACGAATTCGGCAAAGGTTGGGTCAGGATAACGACCACCAAAGAAGTAGAAGCCACCACTGGAGAACAGTTCCGCAATCGCAGAAGCGGCAACTACTACGCCCGTCAATTTAAACAGGCTGCTGAACGCCCAGGTTGTATTGTCTGCCAACCAGCGGCCAGCCAGCCACATGGTGCCATAGGCCGGCAACAAAAAGCCGTAGGCAGGCGTCACGCAAAAGTTGCTCACGCCACCCCAGGTCACTGCTGCCATATCCAGGCCAGCGCACAAAGCCAGCAGTGCAACAAACAGAATTGTCGAGCGCAGGTAGTAACCGGCAATCAGGAACGCCGCGTAAGAAGCACTAGGCAAAAACTCGATAGAAGCGAAATGATGACCGCGCGTCACAATGACCATCAGTGCAATGACAAGTGCGATTGCCAGAGATTGGGTTGAAATTTTACGTGGCATGCCAACGACTCCAAAATTAAGATGAATGACTAAGTTTTATTACTGGGGTTAATTACTAGGGGTGAATTTTAGCCCAATTCGATCAGGCTTGGGCAAAATCCACCCGTTACCGGTTTACTTCATATCGTAATTCAGGCTGACAAACACGTTGGTGCCCATGGTGTTGTAGTCAACGGTGGATGACACCGCTGCCAACACATAGTTTTTGTCTAAGATGTTGTTTGCACGTGCTTGTAAGCGCCAGCTCGGGTTGATTTGATAGGCCAACGTTGAGTTAAGCAAGGCATAGCCACCCAGCGGAATGCGATTGGCAGGATCATTGTAACGTTCAGCAGAGGCGGTTAGCTCGCTGGACCAGTCCCAGGCGCCATTTTTGTATTGCACAATCATATTTCCGTAGCGTTGTGCACGTCTAGCCAGCAGATTGTCCGTGGCATCTATACGCGGAGATTGTATAGTCGCATTGGCAGTGATTAGCCATTGCTCGCCAATTGGCATACTGCCTTCTATCGTCACGCCTTGAACTTCAACCTTGCCGACATTGACAGCACAACCACTGGTAAAGCCAGCTGGACAGCCTGATGTCACTGTTTGAATAAAGTTACGAATATGGTTATCAAATACCGTAACTTTGGCTTGTAATTCTTGCCCTTGATAGCGGAGGCTGGCTTCAAGATTGTCTGCTTTCTCTGATGGTAAATCTGGATTGCCAAATCTGTCAGCATACAATTGGTTAAAGGTCGGCGCTCTGAAAGAAGATCCATATTGGGCGGTGAATCGCCATGCAGGTGTGAATGCATAACCATAACCGATGCCGCCAGTTGTGTAATTGCCAAACTGACTATTATGATCTTCACGTAATGACAATTGAGTGCTGTGTGCAGCATAGTTGCCCACATAACCTAGTACAAAAGCATCATTATTGCGGCTTCTGTCCAGTGTACGGACACCCGTTGCTTCAGTCTCAACATCTTGCTCCAGTCTATCGTAAGCAAAAGTGACTGTGCCATGCGTCAGACTATAATCATGCTGCCAGGATAGCTGGCGTTGCTCTGTCTCGATATTGCTATTGCGGGTGGCGCTGTTGATGCTGAAAGACTGATCCCGGCCAACGTTGTATTGTACTTTGCTGTTCCAGTGCTCTGTCAGAGCATTTTTTAGTGTTAGCCCGTATCCTTGCTGATGCCTCTCCAAGTAGTTGCCAATATAGCCGCTGTCATATTGGTTTTTGCCTTTGCTTTCCAGATATTGCAAACCGAGGGAGTGGCCAGGTGCAAACTCGAGATCGGCATATGCAGAGCCACTAAAATTGTTGTATCCGTCACGATCTTTGTCTACTGCCGCAGTCGGGTTTTTTCTTGCACTAATGCCGCGGGTATCGTAATTGCTGATTTGGGCACCTAATTTTAATGCTTGATAAGCAGAGTCGAATCCGGCATTGCCGCTATAAGCATCATAACTGCCAGCCCCCAGGCTGCCGTAAACATGGGTTTTATTGCTTTGGCCGCGTTTGGTGAAAATCTGAATAATGCCGCCAATGCCGTCAGAGCCATAGAGGCTCGAAGCCGGGCTGCGCACAATTTCAATGCGGTCAATCAGCGCTAGCGGAATATTTTCAAAAGCGGTGGTGCCTGTGGTGCCAGAGTTCATGCGTACACCATTCACTAATACAATCAGCTGATTGTCATTTGTGCCACGCATGGCAATGTTGCTACTCGTCCCCATGCCGCCATTGGTATAGGTTTGTATTCCAGGTTGCAGTCTTAGTAAGTCAGTTAAGGATCCACCGCGTAGTCTATTGATTTCTTCTCGGTCAATGACAGTGACGTCGCCCGTGACTGTTTTTGTGGATTGTGGAGTTCTGCTGGCAGCGACTACGATTTCATCAAGTGAATTAGTGTTGTCTGCGGCAAAGAGACTGCCAGATACACTTAAGATCAGCCCAATAAAGGGGAGGTGATTTTTGATGGTTATATTCATTTGGTGATTCTCGAATACAATCTTTCTACACCGAGCTGATCAGGAAGAAAGATTGTATTGTTAATGGTTGGTATTGATTGAGAGGGTTACTTAGGTTCGTAACGAATGTTCACGAACAGGTTGGCGCCAGGGGTGTTGTAGGCAAAGCCTGTTGTTGCCGGATTACCATCCAATGCCAAGCGGTAGTTTTTATCAAAAACGTTGTTGGCACGTGCTTGCACAGTCCAGTCGCGATGGATTTTATATTGTGCAGTCATATTGAAAAGGGTGTAACCACCCATGCGCAAAGTGTTGGCAGAATCGTTGTAGCGTGCAGAAGAAGTCACTAACTCCGTGCCAAAGCGCCAGTCTTGTACCGTGTAACCGAGATTAAACTGGCCGTGTCGGTTGGCGCGACGCACCAGCATGTTGTCGGTGGTATCGTCACGTGGTGACTGAATGTCGATGCTACCGCCTATGTCCAGGCTTTCCCAGCGCTGGCTAGCTGCCAGTGTGACGCCGCGTATCTTGGCTTTATTCAGGTTGGCAGGAACAAATGCACTATCCAGAATGATCAGGTCTCGAATTTTATTTTCATAGGCCGTCAGCGAAGCGCTGGATGTGTCATCACGGTAGCGTAGGCTGGCTTCCACGTTGTCTGATTTCTCAGGTTTTAGATTAGGATTGCTGGTTGCGAAGCCAAAAGAGTCTGGAAAGAACAAGTCGTTAAAAGTAGGTGCTTTGAATGCAGAGCCATAACTACCGGTAATACGCCACGCGTTATTAATGTTGTAACCATAGCCTAAACCGCCAGTCACATTGTTACCAAAGCTTGAGTTGTGATCTTCACGTGCGCTGGCTTGAATAGTATGTGCGCCTATATTCGCGACGTAGCTGGCAACGTAACCTTCATTGGTGCGCTTGGTATTATTGTAAGCCGTCGTGGAGTTCACTTTGTCTTCCAGTTTGTCATACATCAGAGTCAGCACGCCAACTGGCAGAGCAATATCGTTTTGCCAGTTAAATTGGTCTTGTTTTGTTCTAAACAGGCTTCTGCTTTCGCTGGTAAATGGGCCGAGGGCTGCGTAATTGACAGACTCATCAAAGCCTTGGCTGATACGTAAAGTGGAGTGCCAGTTGCTTGTTATCTGATTTTTACTAAACAGCGAGTAGGTGTGCTGTTCAATATCTGCATGGTCAGAAAAGGCCGGATTAAAGGCTGGGGATGTTGCATCGATATTAAACCGGTTGTCGTAGCGGGTTCTGCCTTTGCTGTGCATCAAGGTTAATCCGACTTCATGACCCTCTACAATTGTATGCGACAGGCTGCCAGTCACCGCCAGGTTGCGATAACCATCGTTGTCGTTCAGGTTGGGGTTACGGGTATCCAATGCGGAGAATCCGTTGGTTTTGTTTGCTGAAACATTCACTGCGTACGCAGTATCATTTTGTTTGCCACGCAAACCAGCTTCTGCCAAGGTTGTATCGTAGGTGCCAAAGCCCAGGTTTGCATACGGTTTGAAACCGTCGACACCTTTTTTCGTGAAAATCTGGATGACGCCACCAATCGCATCTTGCCCGTAGAGGCTGGTTAATGGTCCTCTGACGATTTCAATGCGGTCGATCTGCTGGATCGGTATATTTTCAAGTGTTGTTGTACCTGCTGTAGCTGACTGCACACGCACACCATCAATTAACACCAGGGTATGACCGGTATTGGTACCACGCATGAAAACACCTGAGGTTTTACCTGCGCCACCGTTATTATTAATTTCAATGCCGGGTTGGCGTTGCAGCAATTCAATCAATGTGCTTTGACCGCCGCGCTTGATTTCTTCTGCATTAATCACAGAAACATCGGCAATGACCGACTCTTGCTGTTGAGGTGTGCGTGTTGCAGTCACGATGACTTCGTCTAGCGTTGCATTGTCTGCGGCATAGGCGAGTTCGCTTAAAGAAAGGCCGATCAGGCCTTTAAGAATGGCTTTTTTCATTATCTTATCCCTGTGTCATATGCGTCCCCGCATATGGGTTGTCTATCAAGACCAGGGAGTGAGGGAGAATGCGCAAAAGCATTGCTTATACAATAAGCAATGCTAAATACATCATCAGACACCGTCACCCCGCGGTATTGCAAATGGTTGGTTGCGAGGCCGGTCTCCGGGCTTGCAAGTTTTGATCTATCGCCTTCCCAAGCTTGCGCTCAGTGGCATGTGGATAGACCCGCACTTGCTTACCGTTGCGGGGGCAGCACAGGAGTTGTGAACGTGGTTCACGCACCTGTTTCCCAGTTTCACCTTTTCTGTAAGAAACACAGCGAAGGCACCTGACAACTGAGCGCTATTTTAGTCTAAAGCACGTTTTTTTGCCAGTAAGCCAACTTTAGGCGGCGATGCTTAAATTGTTAATTTACTTTGAAAAAACGCGCTTAGCTATTGACCACACTCATTTTTTTAAAAGATAATGGGCTGATGGATGCCGATTTAAAAAGTCTTGAAGAGCGTGTGACGAAGCTAATTGCTTTGTGCGGCCAGCTGCGTGACGAAAATGTTGAGTTACGTCAGGAGGTCACACGGCTGCATCAGGAGTCGCAATCACTCAAGCTGAATATGACCCAAGCCAGCGTTCAGTTAGAGCGATTGTTGTCAGCGTTGCCTGAGGAAGGTCATTAGTCATGGCAAGTAATCCGATTGATATCGAAATTATGGGGCGCGGGCTTAGCGTCACCTGTACTGACGAAGAACGTGACAGTTTGTTGCAGGCCGTGGGCTACCTTGATGGTAAAATGCGCGAAATTCGTGATGCTGGCAAAATGGTCAGTGTTGAGCGGATTGCCATTATGGCAGCACTCAATATCACGCATGAGTTGTTGAATACGCGCAGCGGCGGTGTGGATGTAGGCGATGTTAAAAAACGCATTTCGACCATGCAGCAGCAGATTGATGATGTGTTATCCGGCCAGCATAAGCTGTTGTAATCCGCTTCAATTCACAAAATTTTCATCGTCATTTTTGCTAAATGGCGTATCATAAAAATGGTGTGCTAAGGCGTTGCCTGAGTCTAAAATTCCTTGAACTAGTCTTTGTTATAGGTTTCGGCTCATCAGGTGCTGTGCGATCGCACTAAGTTGGGTGGTCTTTTAAGGCTCCCTTGGCGTGCGAACCTAATGTACCTTAGGCTGTTACCACCTGAACTTTTTGGTTCAGGATCAAGGCTCAGGTAACCCCTTAGCACATCATTCACTCCTTCTCTTTTTTCGTCTCTCGTTACGTTTCAAATAGCTGTCGTTTTAAAAGTTTCTATTGCAATCCTTGATGGATTCATTAAAAATCCAGTAGATTGCATAAATTAACAATTAACACTCAGGGAGTACGTCATGCGTAAGCTATTTTTCTGGTTTTTTGCATTTGTGTTGTTTTCTCAGCAAGCATTTGCCTACAGCGGCATCACTGCGATAGGAGATAGTCTTTTTGACGGTGGTGATCAAGAGACTGCGGTGGTCAGTTATTACAAATTGTTTGGTGGCGGGCAAACTGCTTTGCCTTACAGCAACTATCGTTTTACCAATGGCCCAACGGCTGTTGAATATCTTGCCACTGAGTTGGGGGTAAATTCACCCGCTAGTTTTCAGAATTTTGCCGTGGGTGGCGCAACTACAGCGGATATGCTCACTTTTATGTCGAGTTATTTGAATACGGTATCTTCGATTGATGCTGGACATTTATATGTGCTGGATGGCGGCGGCAACGGCATTGAAACTTTTACTGCACAAGCCGCGGCACAAAATATGATTGATATGGTGGCGTTATTGCATAGCAAAGGCGCGACCGACTTTCTTGTGTTGGGCTTACCTGCGCTGGTTGATGCGCCACGATTCAGCGTGGCTACGCCGGGTGTGGTTCAGTTTTTAGAAGATTACACGAGAGACTACAACGATTACCTGGTTGCGGGGCTTGCAGGATTAGGGTTGCCAACGTCTGCCCGCTTGACTTATTTTGATACCAAAACCGAGTTGGACAATGGCGTGGCACAGGCGCTGAGTAATGGATTTACCAATTTAACAGATGCTTGTTATAACGGCGCAAGCTTATGTGCCAATCCTGATGAGTATATTTTTTGGGATGATTTGCATATCACGACCAAGGTGCACGAGTATCTTGGGCAGCGCATGTTTGCCGCCATTTCTCCAGTGCCTGAGCCTGCGCAAGCGGGATTGCTGCTCGCTGGACTGGTCATGATGCTGGCGCGTCGCAGTCAGCGTCGGCTGCATTAAGCTGCTGGCCGCAAAATATTTTTCTGGCTGATCTGATTATCGTAATGCGTGATACATCAGGTCGGCCAGGCTGACTACTTCCAGGCAACTTTCATCGCAAGACTCCAAAATCACCGGCGGGGCATAACCAGCTTCGCTTGCTTCTAACCAGCGCCGTGCGCACAAGCACCAGCGATTGCCAGCTTTGAGCCCGGGAAAGCCATATTCTGGTCTTGAGGTTGATAAATCATTGCCTTGCGCCTGTGAAAACGCCAGAAATTCATCTGTCATTTCTGCACACACGGTGTGCCTGCCTATGTCTTCCGGGTGAAATCCGCAACAGCCGTCGCGCATAAAACCAGTGATTGGGTGCATGCTGCAGGGAATGAGTAGGGTGCCAAGAACGTTTTTTGCCATGATTGTCAGCTGTACTGTAACTTGGTTTATGATACTGGCATTTGTTGGACATAAGAAGGTTTTCAAGCATGGCGCGTTACTGGTTGATGAAATCCGAGCCCTCGGACGTTTCGATTGATGATTTGGCAAGGTTTCCAAACCAAACGGTGGATTGGTACGGTGTGCGTAACTATCAGGCCCGCAATTTCATGCGTGACCAGATGAAACCAGGCGACGGCGTGTTGTTTTACCACTCTAATTGTGAGACGCCCGGCATCGCAGGGCTGTGTGAGGTCAGCCAATTGGCTTACCCAGACAAGCTGCAATTTGTGGAGGGGCACAAGTATTTTGACCCGAAATCTACCCCGGAAAATCCACGTTGGGTCAATGTGGATGTCAAACTGGTGCGCAAAACCAGGTTGTTAAGCCTGAAAGAAATGCGGGAAGTGCCTGAGTTGGCCAATATGCGCACTTTGCAAAAAGGGAACCGCCTGTCGATTACACCGGTCGATCCCAAGGAGTGGGCTGTTATTTCGGCGTTATTGGCTGATTGATCGCTGGCTTGGGCAGGGCGGCTACCGCATTCTAGATGCATTACTCACATAGAACAGGCTTATGAACAGACAACGAAAACATGCCGTGTTGTATATTCTGGTCGCCGGGTTTCTGATCGCTTTTATCGGCGTACTGCTGTTTGTGTGGATTTATTTCTCTAGCATGCGCGAAATGCACCAAACCACGCGCAAGCTTTATGAGCAGCCTTTTGCCGTTGCCAACGCGGCACTGGCTTTAGAGGCCGATTTGTATCAGATTCGCGGTAGTCTGCTCTATGCCACCTTGATTCAGGCGGATCGTTTGCAACTGGCAACGACAGTGACTTTTATTGAGGCGCGTGAGCAGTTGGCGCAGCAAAAACTTGCAGTCATTGCGCATAGTTACTCTGGCGACCCGCAGCAAGTCACTCGGCTTAAACAAACCCTGGCGCAGCTTAATCAGGTGCGCGACCAGATACTGCATGCACTGGAAGCCGCCCGCTATGCAGAGGCTAACCGCCTGATAGAGGCGCAGTGGACTGCGCGATTTAACCAGGTTGCCAGTCTGAATGAGGTGGTGCTCAAAAACGCCAATCAACGTGCTACCCAATATGTGAATGAAAGCCAGCAGCGCCTGGAAAAACACACGCGGCATGGCCTGGCTTATGCGGCACTCCTGCTCAGTTTGTTTTTGACGGTGGGTATTTTCGTGGCCTGGCGCATTTATCAACTGCATATTGAGGCAGACAAGTTTGCCTTTACCGACTTTTTAACCGGCATTGCCAACCGCAGGCATTTTATCCATGAGCTAGAATCAGAAATCCGGCGCAGTCAGCGCTATGGCTCGGCGTTTGCATTTGCGATGGTCGATATTGACCATTTTAAAAAAATCAACGATCAGTACGGGCACCATGCCGGTGACTTGATTTTGCAGAATTTTTGCTTGCGTTGCGTCAATGCTTTACGCACCAGCGATATGGTCGGTCGCCTCGGCGGCGAAGAATTTGGCATTTTAATGCCGATGACAGACCTGCATGAAGCCGCACGCGTGATTGAGCGTCTGCGCTCAGAAATAGACCACAGCGTGATGAGTGATCATGGTGAGCACATTCACTACACGGCATCATTTGGGCTGGTGTCTACCTCGCAGCTTAGCGATCAGCAAGGCCTGGCACATTTGATGAAAATGGCTGATGCCGCGCTCTACGCTGCCAAACAGCAAGGCCGCAATCGCGTCTTTATCGCTAACCATTAATCTATCTCTACAAGCTGGCCGTACGATGCTTGCATAGCTGTGCGGTTATGTCTCTTTTTTTTCCAGCGTTTTCCTGAAAATCTACTCAAATGCCAGTTTATTGTGCGCCTGTTATTTTGGTGCACTTTTTTGGTGCGAAGCTCTGCTCAAGTAATCGTTCGCTTGCTCATGGTACCGCTGTTTCTTAAATAGAATACTGTTTTTAAATAAAGGATTATTTATTTTAACTATCTGATTATTAATATAATTTTAAATGTTTGTGCTTGGCCTGAGTCGTGTATTTGGCCGCTAAAGCAGGGGTAAGTGCAGGTTGGAATACGTCTTGCTAAATCAAACCTGACAGGCTTTCCAGCGACTTACCGGCAAGCGGGTAACACCTCCCACTTGCTGCCATAGATTGGAGCACGACATGACGAAATTATTAATCGGATTATTGTTAGGATGCATAAGCGCATCGCTGATGGCCGAGCCAGCCGAGGCGCTGGTTCATGATTTAAATAGTCGTGTGTTGCGTGTGCAAGTCGGGCTAAAAAACGGCCAGTATGGTTTGGGCTCTGGTGTGGTCGTGGCCGAAAACCAAGTAGTGACCAACTGCCATGTGGTGGCTAATGCCAGCAGTATCAGTGTCATGAGTGGTGGCGCTGCTTATCATGCGGTGGGCGTTAAGCCAGACTGGGAGCATGATGTGTGCATGTTGCAAATGGAAGATTTGCCACTATCCCCAGTGGCGATGAAATCCAGCCGCGAGCTTAAATATGAGCAACCAGTATTTACCATTGGCTACCCTAGTTTTGTAGCTGCCCCAGTGAGTACTAGCGGTGTGGTTAAAGGTTTGTTTAGCATGGATGACTCTGTCATTGTGCGTGCGACCAGCAGCTTTAGGCAAGGTGCCAGCGGCGGCGGCTTGTTTGATGACAGTGGCGCACTGGTGGGCTTGATCACCCTGAAAAGCCCTGGCAAAGACGCTTATTACTACTATATGTCGGTTGACTGGGTGCAAGCATTGATCAGCAAACCAGCAGGCCCTATCGTCGTTAAAAGTGAATTACCTTTTTGGGGCAAGCCTGCAGCTGAGTGGCCACATTTTATGAAGGTGGTGTATCCATACCTGCATAAAGACTGGAACGGTTTGAAAGTGATTGCCGAACAATGGACAGCGCAAGAGCCACATAACACCGAGGCATGGTTTTACCTGGCTGCAGCAGAGTATGAAACCAAAGACTTGACGCTGGCAGAGCAACATCTACATCGTGTGGTAAGCATGAACGATCAGCATAGCCAGGCATTTTATTATCTGGGTATGATTGCCGAGGCGAGCGGTAAACACGGTGAGGCCATGGCCAGTGTCGATACACTTAAGCACCTGGATGCCGAGGCAGCTGACGCGCTCACAGTGGCCATGAAAAGCTTGCCTTAATAGCGATCATGGTCTGAGGCTAAAACAAAAAAGCGCCTGAATGGGCGCTTTTTTTGCGACAGAGGCTGCTTGCTTATGCCACTGCCATGTCGAGTTCTTCTACATGGTAGTAATGTTCATCATCCCACAGGGTGAAGTCTTGTGCGGTATAAATCGCTTCCTGAAAATGATGAAAGGTTGCGATGCAATGGTTCTCTTCGTCCATCACTTGGTACATTGTCATGTGAACCACCTTTCTGATCTGGTTGTGTGCTGATTGCCGTGATGACATCATCGCACAGCTGTATGACAGTGATTTTGCAGAGCAGCAAGGTGTAATAGGCTTAGTTTGTCTGATGATGTTTGGGCGCAGGCAGACGGTTTATTTGCGTGTGATTTAGCCCGCTGTTTCGCGCTTGGTGCCAGCCACTTTTTTGTAAAATGCCCGGGTTGGCGTATAATTCGCCACTTCTGAGGAACGCTGCGAGAGTCACTCGACTCCCAGGCTCAGAGTATTTGCTGCAAAGCATCTCAACGGCGTTCACTTTTCACTGTGCGAGCACGGAAAAAAGGTGAACAAACGTTTCCACCGGTTCTTAGAACTTTTCCTGCTCAGTTTTCATCTTTTTAAGGATTTGAAACATGAATACTGTAGCTGATATCAAAGATTACATCGTGGCTGACATGAGCCTGGCTGCTTGGGGTCGCAAGGAGATTGCGATTGCCGAAACTGAAATGCCAGGCTTGATGGCGATTCGCGAAGAATATGCTGCTCAACAACCACTCAAGGGCGCACGTATTACTGGCTCTTTGCATATGACCATCCAAACAGCAGTGTTGATTGAAACACTGAAGGATCTGGGTGCCGACGTGCGCTGGGCCTCCTGCAATATTTTCTCTACCCAAGACCACGCCGCCGCCGCGATTGCCGCGACAGGCACCGCTGTGTTCGCGGTAAAAGGCGAAACGCTGGAAGAATACTGGGACTACACCCACCGCATTTTTGAATGGGCTGACCGCCAAAATGGGGAAGAAGTATTCTCAAACATGATTCTGGATGATGGTGGCGATGCGACCCTGCTGCTGCATTTGGGTAGCCGTGCCGAAAAAGATTTGTCTGTGGTGGCTAACCCTACCTCAGAAGAAGAAGTCTGTTTGTTTAACGCGATTAAAGCCAAACTGAAAACAGATTCAAGCTGGTATTCCAACCGTTTGGCCGCGATTAAAGGCGTGACTGAAGAAACCACTACCGGCGTGCATAGACTGTATCAAATGCACAAAGAGGGCAAATTGGCTTTCCCGGCGATTAACGTGAACGACTCTGTGACCAAGTCCAAGTTTGATAACTTGTATGGTTGCCGTGAATCACTGGTTGACGGTATCAAACGTGCGACCGATGTGATGATTGCAGGCAAAATTGCCGTCGTTGCTGGTTACGGTGACGTGGGTAAAGGCTCTGCACAAGCATTGCGTGCGTTGTCTGCCCAGGTATGGGTGACTGAAATTGACCCGATTTGCGCCTTGCAAGCAGCGATGGAAGGTTACCGCGTGGTGACCATGGATTACGCAGCCGAGCATGCCGACATTTTTGTCACGGCAACGGGCAACTACCATGTGATCACCCATGACCATATGGCCAAAATGAAAGACCAGGCCATTGTGTGTAATATTGGCCACTTTGATAACGAAATCGACGTTGCTGGCATTGAAAAATACCAGTGGGACGAGATCAAACCACAAGTGGACCATGTGATTTTCCCGGATGGTAAGCGCATCATCCTGTTGGCTAAAGGCCGCCTGGTTAACCTGGGTTGCGGCACCGGCCATCCAAGCTATGTCATGAGCTCCAGTTTTGCTAACCAGACCATCGCGCAAATTGAGCTGTTTACGCGAATTGAGCAATATCCGGTGGGCGTGTATACCTTGCCCAAGCATCTGGATGAAAAAGTGGCCATCTTGCAGTTGAAAAAACTCAACGCGCAATTGACCACGCTGACAGACGCACAAGCTGCGTATATTGGTGTGAGCAAAAGTGGCCCATACAAGCCAGATCACTATAGATATTAAGCTGAAAAGACACGCCTGGCGTGACTCAATGTGACTGACTAGCGTGCCCAATCACCGCCAGATGTCTTGGCGGTGGTTTGGGTGTACACTCTTTCTCAAGCAAATCCTGAGGAGTGAGCATGTTTAAGTTACTGGTTGTCTGGGTATTAAATGCAGTGGCATTGATGGCGGTGACCTATCTGGTCCCCGGTATTCATGTGGCGAACTTTAAAGCGGCATTAGTGGCCGCTTTGGTGATTGGCCTGGTAAATGTGCTGATTAAACCTTTGCTGGTGATTCTCACGTTACCCATCACTTTACTCACGCTAGGCCTGTTTATACTGGTCATTAACGGGCTGCTATTTTGGGCGGTCGGCAATTATCTGCAAGGCTTTTCGGTCAGTTCAATCCTCATTGGTGTGATTGGGGCGCTGGTTTACAGTGTGATCTCAGGCGTACTGAGTGCGATTGTCCTGGATGATAAAGATTGAGCATTCATACGGCCCATGAGGCCCAAACAGTGAATAGATAAAGATTAAACAAGTGAATAATAAAACTTCTTTCAGTTTTGAATTCTTTCCGCCAAAAACCGCGGAAGGCATGGCTAATCTACGTAATGTGCGCAACGAGTTGGCCGCATTTTCGCCTGAGTTTTTCTCGGTAACTTTTGGCGCTGGCGGGTCTACGCGTGATCGCACCATGGATAGCGTGCTGGAAATACAGGCCGAAGGCCATGGTGCTGCGCCGCATATCTCTTGTATTTCTTCCAGTAAAGAAGAAATTCGCGAGCTGCTACAGGCCTACCAGGCCAAAGGCATCAAGCGCTTGGTCACGCTGCGTGGCGATATTCCTTCTGGTGAAGTGAGTGCAGGTGACTTTAAGTACGCCAACGAATTGGTGAGCTTTATCCGTGCCGAGACCGGTGACTGGTTTCACCTCGAAGTGGCGGCTTATCCTGAGTTTCACCCGGAAGCAGGCTCTGCGCAAAAAGACCTCGAAAACTTTAAACGTAAAATTGATGCAGGGGCTAACTCGGCGATTACGCAGTACTTTTATAACGTGGATGCATATTTCCGCTTTGTAGAAGCAGCGCAAAAACTGGGTGTTGCCGCGCCGATTATTCCCGGCATTATGCCTATCTACAATTACACGCAATTGGCGCGTTTTTCTAGTGGCTGTGGTGCTGAGATTCCACGCTGGTTACGTTTGCGCCTGGAGGCTTATGGTGACGATTTGCCGTCATTGCGTGCGTTTGGCGCCGATGTGGTCACCGATATTTGTGCCAAGCTCATCGCTGCCGGCGTCGATAAAATGCATTTTTACACGCTGAATCAGGCCGGGATTATTGGCCAGATTATTCGGCAGTTATAGCGTTAAAAAAATAAAAAAAGCGCGGCCTGAATCAGGTCGCGCTTTTTTACGTCCATTGTGTTTATTGCAGTGAAAGACCTTGTGGATTAAACAAGGCGTCTTCTACAAACAAGTAGTCTTGTTTGCGTGTTTCGTCCCATAGCACCATCATGGTGATCCAGCGGATATCTTCCATGCTCAGCGTTTCTTGTGGCAGCACCATGCCACGATCGACAATCAAGTCGCGCTCGTAGGCCGTGATGATGTCACTGCGTTGCAGCAGCGTGAGAAAGTTAAGGCTTTCGTCATTAATCTTGCTACGCTCCATTTCGCAAAAAATGCGAATGGCCGCCGGGTCGTGCAAATAGCGCGGTTGTTGTACCGAGCGGCGCAGGTCTTTCACCCAGTCTACCGCGTGCAGAATGTCCTGATGGTTAAATCCAGCCTGGGATAACTCGTAAGCCATGATGGTTTCGTCGGTTTCTTTCAACTCTAACGCATCATGTTTATCCCAGTAATTTTGATAAATAAATATCAATACTTCCAACATGTATATAGTCTCCTCAAACGCGCTGTTGCATAGACAGCGCTGTTGGGGTGGGTCTAAGCCTGATCTTTAAGCCAGTCGTTGGAATTGACCGCTGGCGAGATGGCTGACCACACCTTCTAATTCAAGTAGTGTTAGCATGGTGGAAACTTGTTCGGGCGTCAAGCCTGAGCGGGCCGAGATCTGTTCGGCAAACAAGGGGTCAAACCCCATGCAAACCAAGACAGGGCTTGCTTCGGCGGGTAAATTAGTCCAATCGGGTGATGGCCCATTCGGGCTAATCAATAAGGCCTGGTTTGGCAGGCGGATGTGCCGTAATTCACTCAATATATCTTCGGTGGATTCGACCAGTTTTGCGCCTTGCTTGATGAGAGCGTGACAGCCTTTTGCCACTGGTGAATGAATCGAGCCTGGAATGGCAAACACTTCGCGCCCTTGTTCAATCGCTTGTTTGGCGGTAATTAATGAGCCGCTGTCGATATTAGCTTCTACCACCAGGCAGCCTTCAGACAGGCCGCTGATAATGCGGTTGCGCCGGGGGAAGTTGTGCGTGAGGGATGGCGTACCCAAGGGGTATTCAGACAGGATCAGCCCATATTGCGCAATCTGGTGTGCCAGTGTTTTATGCCGCGCCGGGTAAACAATATCCAGCCCGGTGCCGACCACCGCAATGGTGGCACCATCTGCTTTGAGGGCGCCGCGGTGTGCTGCGCCATCTATGCCCAGCGCCAAGCCACTCACTACGACTAATCCGGCCCGGCACAGGCTCTCGGCAAAGTTTTCAGCGGTAGCTTCACCTTGCGGCGTCGCATGGCGACTACCGACAATGGCCAGGCAAGGGCGTTTAAGCATTTGCAGATTGCCTTTGGCATATAGCACCGGCGGTGGCTGGTCGGTGTCCAGCAGCCGTTGCGGATAATAGGGGTCGCCCAGGGTAATCAGGTGGTTATCTGTTTGATCTAGCCAGGCCAGCGTGTGCGCAATGTGCGGGTCCTCCATCGCACGCTGGATGCCATCGGCGACCTCTTTGCTGACCAGCTCGCGCAGTGCAGAAGAGGGCGCAGCCAGAATGGCTTCTGGCGTTTTAAAATTGAGGAGTAGCTGGCAGTAAGTGACGCTGCCCAGCCCCTTGACCAGGCTGAGTGCAATCCATGGCGCAATATGTTCAGCAGTTGTCGTCACGCTGTTGCTTGTACATCATGGGGTGCGAACCACATCTTCTGTATGAATAGGCTGTGAGGCCTGCATCACTAAAGCATATGAGAGTTTGGCAAAGGTTTTAAATACCATCACCAGACCCACTGGTTCATCGGGTAGCTGAATCGTGACCGGATGCTTGGGGTCGGACTCGGGGTCAATCATGCTGACACCTTTGCGTAGCACAGACAACACATGGCCGCGCTCAACGCCTTGCTCTTCACCTCGATTAAGCACTACGACGCGGCCATACCCTGTTTCGTTAATGCCTTCACTCACTCGCGCAATCTGGCCTTCAATCTGCATGTCAGGCGCATGTGGGATGTAAGCCGGGTTGAGGCTGTCTTCCACGGCGATCAGCTTGTCTTTAAGGGCAATTTCTTCTTTGGCCTGGGTGATGGTTAACGTGGCTGGCTGGCCTGGGCGTGAGAGTTTGGCTTCCCCCAGGTAATGCGCTTCGTTGCCTAAAATTTCACCATTTTCCGGGTTTTTGACTGGCTCACCCTCGCGGTAAATGGCCCAGACTGATCTATCCGACTCTGGCAAACCCTGCACGTAAATATGCGTGCCGGGGCTCAATATTTCACGTTCTTCCTGTGCGGCAATAATTCTCGGTGCCGCTTTCAGGTCTTCTGGCGAAATCAGCATTGGTTTGCTTAAGAATGGCAGAATGGTGTTAGGTTGGATGGCAGGAATCGCATCGCCTTTAATCGGCGTCACAATTACACCCGGCTCCAGCGTGACCGATTCGCGCACCAGTTTTAACACCGGCTTGCCGCTGCTGGTGTCGAGTACAATCACATCGCCCGGGTAAATCCAGTGCGGGTTTTTGATGTGCTCGCGGTTAAGTTGCCAGATTTGTGGCCATTGCCATGGGTTTTTGAGAAACTTGGAAGAAATGTCCCACAGCGTATCGCCTTTGACCACCACGTGGCGATCTGGATGTTGCGGACGTAAAGGAATTTCTTCGGCATGCGCCAACAAGCTGCTACAAGCCAGCGCAAGCAAGGTTATAATTTGAACAATTTTGGTCATGTGGCGTCTCTGTAATATGCAGCACAAAAGGATGGGCAGCACCAACGGTGCGCAGCATCTGCGCAATGTCGACCAATCTAGCATGGGTTTAAAGTTCTTATCAAGGTGAAAAAGCGGGCGTTTTACCCTGTTTTCCCTCAAACTATTTGAATGGAAAGATTTGTAGAGCATGGCACTACTTCCAATTTTGCAATATCCTGACCCGCGCTTGCACACGGTGGCTAAGCGAGTACAGGTATTTGATGCCGCATTGCAGCAGCTGGTGAGCGATATGGCCGAGACCATGTATGATGCGCCGGGCATCGGGCTGGCTGCCACGCAGGTCGATCAGCACATTCAGTTGATTGTGATTGATTTAAGCAAAGAAAAAAATGATTTGCTGGTGCTGATTAATCCTAAAATCATTGCCGAGGCGGGTAGCCAGGATTACGAAGAAGGGTGTTTGTCGGTGCCTGGTGTGTATGAGAATGTGACGCGGGCCGAGTTCATCACGGTAGAGGCGCAGGACGCCACCGGTAAAACATATAAGCTGGATGCCGATGGCCTGCTCAGTGTCTGTATTCAGCATGAAATGGATCACCTCAAAGGCAAGGTATTTGTTGAGTATCTGTCAACGCTCAAACGTAACCGTATCCGCAGCAAAATGGTCAAACACGCGCGCGAAATCGAACGCAATAGTTATTAGTCACAGGGGATTTGCATGCGAATTATTTATGCCGGAACCCCGGAGTTTGCCGTGCCTGCTTTGCAGGGCTTGATTGATGCTGGCCATGAGATTGTCATGGTATTAACCCAGCCAGACCGCCCGGCTGGCCGTGGCATGCAGCTAAAAGCCAGCCCGGTCAAACAGCTGGCCCTGCAACATGGCTTACGGGTGTTTCAGCCGGAGAGCCTCAAACCTGCAGAAGTACAGGCAGAGGTCGCTGCGGTGAATGCCGATGTCATGATAGTGGCGGCTTATGGCCTGATTATCCCGACTGCCGTACTGAATATCCCCAAGCGTGGCTGTTACAACATTCATGGCTCATTGCTGCCGCGTTGGCGCGGTGCGGCACCAATTCATAGAGCCATCCTGGCTGGCGATGCCGAAACGGGCGTCACCATTATGGAGGTGGTGCCTAAGCTGGATGCAGGCAATATGGTCAGTAAATGGGCGGTTGCTATTACCGAGGCCGACACCACCCAAAGCCTGCATGATGCGATTAGCCGTGAAGGTGCGCGTTTAATGGTGGAAGCCATGCACATATTGCAAAGCACAGGCGAGCTCCGTTCTGAAGTACAGGATGAGTCATTGGTCACCTATGCGCACAAATTGGAGAAATCCGAATCTGCCATAGACTGGACACTCTCTGCGCAGCAACTGTCACGTCAGGTGCGTGCGTTTAATCCTTTTCCGGTGGCGACTGCCAAGTTTAAACAGCAAGTGTGCAAAGTATGGTTTGCGCAGTCTGCGACTGGCCAGGGCCGGCCTGGTACTGTGCTGGAAACACAGCCATTGCGAGTCGCTTGTGGCGACGGCGTGCTGGAGGTTCTCGAATTGCAAATGCCGGGTGGTAAGCGGCAAACAGCGCAGCAGTTTGTGCAAGGGCAGCATGTGCAGGTGGGCGACCAGTTTTCTTAAGCAGGCTGGTTACATTTCACGCGCTTTTCACTGGCCCCCCGGTTCGCTCAACGATTCGGTATTTGCTCGCGCAGCCATTGAAAAACCACTGTCATCACCGCATATTAAGATGGCAGTCTATTAAGTATTCAAGGAGTATGTATGTTAGGTAACTGGACCAAAACCTTTGTGCTGATGGCAGCCATTACGGCCCTGTTTGTGGCTGTTGGCGGGGCGCTGGGTGGCCAGGGTGGTATGTTAATCGCTTTGTTACTGGCGGGCGGCATGAACTTTTATGCCTACTGGTTTAGTGACCAGGCGGTGTTAAAGATGTATGGCGCGGTTGAAATTAACGCTGACAATAATTTTGGTAATGGCCAGTTTCGCAATTACTACAATATGATTAAAGAGTTGGCTGAGCGCGCCGAGCTACCAATGCCGCGTGTATTTGTGATGAACGAAAGCCAGCCGAATGCCTTTGCGACGGGCCGCAACCCGGAGCATGCAGCCGTAGCAGCCACCACTGGCATCATGCAGATTTTAAGTGAGCGCGAGTTGCGCGGCGTGATGGCGCATGAGCTGGCACACGTGAAAAATCGCGATACGCTGATTTCGACTATCTCAGCCACGGTGGCCGGCGCTATCTCATCCATTGCACAATTTGGCCTGATGTTTGGCGGCGGCCACCGTGATGGTGAAGACAGGCCTAACCCGATGATCGGTATTCTGATCATGGTGCTAGCGCCGTTGGCGGCTTCGTTGATTCAAATGGCGATTTCGCGCTCGCGTGAGTATGAAGCAGACCGCATGGGCGCGGATATTAGCCGTGACCCGAAAGCGCTGGCGGCCGCGCTGGAAAAAATCCATCATTACGCACACCAGATCCCGAACATGACGGCTGAGCAACACCCTGAAACCGGCCAGATGATGATTATTAATCCATTGTCTGGCGCTGACCTCAAGGGCTTGTTTAGCACTCACCCGCAAACAGAGGAGCGTATTCGTCGCTTGTTGGCACTCGCCAACCAATATTAAGCGCAGATGTGTTGAAGTTTAAAAAGGCTTTCTGGTGAAAGCCTTTTTTATTGCGCGCGTTTTTCACTGTGTAATTGGGGCGCATCAAGTAGAATAGCTTTTTTTGCCCAGAGATCATCGTTGCAAGTTGCCCAATTAATCGCCGCGCATGCGGTGGCCGAAGTGTTGGCCGGACATAACCTGACTGTTTCCATGCCCAAGGCGCTGCGCAAGGTCAAATCGGCCACGCCGCAACAGCAAGCAGCCGCGCAGGATTATAGCTATCTCACGCTGCGTTTTTATGCAGAGGCGGCTGCTTATCTTAAAGCGTTGACGCCTAAACCGGTTACCGATGATCGTGTGTCTGCCTTGTTGCTGGTTGCGTTGTCACAACTACTACATAGTGCCGATGATGATTTTACCGTGGTTAATCAGGCGGTAGAGGCGGCGGGTAAAACCGGCCAGCGGTGGGCTAAAAGTTTGGTCAATGCGGTGTTACGTAATTTTTTGCGTCAGCGCGAGGCGTTAAAGCCGCTTATGATGCAGCGCGAAGAGGTGCAGTTTAACTACCCGCAATGGTGGATAGACACGCTGAAGCAACAATATCCGCAGCAATGGCAAGCCATTTTAGACATAGGCAACAGCCACCCGCCGATGACCTTGCGCGTCAACCTGCGCAAGACAGATGTGGCAGGGTATATGCAGCTACTGGAGGCGGCCGACATTCAGGTGAGCCACTTGGGCGGCACCGCTATTCAGTTGCAACAACCGTTGCCAGTATACAAACTGCCCAATTTTGAGGCAGGCTGGGTCAGTGTGCAGGACGCAGGGGCGCAATGGGCAGCACCGTTGCTGGATTTACAGCCAGGCATGCGTGTGCTTGATGCCTGCAGCGCGCCAGGCGGTAAAACTTGCCACCTGCTGGAGGCGAGTGACATTGAGTTGCTGTCACTGGATGTGGAAACTGAGCGTTTGCGGCGTGTGCATGAAAACTTGCAGCGCTTAGGGTTGCAAGCGCAAGTTATCACCGGCAACGCCGCTCAGGCTGACTGGTTTGATGGCCACTTGTTTGACCGTATTCTGGCCGATGTGCCTTGTAGCGCGTCGGGGATTGTGCGCCGCCATGTTGATATGAAGTGGTTGCGCAGGCCGCAGGATTTGGCCGTATTTGCCCGTACACAGCAGGAAATTTTATCGAATTTGTGGCAAATGCTGGCAAAAGGCGGTAAATTGCTCTACGTGACTTGCTCAATATTCCAACAAGAAAACGAAATGCAAATTCAACAATTTTTATCCACGCACACCGATGCGACAAGGTTGCCGCTCGCTTTTGATGTGACGACATTGCCTTGTCAAGCGCAGGTTGGCGGCCAATTGTTGCCCACCGCTGCGCATGACGGATTGTTTTATGCACTTTTGCAAAAACATTAATCGCTGGTTATGCATAGGATTCTTGCTCAGCCTGACGACTTGGGTGGTGATGGCTGGTGGCAATCATGCGCATATTCGTGGTGCAGAACTGGTGTTGCGCGATGAAATGTGGACACTGGATGCCGATCTTGATCTCCAGTTTGGGCGCGCGCTGGAAGAGGCACTCAGTAAAGGCGTTGCGCTCACCTTTTTGTACGAGTTTCAAATCGTCAAACCACTTAAATACTGGTTTGATGACGAAGTGGTGACTGAGCGTCGTGCCGTGACTCTTAACTACCATGCGCTCACCAAACAATATCTGCTCAATTACCCGCAACAACAAAAAGTGTTTGATAGCCTGGGTGAAGCCAGGCGCGAGCTGGGCTTGATTCATGACTGGCGGCTGGTGCCACATGCCACCCTCGAAAAAAACCAACCCTACCAGGCTGCGCTCAAAATGCATCTGGATACCAGCAAACTGCCCAAAGCACTGCAATTAGATGCATTAGGTGAAAGTGACTGGGAGCTGGTCACGCCCACGTTTAGCTGGTGGGTGAAGGAAACACTGCGCTAGCGTTATGCGTTATGTCTTGATTTTGTCTATTGCGCTGGCAGCAGCCCTGCTTTATCTGCTGTCGCTCGCCAGTGCCAATACCGCCATTAGCGGCGACTATTACCTGGTCTTGCTCTATATCAATGCCGGTCTGGCGGTGCTGCTGCTGGGCGTCATTGCTTATCAGTTACGCCATCTTTATCGCACCACCAAAACCAAGCAGGTTGGCAGCAAACTCAATTTCAGGCTGCTGGTCACGTTTGCGCTGATGGCGCTGATTCCCGGCATGATTGTGTATCTGGTGTCGGTGAATTTTCTGTCGCGCTCCATTGAGTCCTGGTTTAACGTCAAGGTTGAGTCTGCGCTGGACGGCGGCCTGAGTCTTGGCCAGCGTGCACTGGATATTATGCTGGGCGACCTGAAAGAAAAAGCGCAAAGCATGGCCGTTTCCGTGTCGCTGCAGCCGGCCCGCTCACACTATAGCCAGATCAACGATTTGCGCGAAAAAGCAGGCATCCAGGACGCAGCTTTACTCAGTGCGCAAGGGGCCATTTTGGCTGTGAGTAGCTCGGACCCCAGCAGCTTTTTGCCCGAGTTGCCTTCGGTGCCTCAGCTGCGTCAGGCCAGAACGGGTGTCTACGGAAAAATCGAGCCGATTCCGGGTAAAGGCCTCTATATGCGGGTGCTGACCCCAGTGGAAACCCTGGGCATTACTGGTGAAATGCGCATCTTGCAATTGATGCAGCCAGTGCCAAAGGCGCTATCGAATACCGCCGAATCAGTGCAAGACGTTTATCGCGAATATCAAACGCTGTCTTACAGCCGTCAGTCATTAAAAGATATTTTCATGCTGACGCTGACCATGATTTTATTGCTCTCCATGCTCGGTGCATTGACCATTGCTTTTGCGCTGAGTCGCCGCATGGCGCAACCGCTGACCGTGCTGGCAGAAGGCACGCGCCTGATTGCCAGCGGCGATTATTCACAGCAATTGCCTTCGTTTGGTAAAGATGAGCTGAGTGTGCTGGTGAAGTCGTTTAACAGCATGACGCGGCAACTGCAGGAGGCAAAAAATGCCTCCGAGCAAAGCCGTCAGCACGTCGAGTCTGCGCGCGCTTACCTGGAGGCGATTCTGTCGCATTTAAGCTCGGGTGTAATGACCATTAATGAGCGCGCAGAGTTGCGCGTGTATAACCTGGCGGCGACTAATATTCTGGGAATTTCGCTGGTCGGTTTTAAAAACAAGATTTTTACCGAAGTGGCGGCAGAAAAAAAATATCTCAGCCCGTTTACTGAGCTGGTGATGCAGCATTACGAAGACACTTTGCAGTTTGACCATCATGAACGGCACCTGACCAGCCAGATCGACATTGAAGGTGTGCACGGGTCGCAGATTCTTATGTTGCGCGTCACGCGATTGCCAGAAGGCGCGGGGCATGGGCTGGTGGTGGTGTTTGATGATGTGACCGCGATGGCGCAGGCACAACGCGATGCGGCCTGGGCCGAGGTTGCCAGGCGGCTCGCGCACGAGATTAAAAATCCGCTGACACCAATACAATTGTCGGCAGAGCGCCTGCAGCTTAAATTGCAGGACAAACTCGATAGCAAAGACGCCGAGATGTTGTTTAAGGCCACAGACACTATCGTCAATCAGGTGCAGGCCATGAAAAACATGGTCAACGAGTTTAGTGAATATGCCAGAACCCCGGCGGTACAGTTGGTAAAACTGGATTTAAATGCTTTAATTCGTGATGTTAGCCGCTTGTATAACGCCTCGGCAGTTAAGCTGGTATTTGCCTTACATGAGCAACTGCCGGACATTTATGCCGATGCGACCATGATGCGGCAGATTTTGCACAACTTGCTGCAAAATGCGCAGGATGCATTGACGCAAGTGGCTGAGCCGCACATTGTTATCTTGACCGATTATGATGGCGAGCGTATAAAATTGACAGTGACCGATAACGGCAGTGGTTTTCCAACCGATGTGATGGCAAGGGTGTTTGAACCCTATGTCACCACCAAGTCTCACGGCACCGGGTTGGGGTTGGCCATTGTGAAAAAAATGATAGAAGAGCAGCGTGGACAGATTCGCATAGACAATCTGCCACAAGGGGGCGCCAGCGTCACCATCAGCTTGCCGGTAGATAAACAACAACAGCGTCGGCGCGTTGAGCGCATCGTGTAAGGAAGTACCATGGCTTCACGTAATATTTTGGTGGTCGATGACGAGATAGGCATCCGGGAGTTGTTGAGCGACATCTTGCGAGATGAAGGGCACATCGTACGCTTGGCGGAGAACGCACAAGTGGCCAGGGACGAGCGCCTCAAATTGCGCCCGGATCTGGTTTTGCTGGACATCTGGATGCCGGATTGCGATGGCATCAGCTTGCTCAAAGAGTGGGCGAATGCCGGCTTGCTAACCATGCCGGTGATTATGATGTCAGGGCATGGCACGATTGATACAGCCGTTGAGGCAACACGTTTGGGTGCGTTTGATTTTCTCGAAAAACCCATCGCGCTGCAAAAACTGCTCAAAACCGTGACTGCGGCCATTAAGCACACCGAGCACCTCGCGCATACCGAGATTAATCTATCCAGCTTTGGCAAAAGCGCGGTGATTCAGGAGCTCAAGCAACGCCTTGAACAACTGGCCCGGCATAAAAATACCTTGTTTCTGATTGGCAAAAAAGGCGGCAGCGTGCCTTTATGCGCTAAATTTTTGCGACCGCACAATACGCCGTGGGTTGCGCTCACCGAGTATGAAAAATTAGTCACTGCGCCGATGGAGATTTTGGAGCAGGCGCGCGAAGGCGTAGTGTTTGTCGACGAAGTGACCAAGCTGGGTAAAACCGAACAAAAAGGCTTGAGCCTGGTCATTAACAAGTCTGAAAAATACGGTGTGCGCGTCATTTGTGCCAGTGAGCATGGCCTGCCGCAATTAATTGAAAAGGCCATGCTGGAGCAGTCCTTGCTGCAAACGCTGGCTGGTGCAGCGGTCAAAGTGCCTTGCCTGGATGAGCACAAAGAAGATATTCCTGACCTGGTGAATGCGATGGCTACCCTGATGGTGGAAGCCAGCAAAATTGACTATAAATCGTTTGATATTGCGGCCTTGAATGCCATGCGCAATGCCGATTGGCCGGGTGACCTGGATGAACTTGAGTCCGTGGTGCAAAACCTACTGATGACCAGTCTTGCCGAAGTCATCACGCAGGCAGATGTGCAACGGGTGTTAGCCAATTTTCAAGGCCAAACTGCCGCGTCGGCCGAGCAGCATATGCCGCTCAATCTCGACCAGCCCTTACGTGAAGCGCGTGACGAATTTGAACGTTTTTATTTTCAGTATCACATGCGGCTGGTGAAAAATAATATGAGCCGCCTGTCAGAAATCTCCGGTTTGGAGCGCACGCATTTGTACCGTAAACTCAAGCAGCTGGGCATTAAAATCAAAGGTTAATGCCGTTGGCACAAACAAAAAAAGCCGGGCAATTGCACCGGCTTTTTTTACGAGCAAAGCACGAAAAATTATTTGCGGCGGTTATCCAGGCTGCAAGCTGTGTCAGGATAAATGCTCAGCAGCCACATGCCGCCGGCAATGCCCATATAGGCAAAAAATGCGTCCAGGGATGCCTGTGCCAGAATCAATGCCATAAATGCTGCCAGCACACCGAGTACACGCGCTGACAGTCTGGTTTTAAAGCCGATAATCAGCAGCAGGCCAAACACAAACTGTACCAGGATCAGCAAGGGAGCAAACACCGCTGGCAAACCAAACTGGCCCAACGTCATCTGATATTGCAAGTAGCCGTCAGGCGTATTCAAAATCGCCATCAACTTTAAAATTACCACCCCGAAAAACACCAGCCCCAGCAAAATTCTGGCCGCCGCAGTTTGAAAACGACACATAGCTTTTCCTCAAATCCTGTTTTAATAAAGCACGTATGATGCCTGTGGCCACGGTCAATTGCAATATAGGCGCAGTTGCAATGCAGGTACAATGAGCGGATTTGATCCGGAGCAGGGCATGTCCGTCCAAGGTATTCAACTCAATATCCATGCACTGAATATGCATCATCTCTTGTGGGCAGAGTGCCGCAATATTCGGCAACGCGTTTTTATAGACGAGCAACAGGTGCCGGTTGCGCTAGAGTGGGACGCTGCCGATGCAACAGCGATCCATTTGCTGGCCTGCCAGGGCGATCTGCCACTTGCCTGCGCCAGGGTCTTGCCGGATGGGCATATTGGCCGTATGGCAGTGCTGGCGGAGTGGCGTGGGCAGGGCGTGGGTGAGGCGCTGTTGTTGCAGGCGATACAGGTCTGTCGTCAGCTGGAGGTCACACATGCGCGCTTATCGGCGCAAATGCATGCCGTGGGTTTTTATCAGCAAACCGGCTTTGAAATCTGCGGCGAGCCTTACAGTGATGCCGATATATTACATATTGATATGCAACTTGAACTGGTATAATTGCGGCTTCAGTTTTTCTCAAACTTGCAGACATCAAAGGAATTCTCATGTCAAAAATCGTATTTAAAGCCGGTGAAGCCACCGTGTTTTCTGAAGGTAAAGATGTTACAGCCGCGATGCCGGAAATCTTGATTGGTTCTGTAGACGGCCCGGTAGGTGCTGCATTTGCCAACATGATGGCACAAACCAAAGGCCATACAGCGATGTTTGCCGTGCGCGATATTAACCAGATGGTACGCCCTGCGACCATGATGGTGCCAAAAGTGACCTTGAAAGATTCCCTGAACATTGAATTGTTCGGTGGCGTGGTGCAAGCTGGTGTGGCTGATGGCATTACTGATGCTGTGATCGAAGGCATTATTCCTAAAGAACTGGTCAACGAGTTGTGTATCGTTGCGTTGCTGTGGGTAGACCCGGGCTGTGCCAAAGAAGCTAACCTGGACAAGGCTGACTTGTACAAAAACAACTACGAAGCGATCAAGCTGGCGTTGAAGCGTGCCTTGAATGACGAGCCTAGCATTGATGAACTGATTGCTAACCGTCACAAAATCAGACACTGCATGTGGGAAGATAGCTGGGATCAGAAATAAGCCTGCGTTTTTCTGCCTGACCCCGCAATTGCGGGGTTTTTGTTATCTGGATGACAAATGAAGCATTTAATTAAACGGTATCTGGCGGTGGTCTACGAGGCCTTGTTGATGGTGGCGTTAGCGCTGGCCTTGACTGCAGCGTACGTCATGCTGATAGGGGACGCAAGCCACGGCTGGAAAAGGCTGGGTTTGCAGGCCTTGTTGTGGCTGGCAATGGGCGCTTATTTTGTGCGCTGCTGGGTGTTAAGCGGGCAAACGCTGGCGAGCCAGACCTGGAAATTGAAAGTGGTTGATCAGCATGGGCAGTTGCTGAATCGCCAGCAAGCGGTGTTGCGTTATGTACTGGCAGGGGTGTTGCTGTTGCCGGCTGGGCTCACTTTATGGTGGGCGTTGCTGGATAGTGAGCAACAGTTTTTGCATGATCGCCTGTTGGGTTCACGCATCATTATATTGCCGCATCAGTAGGGTGTTAAGCGGCGATGTTAACGGCGTTCGACGTAATAGAGCATGCCGAGTCCGGCCGCTAAAAATAATAGCGTTGGGCTGATGGCACTCACCAGGGGTGACCAGTCATTAAGCACACCCAGGTGTACAAACACGCGGTTCATGATTTGATAGACCACCCCCAAAAAGATACCGGCAAAAATTTTGGCACTGATGCCGCCCGCGCGTTGCTGTAAAAAGCCAAACGGCAATGCTAGCACCACCATGACCAGGCAGGCTAGCGGGTAGACCAGTTTGGACCAGAGGGCGACCTGGTAGCGAGTGCTGCGCTGCCCGTTTTGATGCAGGTATTGGATAAAGCTATAGAGGTTCCAGGCCGACATTTTCTCTGGAAGCACAAGCAAGACATTGAGCAGTTCGGGTCGAATCAATGATTCCCACTTGGTCTGCTTGAAAAATTGCGAGGTAACCGAATTGTTTTGGGCAGCTTTGCTGGTGTGCATTTTGGTTTGTGTCACATTCGACAGTACCCAGTGATCATCTTCAAAATAGCCTTTGTCAGCATGGCTCACATTGCGCAGGCGAAACTGTGCATCAAAGTCGTAAATACGAATATCGACCAGGCTGGTGTCTGGCATCACGGTGCTGACATTGACAAAACTGCTGCCATCTTTGATCCACAAGCCAGATTGAAAGTCCTGCGCGACCACAGAATCTGTGGCCTGAATACGGATGCGCTGCGCCATTTTTTCACTGATAGGCGCAATGACTTCGCCAATTAAAAAGGTGACCAGTGCAAACACCAGCCCAATGCTTAACAGCATTTTAGCGATCATTTGCAGTGAAATGCCGCTGGTGCGCATCACAATCAGCTCTGAGCTGGAGGCCATTGCTCCCAGGGTGTAGACAATGCCTAATAGCACGGCCACTGGCGCTACTTCATAAATGTGTCCGGGAATGCTGAGCCCGACATAAATCAGCATGCTATTGATGCCGTAGTGCCCGCGCCCGAGGCTGTCTAGCTCTTGTAACAGGTCAAAGAAAGAAAACATGGCGAGCAGGCCCAACAACACCAACATGATGTTGAAACTGATTTCTTTCCAGAAATAGCGATTTAGAATAGTCAGCGTCATGGTTTATGCACGCTTGGTTCGACGTTTAAACCAATCTGGAATGAGTGGTTTGAGGTATTTGCGACGGTGGTAGAGATACCAGCCAAGCAGAACAAACACAAGATGGACTGGCCATAGACCAATCAAAATGGATATTTTTCCTTGTGTAATCCAGGCCTGAAAAATGCTTAGCATGTTGTTGTAGATGATGAATATCAGGATGGCAAACATGATGTTGAGCGAACGCCCGGCGCGTGGATCAACAAAGCTGAGCGGGATGGCGAGCAGTACCATGACAATGGTTGAAATCGGGATGGCCAACCGCCAGTGCAGCTCGGCATGGTCGGCCTTGGTTGCCCCACTGATTAATGACTGGGTAGACCTGGCTTGTGCCGTGCTGGATGCTGGGGCGGCTTCCTTGATCTCAACCCGGATGTCGTAACGCTCAAACTCGGTGGTCATGACTTCTAGCGTATTGGGCGTGATTTCATAGCGTCTGCCGTGTTCCATACGCAAAAAATTATCGCCGTTGGCTGCTTTGTAGCGACTGCCGCTGTTGGCCGTGATAATACCGGTTTTGCCATTTTGTTTGGATTGCACAAAGATATTTTTGACTTCGTAACCCAGCTTATCGAAGCTTTCGATAAAGTAGATGCGGTCACCGTTATTTGACTCTTTAAATGTGCCCGGGCTGATAGACGACAATTCGTCACGTTTTTTCAGTTGTGCACGGTAGTTGTCCGCCTTTTCATTGGCCCAGGGCATGATGAGCAGGCTGAATACGCTAATGATGATCACAATCGGTGAAATAAAGCGCAAAATGGGTTGCACCCATTGGCGCAGGCTAAGCCCTGCGTTCATCCAGATCACCATTTCGGAATCGCGGTGCCAGCGGGTCAACGTCAGCAAGACTGCCAGAAAAATGGCGAGCGACAGCATCATTGGCATGAACTGCACCAAGCTAAAGGTCAGGATAGTGCCGATGGCGTCGTTGGGCAAAATGCCTTTAGAGACTTGGCGCACGATATTACCGGCGCGTTGTGCCACCACAATACCGAGGATAATCAGGAAAATGGCAGACGCTGAGGACATCAGCTCTGCGGACAATGCACGTTTGAAAATTTTCAATTTAGATGCACCGCTTTGAAATCAGCATAAAACACTAGATAATACAACCATTACTCAGGCAAATTGCATGGCATCACAAAGGATAAAGATGGAATTTAGCATAAAAAGCGCTGCCCCGGAAAAATTGCGTACGGATTGCTTGCTGGTTGGCATTTATGAAGGCCGAAAACTGACGGATTTGGCGAAATCACTGGATGTTGTAAGCGAAAAAGCCATTTCAGCGGTGCTGAAATCTGGCGATATGGAAGGTAAAACTGGCAGCACTGTGCTGTTGCGTCAGCTTGCTGGCGTGAGTGCGTCCAGAGTGATGCTGGTGGGCTTGGGTAAAGCCGACGAAGCAAGCCTGAAAAGCTTGCGTAACAGTTTTCGTGCGGCAATTAAGGCATTGCCAGCAGGCGTAGAGAGTATTGCTACCGATTTTGCCGGCCTGGGCATTAAAAAAACGACACTGCAACAAGCCGCCTCCGCCTTGGCTGAGGTGGCGCTGGATGCGACTTATAAGGTGAATGCAGTCAAAGAGAAGTCTGTTGAGCCGCATGCCTTAACAGAAGTGCTGCTGCTGGCAGAAAAAGAGCACCATGCGGCTGTCACGGAAGGGGTGAGTCAGGGCAGCAGTTTAGGCCAGGGCGTTGCGCTGGCTAAAGACCTCGGCAATTTGCCACCTAATATTTGCACGCCAAGCTATCTGGGCAAGCAGGCCGAAAAACTGGCCAAAGAATATGGCTTTAAGGTTGAGGTGCTGGATCAAGCCGCGATTGAAAAACTCAATATGGGCTCTTTTTTGGGCGTGACCCGCGGTAGCGACGAGCCGCCACGCTTTATTGTGTTACAGCATTTGCATGGCAAAAAGTCGCAAAAACCGGTAGTGCTGGTGGGTAAGGGCATCACGTTTGATACCGGCGGCATTTCACTCAAACCGGGCGCCGACATGGATGAAATGAAGTATGACATGTGCGGTGCTGCTTCGGTGCTAGGGGTGTTTAAAGCCCTGGGCGAATTAAAGTTACCGCTGAACGTGGTGGGCTTGATCCCTACTTGCGAAAACATGCCAAGTGGCCGCGCGACCAAGCCGGGCGACGTGTTAACCAGCATGTCTGGCCAGACCATTGAAGTATTGAATACTGACGCCGAAGGCCGCTTGATTTTATGTGACGCGCTGACTTATGCCGAGCGTTTTGAACCAGCCGCAGTGATTGATATTGCCACCTTGACCGGCGCGTGTGTGATTGCGCTGGGCCATCATGTCAGTGGCTTGTTTGCCAATAACGACGCGTTGGCAAAAGCATTGCTGGCAGCGGGTGAGCAGGCCAATGATAGAGCCTGGCAAATGCCATTATGGGATGACTATCAAGGCCAGCTTGACAGTAATTTCGCCGATATCGCCAATATCGGCGGGCGTGCCGCAGGCAGTATTACCGCCGCGTGTTTCTTGTCACGCTTTGCCAAAAAGTATGACTGGGCGCATCTGGACATCGCCGGCACCGCCTGGAAGTCTGGCAAGGACAAAGGCGGTACTGGCCGCCCGGTGCCATTGCTGGTGACTTACTTGCTGGAACAGGCTGCCAAATAAACGCTTTATGACCAAAATCCGTTTTTACACTGATGTCACTGACCCGTCAGCGATGGTACAGCAACTGGTGAGCCAGGCGTTGGCGCGTCAACGCAGTGTGACGATTTTTGTGTCTGATCGTGACCAGGCGCAGGCCATGGGAGACACTCTATGGCAACAAGCGGTAGAGAGCTTTGTACCAAATGCACTGGCAGACGCGGCAAATGCCGCCCTGACGCCGGTGCAATTGGCCTGGCTGCCGGAGCAGATTCGCCAGGATGATTTGCTGTTTAATTGTCAGGCAAGTCTGCCTAAGTTTTTTAGTCGTTTTCGCCATGTATTCGAGTTGATCGGCACCGAAGAGGCCGACAAGGTGGCCGGGCGGCAACGTTGGGCGTTTTATCGTGATCGCGGTTACGAAATTCAGCACATGAATAAGCAAACGCAATAACAAGCCTTGCAAGGGAGATAGTGTGGATATTTCAGAAATTCCGGTATTAACCAAAGTCGTTCAAAAAGCGTCTGTACCTGCTATTGAGATGGACGAGCTGGTGGCACAGCTTAAACAGGCGTTGTTACCGGAAATCGCCCAATTGGTGACAGCACAACTGGCCGAGAAGAGTCCAGGTACGCTCGCTGCCGGGCAGCAATCACTTGCTGACTATGCAAATACGCTGCAACAAGAGGTGTTGGCCAAGGCGCAGTCGCAAGTGGGTGACAGTATTCAGGCGATAGAGCAGGCTTTTCGTGAGGCAATGGGCCATGTCAGCAAACAGCAGTTGCAGACATTTGAAGAGCATGTTGGCCGTGTGACTGACGCGCAGCAAACACAGATGCAAGCCAGTGAGCAAGCGTTTACGGGCACGCTGGAAAACACGGTTCAGCTGCAATTGCAGGCCATTGAAGGCAAGCTGTCGCAGTTAAGTGAAACACAGCAGCAGTTGCTGGCCAGCACAGAGCAGGCAGTCCGTGACACCGTCGATAAAGCTGGCAACCAGTGGTTGGGAGAAACTTTATCGCCCCTGGTTGACGCGCAACAAGCACAAATGGAAAGTCGCTTGCAGTCTTTGCGCGAGCAGCTTGAACAAGGCTTGACCGAGCATTTGCAACAGTTGCAAGAAACTAATAAGCAAACGTTGTCTGACAGCCAGGCCTTGGCGGCATCGACGCTGGTAGATGATTACAAAGCGTCTTTGCAACAGGTGTTTACCGAGTTAAACGCGGCGCAAATGGCCGAGTTTAAACAGAATATGCAGACTGAGCTGGCTGCCTCTGAGCCCGCCTTGCAAGAAAAAATCGCCGCGGAGGTGGCAACGGTCGTTGCGGCGCAATTGCAGGAGATGGAGGCCGAGTTGAACAAACGCCTCAAGTCACGCATTCTCGAAGTATTGCAAGGCATCAAGTTTGTGATGCCTACGGTTTAAAGCTTATCCGTTTGCCAGCGTGAGCATGACCGGTGTGTGGTCGCTTGGGCGTTCCAGTTTGCGCGGTGCCTTGTCTATCACGCAGCTTTGGCATAACGGCTTTAAGGCCTCACTGACTAAAATATGGTCTATACGCATGCCCATGTTGCGGCGAAAGCCGGCCATGCGGTAATCCCACCAGCTAAACTGCCCGGCTTCCTCGTTAAACAGGCGAAAGCTATCGTGTAATCCCAAGGCTAATAATCGTTGCAACGCTTCCCGCTCGGGGGCACTCACCAGCACCTGGCCTTGCCAGGCCACTGGGTCATGGCAGTCTCTATCATCAGGCGCAATATTGTAGTCACCCAGCAATGCGAGTTTTTCGTGTTGCTTTAACTCGTCTGTAACCCAGTTCTGTAATGCAGCCAGCCAGTTGAGTTTGTATTGATATTTGTCTGAATCTACTGCCTGACCATTCACCACATACGCACAAATGACGCGCACGCCTTGTATGGTCGCCGCAATGATGCGTTTTTGTTCGTCGACAAAATTGGGCAGGTCAACATGCACATCATTCAGTGCATGCGGGCTGATAATCGCCACGCCATTGTAGGTTTTCTGGCCATTATGTACTGCATTAAAGCCCGCCTCTTGCAACGCTGCATAAGGGAACTTGCTATCCTCCTGCTTGGTTTCCTGCAGGCATAACACATCTGGCTGGTTGGCAGCCAGCCAGTCCAGCACATGCGGCAAGCGCACAGTCAGGGAGTTGACGTTCCAGGTAGCCAGTTTCAACACTATTCTCCACAAAAAATGGTTGCGGGCGCGCACAATACGCCAGCGATGCTCGCGCATTTTACACGACTCCCAGTCGCTGGCGATGGGCGCAATGCGTGTGGCATCACCAGCCCGTATCAGACAAATGGCGTATTTTGCAATCAGAGACTCCCCGCTACAGTGTGGTTTGTATAGTGAATGTTTACAGGGGATGCCATGAAGGGCAAGCGAGTGCAGCAACAAGGGCGTTGGGCCGGGTTTTCTGGCAGCGAGTGGAGGCTGGTCGTGGCGATTGTGCTGGTGGCGATCGCCTTAAGGCCTGGCATCGTGTCGATGGGGCCCGCGTTACCTGCCATCATAGACCGTTTTCAGTTAAGTCATGCCATGGCCTCGCTGATGACGGCGATACCGGATGTATTAATGGGTGCATTGGCCTTGCCGACACCGTGGCTGGTGCGCCGGTTTGGTGTGAATAAAGTGCTGATGGCGGCTTTAAGTGTGCTCAGCGTGTCGATGTTAGTCCGTACTTACTCCGCGAGCAGTGGTGTCTTAATTGGCTCCACTGTTGGTGTCGGTGTTGGCATTGCCGTGGCTGGCGCCATGTTTGCTGGCATCGTTAAAGCCAGTTTTGCCCAGCGTGCCGCGTTAATGATGGGCATTTATGCCACGGCACTGTCGTTGGGGAGTACCTTGTCGGCCGGGTTGACTGGCTGGATGGTACAAATGGCAGGTTGGCAGGTGGCGACCGGTGTCTGGGCTGCCTTAGGCGTCATCGCCATCGTTGCCTGGTGGCAGGCAATGAAAAAAACGGTTCCGGCTCAGCCAAAGGTGCTTTCTGCAGCTGCATCACGCCTGCCGCTACGCACGCCAGTGGCCTGGCTGATTGCGCTATTTTTTGCCTGCGTTAATTTTTTGTTTTATGCCATTCTCACCTGGACTGCGGCCAGGTATCAGGAAAGCGGCATGCCAGCCGCCGAAGCTGGTGCAGTACTTGCCAGTTTTACTTTTTGCTTTATGTTGGCGAGCCCGGTGGTCGGGTTGTATAGCCGGCAAGCCGATCGGCGCGGCTGGCTTGCCGGCTGTGCCTTGTTGTCTACCATCGGCCTGGCCGGAATGGCAACCCCCGGCGCCTCGCCATGGCTGTGGGTGCCGCTCACGGCTGTGGGCCTGGGCGGTGCGTTTACGCTGGCAATGACCTTGCCACTAGACCATACAGACACCTCGGATGCTGCTAATCGCTGGAATGCTTTCGTGTTAACAATTGGTTATTTGATCGCCGCTTGCGGTCCTTTTATTGTCGGCTATATCCGTGATGTGAGTGGTCACTTCGAGAGTGCGTTTCGACTCTTGTGCCTGGTCTCTTGCCTGATGCTGTTGCTTGCATTAACACTCAAACCTGGCCCGGTTTCAGCGCATGGCGATTAATCACCGGGGCTGTTTTGAGGCGCGTCTGCGGCGGCTTAAGGAGCATAGTCGTCAATTCGATTGATACAGCTATAAATTCTGGTTTGTTTGCATGATGTGATCTGCCCATCGTGCGGTATAAACACCATTGGATGAGATTGGTTGTTAGTGACCAATCCCATATTTCTTTGACGTTGTTCGGATACCCATGAAGCGCGGATTGACTCTTACATTATGCAAATGGCTGCTGGCATTGGTTTGCCTGACGTTTGCGACTGTGACGGTGGCGTCTGAGCATATCAAGCTACAACTCAAATGGCATCACCAGTTTCAGTTTGCCGGATATTATGCGGCCCAGCAACAGGGCTATTACCGCGATGAAGGCCTGGATGTTGAGATAATTGAAGGTAGTAAAAACCTGCCGCCTTTGCAACAAGTGTTATCCGGGCAGGCAGATTATTCAATCGGTGATTCCGAGATTCTGGTCTCTCGTATTTCAGGTAAACCAGTGGTGGCACTCGCTGCCGTTTTTCAGCATTCCCCCTACGTATTGCTCAGCTTGAATGAAAGCGGCATTTATCAGCCAGAAGACTTGATCGGCAAACGTATCATGATGTCTGGTGATCAGGGGGGCTTGCAGTTTAAAGCCATGTTACTCAAACAGCACCTTGATATCCGCCAGATGACGATTCTGCCGCATAGCTGGCGCTTGCAGGATTTGATAGAGGGCAAGGTGGATGTGATTTCGGCCTATGCCATGGATGAACCTGTGCAATTGCAGCAAATGGGTTACTCGCCCGCTATCATCAGCAATCAGGGCTATGGCGTAGATTTTTACGGTGATATTTTATTCACGACTGAACGTGAACTGTCCATGCACCCTGCGCGCGTGGAGGCTTTTTTGCGCGCCACCAAAAAAGGCTGGGTATACGCTTTTAATCACAAAGAGTCTATGGGCGAACAGATTGCCAGTATGCCTGGGGTTTCCAAGCGCGGCATTACCAAACAAACGCTGATGCAAGAGGCCAGTTTAATGGTGCCTTATGTGTTATCAGAAGTTGTGCCGTGGGGGCACATGAATGAAGATCGCTGGGATGCGATTGCCGGTACTTTTGCCGATCTCGGGTTGATCCCGGCGCAATACAACCTGAAAGGGTTTGTCTATCAAGGGGATGTGCTGGTCAAGCGGCCATATATGCTGTGGTTCACGCGTGGCGTCGCCATATTGTTGCTGGTACTGGGCGTCACTTTTCTGTGGAACTTGCAGATCAGGCGGCAAGTGGTGCACCGTACGCAGGCCTTGCAAAAAGAAATTGACCGACGGACACAGGCTGAATACTTGCTCAAGGTAGCTGGCAGTGTGGCGAAAATCGGTGGTTGGGTGATAGACCTGAAGACCAACCTGATTCACTGGTCAGACGAAGTGGCCATGTTGCATGAGATGCCACCAGGCTACTCGCCGACAGTTGAGGAGGGCTTGAGCATGTTTGTGCCTGAATATCAGGCACTGATGTGTAGCGCGATTCGACAGTGTGTCGATGAGGGGATGCCCTATGACCTGGAGATGGAAAAGATCACTGCCAATGGTCGCCGTTTCTGGGTGCGTGCCATGGGGCGGCCAGTGCGTGATAGCGAAGGCAAGATCGTCAAACTGCAAGGCTCATTACAAGACATTACTGCGCACAAACAACTCGCGGCCATCAAACAGGGGCAGGATAGAATGCAGGCCATGATGCTGGCTGATGTCGCGTTGCCAGCAATTTTGCATACTGCTGTCTTGTTAATCGAAGAACAGTTTCCAGAGGCGAGTTGCGCGATGCTGCTACTCGATAAAGATGAACAGCATTTGCGTCGTATCGCTTCAGCCAGGTTACCTGCCGCGTATGCCCAGGCCATTAATGATATCGAACCGGGGGTTGGCGGTATTGCTGCGCTGACTGAGGGGCGGGTCATCGCTGAAGACATCAGTACGCATCCTTTGTGGCAGCAATGTCGTGGACTGGCGATGGCACATGGTTTGCAGTCCTGCTGGACCATGCCGATTTTGTCGCGCAGCCATCGTGTGCTGGGTGTGCTAGCCATGTATCGGCAGCAGCGGCATCACCCGCAAGCGGCTGAACAAGATTTTATCGATAGCTACGCCCAAATTCTCGGGCTGGCCATTGAACGCGAGCAATCAGACGAACAACTGCATTTGTTGCGCAGTGGCATCTCCAGGCTCAATGACATTGTGATGATTACCGAGTCGCCAGTGCATGCGCCCATGCAGCAAAAAATCGTGTTTTTAAACGATGCCTTTACCCGTATTACTGGCCGCTCAATCGACGTGCTAGGTGGCATCTCCCCCTTTGAGCTGTTTCAGGAAGCGACACCCGGGCGTGAATTGGAGCGGATGAAAGAAGCCTTCCAGCACATGCGCCCGGTTAAAACCGAGGTGGTGACGGTGAATGAGGACGGCGTAGGTATTTCACTGGAAATGGATGCGCTACCGTTGCTGGATAAAGGCGGTGTGGTCACGCAATGGGTCGCGGTGCTCAGGGATATTAGCGAACGCAAACAAGCGGATGCGCAAATTCGCCAACTGGCTTATTACGACACCATGACCGGCCTGCCTAACCGCATGCTGTTACAGGAAAAACTGGCTTTGCATGTGCGCAAAGCCATGCGCAAAGAAACCGGTGGCGCGTTGCTGTTTATCGATATCGACAATTTTAAAACCCTCAATGATACGCACGGCCACGATGTCGGCGATGCCTTGCTGGTCGAAGTGGCCAAGCGCATCAAACAGTCAGTGCGACGCTTTGATACCGTGAGCCGCCTGGGTGGTGACGAATTTGTGGTTGTGCTAGACAGCTTGCACCATGAGGCGGCGCAAGCCGAAAAGCAGGCCAGGCGCGTGTGCGAAAAGATTTTAGCGGCCTTTAAAAAACCGTTTAACCTCAAGCATTATCAGCACTACACCACGCCTAGTATCGGCGTCGTGCTGTTTGACCCCGAGCATATGAGCCAAACGGACGAGTTGTTGCGCCGAGCGGACATGGCAATGTATAAAGCCAAAGAAGCGGGCAGAAATGGCTATCAGTTTTTTGATACGCAAATGGAAACCGAGTTGCGTCAACGGGTCGCGCTCGAAACAGATTTGCATGCCGCCATTGAAAAACAAGAGTTTATTTTGCATGTTCAGCCGCAATACAACCAACGGCATGAGATCGTGGGTGCCGAAGCACTCGTGCGTTGGCAACATCCTGTTAGAGGGCTCATCATGCCTGGGCAATTTATCAGCCTGGCCGAAAGCACCGGCCAGATTGTTGCTTTGGGGCAATGGGTGTTGCAAGAGGCTTGCTATTGGTTGCAGCGCTGGGCCAGTCAGCCGTCATTGCGCCATCTGGTGCTCTCGGTGAATGTCAGCCCCAAGCAGTATTTGCAACCTAACTTTGTGGCAGATGTGCAGCAAATGCTGGCCGAGTCTGGCATCCACCCCGGTCACCTCAAGCTAGAGCTGACCGAAAGTATGCTGGTGGACAACGTCGAAGACATCATCGCCAAAATGGCGGCACTCAGACAACTGGGCGTTTGCTTCTCACTGGATGACTTTGGCACCGGTTATTCTTCATTGTCTTACTTAAAGCGCCTGCCGTTTGACCAGTTAAAAATTGATCAGTCTTTTGTGCGCGATATGCTCAACGGTCACGATCATGAAAGCATCGTCAACGCCATTATTTCGCTGGCGCAAAGCCTCAAACTGGAGATTCTTGCCGAAGGCGTTGAAACCGAAGCGCAGCTCAATGTCCTCAAAGACCTGGGCTGCGAAATCTTTCAGGGCTATTATTTCACCAGGCCACTGGCGCTAGACGTGTTTGAAGCCTGGGTTGCGCAGTCGCAGCAGCCCGCCAAAGGCAAAGCTGTATTGCAGGCCATGTAAATGCAGGGCAAATAAGTGTGGTGTGAAACCTCTCAGCTCGGTTGGTACAACACAAACACTCCCTGAAAAGTCGAGGTGATTCTGGCGTCGCATAAAATCTGCGCATTCACGATCAGCTTGGCACGTCCACGCTGGCGATAGTTTTCCAGAAATAATGGCCAGTCCTCGGCGGATTGCAAGGTAGAAACACACTCAAAATCGCTATGCACCGGTAGCAGAAATTTGATTTCCTGCTGCTTGATCACCAGGCTACCTGTGAGCCCGGTCTGCTGTATTTTGTGCTGCAGTAATGACCAGGCAGTCGTGATCGAAATGGCGGCAATGCTGCCACCAAACACAATATCCAGATGGTTTTTATTGCGCGCATACGAGCCACTTACTTGCAGTTCGTTATCCCCGATGTGTGTGATATGGATACCCAGATTCCGGGTTTGCGGGATCAGCTCAAACAGTTTCTGTTCAAATGTCGCTTCAAGTATGGTCATTGAGCTTTCCTTATACATGTCTACATAGATTTGCCGATAGTAAATCTGTTTCAAGGGAAGCGCTATGTCTTGACCTGATGCTGAGAGCTTATATGAGGTCGCTTAAAGACATAGGCAGTAAAAACAACAGGCATAACGCGATCTCTATTAAAACCGCAGTCAGCATCCCCTTGTTTGCCCTGCCTTTTGCAAACGCATCAATCCCCAATAAAGCCAGTATCATGCACGTAACTATTAGCCCATAAATGAGGGCATCGCGGGTGGCGGATGGCGCTGCATTTCTCGCCAGAAAAAACATCAAGGCGATCCCTGTATAAAGCGCCGCCGCTCTTCTGCCGACCAGTCCCGCCGTCTCTGAAAAGCCGACGCCCCACGCGGCCAGAAGTCTGGTGGGGGCAAACATCCAGGTGAGGGCGAGTAGCAGAAATAAAGCCGCCGTGCATAGTGCCAGAAAGTGAAAAGATACATGCATGATCAAGGCCTGTCTTTAGTCAGCTATTTTGTCGAGTATGTCTAACTTCATTTCTTGACGAATCCCTTTATCAACCAATGCTGCAGGTGCAAATCTCCGTAAAAAGCTTAATCGGCAGGCTAATTTCCCCGCTGTGTATCGCATTTTAGGCTGCTTGGCATTCGCTGCTTTCAATACCACTTTAGCAACGACTTTAGGATCATCCCCGCCTTCTACTGCCGATTTTAAGATCTTCGCCAGTGCTTTCCTGGCAACATCATAGGCTTCAATCTTGGCGTCTAGTTCTGGGGCATTCGCTTCAAAATTGGTTTTAGTATAAGCAGGTTCAATCACTGATACGCGGATTCCCCTGGTGCGCAGTTCATGGTCTAGCGATTCTGAGTAGCCTTCAATCGCGTGTTTGCTCGCCGCATAAGTCGCCATGTAGGGTGCCGGGATTAAACCAAGAATGGAGCCTATATTGATGATGCGCCCTTGTCCTTGTTGCCGCATGTAAGGGACAACGGCGCGTATCACACGCACAACGCCAAAAAAATTGGTTTCAAAAATACTTTTTGCCTGCTCAACCGAACTCTCTTCAGCACCGCCCGCTGCGACGCCAAACCCGGCGTTATTCACCACCAGATCAATGCGGCCTTCAGTCTGTATCACTTCCTTCAAGGCCGCGTCTATAGAGGCCTCACTATTCACATCTAAAGCAATCATTTTGTAAGCGCGCAGGTGAGACGGCGCCCCTTTGCGACTGGTCCCGTATACTTTATAACCCGCGTCAGCCAGCATCTCTGCCGTCGCTGCGCCGATTCCCGATGAAGCCCCCGTCACAATCGCCACTTTACTGTGCATGCTATCTCTCCTTGGTTGATACTAAAAAATGGTCAAAGCTAGCTTTAAATCAAACTAACAACTACTTTTCCCTTGGCTCGGCCAGTCTCCAAATAAGCGAGAGCCTCTATGGTTTTGTCGAACGAAAAGACCTGGTCCACCACGGGCTGAATATGCCCAGCGTCAAGCAATTTACCGATTTCAGACAGTTGCTGGCCATCTGGATGCACGAACATAAAGCTGTATTCAATGTCGCGCTTTTTGGCGAGCCTGATGATTTTGTGGCTGATTAAGCCAAAGATCAGTTTCATTAACATCCCCATGCCTCTTTTGCGGGCAAAAGCCGCGTCTGGCGGGCCAATTAACGAGATCACCTGGCTGTCGGGTTTGAGAATTTGCAGTGACTTTTCAATGCTATCGCCTTTTACTGTCCCTAACACCACATCGTAACCATGTAGTAATTTTTCGAAGGCCTGCGTTTTGTAATCAATAACTTCATCTGCACCCAGATGTCGCACGAGTGCCACATTGCTTGTGCTCGTCGTCGTTGCCACTTTGGCACCCAGGTATTTGGCTAGCTGGATCGCGAATGTGCCGATCCCACCGGAACCAGCCGGTATGAATGCCTGCTGTCCGGGCTGAATATGCGCGCGTTCTTTAAGTGCTTGCCAGGCAGTGAGTCCCACCATGGGGATCGAAGCAGCCTGGATGAAATTTAGCGTTTCTGGTTTGATGGCCGCAGCGCTTTCAGGAACAGCAGCATATTCAGCGAGGGATCCCGTGCCTAAATCAAATATGCTGGCATATACCGCATCCCCCGTTTTAAAGCGGGTCACACGGCTCCCGACCTCCACCACAACCCCAGCCAGGTCGCTGCCCATCACCGCAGGGGGCTTGAATTTAAGTATCGGCTTGAATGCCCCCTTGGGAATCATATAGTCAATTGGATTTAAGCCTGCCGCATGCACCTGAACCAATATTTCATCAGGGTGTATGGCGGGCTTTGCAATGTCAGTAAATGCCAGTTGATCGGATTTGCCGTAGCGTTTCAGGATAAGTGCTCTCATCGTGTTGTCCTTTTATGATGGTTCGTTTTTATTTTATATGATGACCATCATATTTTTGGCCAAAAAAAACCTGCTGTCACTATTTCAACTATGTTGCGGTGCATAGTGTTGAAGTGCCGCTTGTCGAAAGGCCTCAGCTAGTTCAGCATCATCCACCGCACGCGCCAGCATAAGCGTACCAACCATCGTGGATACCATCAGAAGTGCTTCAGCATAGGCATCAGATTGACTGGCATGAGGTAATTGACCTTCGATTAAATTAATCATTTCCTTGATTCGTTGAGTAGAAGCAGCCCTGACTTCAGGTGCTTGCCTATGCATTTCAGAACCCAGTGCGGCGAAAGAACATCCCATGTCTATATTTGCAATGTGTTCATTGGATAAATACGCATTCATCAATGCCCACAAGCGTTGCTCTCGTGGCGTTTTGGCGAAAACTTGTTCGACAATGGCGATCGTTTCTGCACCAGCCAGGCTTGCAGCTTCAGCCAGCATTTCATCCCTAGAGGCAAAATGCGCATAAAACCCGCCATGTGTCAGACCAGCCTCTTTCATAATATCGGCGACACCGGTGCCGCTGTAGCCACTTCTACGTATTGCCTTGGCAGCCGTTTCTAAAATGCGCGCATGGCTCATTTCTTTGCGCGTGGCCTTATTTTTTTTCACAGACTGATTGCTCATGTTTTGCATTATATATGATGGTCGTCATATATTAAAGGCGAATGATGGTTCAAATGCTATTGAGGGGGGAGAAGGGGGCCGTGGCCAGGATAAGGTTATCCGGAGGTGCAATAAGAAAGGCCTCTAAAATAGTGATTAGAGGCCTTAAAGCATGACAGGTTTGCTGCTACTGAGCAGTATTAAGCCGCAAAATTCTTCGCTGCAAATTCCCAGTTCACCAGATGGTTCAGGAACGTTTCGACAAACTTAGGACGCGCATTGCGGTGGTCGATGTAGTAAGCGTGTTCCCATACATCAATCGTCAACACTGCGGTGTCGCCAGTGGTGAGTGGGGTGCCAGCGGCGCCCATGTTGACGATATCCACAGCGCCGTCAGCTTTTTTCACCAGCCAGGTCCAGCCGGAACCAAAGTTACCCACGGCTGAAGCTTGAAAAGCTTTTTTAAACTCTTCATAAGAACCCCATTTGGCATTGATAGCTGCTGCCAATGCTCCGGTTGGTTCGCCGCCACCGTTTGGAGACAGGCAGTTCCAGAAAAAAGTGTGGTTCCAAACCTGGGCTGAGTTGTTGTAGATGCCAGCAGAAGACTTTTTAATGATGTCTTCTAACGCAGCATTTTCAAACTCGGTGCCTTTGATCAGGTTGTTGAGGTTGGTCACATATGCCTGATGGTGCTTGCTGTAGTGATAGTCAAATGTTTCTTCTGACATGTGTGGTGCCAATGCATTTTTTGCAAATGGCAACGCTGGTAAGGTGTGTTCCATGGAGGTTCCTTTTTTTAGGTTTGTTAAATATAAGCCTGCTTTTGTAAGCTAAGACGAGATGACATTAGAGTCACGAGACTGGCAAAGGTTTACCAATTTAGCAGGGCCATTTTGCCATATTTTGGCATCTTGCAAAACCTTGTGCGCGTTAACTTGTTTGATAGATTCTTTATTTTTTGCGTGCACGCGGGTGTGCGGCGTCGTAAATTTTGCTCAAATGTTGAAAGTCGAGGTGGGTGTACACTTGTGTGGTGCTGATGTTGGCATGCCCCAGCATTTCTTGCACGGCACGTAAATCGCCGCTACTTTGTAACACATGGCTGGCAAAGCTGTGGCGCAGCATGTGCGGGTGCACATGGTTATGCAGACCTTGTTTGGTGACCCAGTGGTTGATGCGCGTTTGCACGGTGCGGCCATGGATGCGACGTGCTTGCTGGCTGACAAACACGGCCATTTCTGTCGGACGCTTGAGGAGCCAGAGTGTGCGAATGGCTAACCAGTCTTTGAGCGCGGCAACAGCTTTGCTGCCCAGAGGCACCATGCGGGTTTTGTTGCCTTTGCCTATGACGGTAATCAGGCCTTCTTGCAAGTCCAGGCGATCCAGATTGAGGCCAACCAATTCGCTCAGACGCAAGCCTGAGGAATAAAACAGTTCTAATATGGCACGGTCACGCACCGTTATCGGCTCGTCGCCTTCAATCTCTACCAGTTTGATCGTTTGCTCTATCGACAATGCGTGCGGTAATGTTTTTGGTGCTTTAGGTGCGCGCAAGCCGATCACCGGGTTGGCCGGGAAGCTTTTGTGTAACACTAGATAGCGATAAAACCCGCGCCAGCTCGACAATATGCGCGCGATGCTACGGCCATGCAGGCCCTGGCTATTTAAACTGGCGATTTGGCGACGAATGTCTTGTGGGGTGAGTGTTTGCAGGTCGGCTGCATGTTGCTGCAGCAAGCGCTCAATATCGCGCTGATAGTTGTTGCGCGTGTGCTCGCTCAAGCCGCGCTCAAAATGCAGAAAGTCGAGGTAGTCATCCAGCAGTTCATGCATGGTGAAATACCCGATGCTCCAAACATGCGCGAGCGGCAGGAAGTGCAAGGCGCACGGAACACAGGAGCCGGAATGTACATTTAAGTACATGAGGACTCCTAGTACCGCGCAACGCAGCAATTTGGCCGCGCAGCCATGTTTGATCTACGCTGACAGTTGCCGCAAGAATATCCCTCTTGGCGGAAACCTCAGCGGGGGCTTTCATATGATATATCTGGCCAGTGATGCGCTGACCAGTTCTCCAATCCGGTTGAGGAACAAGGTGCCCATGCCAGCATAAAAACGGCTGCGTTGCTCACTAGGGATCGCCATCAGGCCGAAGGTGATGTCTTGGTAGCGCATGGGAATCACGGCCAGTGAGGCCGGGGTGTCGGTAAACCAGCCGGCGATATCCATGGTGGGCAAGGTGCCACAATAGGGTTGGCTCAAGTCTTTGGCCCAGTTTTTCAGCGAGTCTTCTGCTTCTATAAACAAGTCATCCGCTGCGTGGCTGTCGTTGACCCATAATTTTAGTTGCGCGTTGGGTAGCTGAAAATGCGCGGCAAGAAACGCCACCAGATGGGTATGCAATGCCGCAACATCTTTGGCGAATAATAAGCCCAGGGTGAGCTCGTGCACTTTATTTGCCGTGGCTTCATTTTCTTCTGCCGTTAAAATCAGCTCGGTAAAGCGTGACTCAAGCACACGAATTTTATCGCGCTGGGCAATTTGCTGGCGTTCGGGCAGTGAAATAGTGCCTTTGCCATGCGGGCTGGGCAAAAATAGCTCAGCCAGCAAGTGGGCATGACTTTCAAAAAAGTCGGGATGCGCCTTGAGGTAATGCTTGATATCGTTTTCGTTAATACTGTCTTCCATGCTGCTGCTCTGGTCTCTCTAAATCTCTATTTCGCCGTCAAATACAATGTCTGCTGGCCCGGTCATCATGACTGGTGCGTCAGCACCCGCCCATTGAATGGTTAAAATGCCGCCACGGGTATGCACTTTCACCGGGCTTTGCAAGGTGCCGAGCTGAATGCCGCTCACTGCCGCCGCGCAGGCCCCTGTGCCGCAGGCCAGGGTTTCACCGCTGCCACGCTCATACACGCGCAGATTAATTTCATGCTCGTTAAGCACCTGCATAAAGCCTGCATTCACGCGCTGCGGAAACCGCGCGTGAGATTCAATTTGTGGCCCCAGGCTGGCGACTTCAGCCGTATGCACGTTGTCGACCAGCATCACGGCATGCGGGTTGCCCATTGAGACCGCGCTAATGGTCACCGTCTCGTCTTTGAGCGGTAGCTCGTAAACGGTAGACTGTGTTTCAGCCTCAAAAGGAATCTGTGCCGGTGTAAAGCGCGGTGCGCCCATATTGACCGTGACTTGGCCGTCCTCTTGTAGCATCAGCGAGATCACGCCGCTGGCGGTCTCAACCTTGATGTCACGTTTGTGTGTGAGGCCTTTTTCAACCACAAAGCGCACAAAACAACGTGCCCCGTTGCCGCATTGTTCCACTTCACCACCATCGGCGTTAAATATGCGGTAACGAAAATCAACCCCAGCGGTATTGGTTGATTCAACCATCAGTAACTGGTCGCACCCAACGCCAAAATAACGGTTGGCAATATGCTGGATTTGGCTGTGAGAGAGGTGTACAGGCTGTTGCGTGGCATCAATCACAACAAAATCATTGCCTGCGCCCTGCATTTTGGTAAATCGTAATTTCATAGCTCAAGATAATACTCTATCGTGCCGTTGAAGGCATCCTTGGCACGAAGATTTATTCCTTAGCAGAAATAAACTCGGGTAAAATCTTTGTTCTCCAATTTGGGTGCTGGCTTCAGCCTTTAGTCAGTGCCATTTATTAACTCGATTACTTTTCAAGGCGTCAAACATGAGTGAATATCTTTTTACTTCGGAATCGGTTTCCGAAGGCCATCCCGACAAATTAGCTGATCAGGTGTCTGATAGCATTCTGGATGCAATTCTTGAACAAGACCCAACTGCACGCGTGGCCGCAGAAACCCTGGCCAACACCGGCCTGATTGTATTGGCGGGTGAAATTACCACCACGGCCAATGTCGATTACATTAAAGTCGCACGTGACGCCATCAAGCGCATTGGTTACGACAACACTGATTACGGCATCGACTACAAAGGTTGCGCTGTACTGGTGGCTTACGACAAGCAGTCACCTGATATTGCACAAGGTGTGGATAACGCCAATGATGATCCGCTGGATCAAGGTGCCGGAGACCAGGGCCTGATGTTTGGCTATGCTGTGAATGAAACCCCGCAATTAATGCCATTGCCGATCTGGCTCAGCCATCGCGTGATGGAGCGCCAGTCACAATTGCGTAAAGATGGCCGTTTGCCATGGTTACGCCCGGATGCCAAGTCACAAGTGACTATCCGTTATGTGGATGGCAAACCGCACAGCATTGATACCGTGCTGGTTTCTACGCAACATGCGCCAGAAATGACGCTGGACGCGATTCGTGAAGCGGTGATTGAAGAAATCATCAAGCCGACACTGCCAGCCGAGTTGATTAAAGGCGAGATCAAATACCTGGTCAACCCGACCGGCCGTTTTGTGATCGGTGGCCCGCAAGGTGATTGTGGCCTCACTGGCCGCAAGATTATTGTGGATACTTACGGTGGTGCAGCACCGCATGGTGGTGGCGCATTCTCTGGCAAAGACCCTTCCAAGGTTGACCGCTCAGCGGCCTATGCTGGTCGCTACGTGGCAAAAAACATTGTAGCTGCCGGGTTGGCTGACAAGTGCCTGGTGCAGGTCAGCTATGCGATTGGCGTGGCACAGCCAACGTCTATCATGGTAGAAACGTATGGCACGGGCAAGATTTCAGACGAGCGTCTGACACAGTTGGTGCGTGAGCATTTTGATTTGCGCCCTAAAGGCATTGTTAAGATGCTGGATCTGTTACGCCCGATTTATACCAAAACGGCAGCGTATGGTCACTTTGGTCGTGATGAGCCAGAGTTTAGCTGGGAAGCGACTGATAAAGCTGCCGCGTTGCGTGCTGCCGCAGGTCTGTAAATCTGGCTGATCATCATGCATGTTAATACATGCATATAAAAGTAATTTTAAAGAGGGCTTTTAGCCCTCTTTTTTTTCAATTTTTTTCCGTTATCCAGTAATAAGATGTAAGTATTGTGCAGGGGTTTTCAGGGTCGTATGTTAAAAACAATAGCAACCAAAGAGGTGCGGATGGGGATGTATATTCATGAGCTAAAAGGCCCGTGGATGGATCATCCCTTTTGGCGTAGCAAATTTGTGCTGAATGACCCCATTGATTTGCAAAAGTTAAAAGCAAGCAGTCTGCAGCAGGTGGTGATAGACACTGACCAGGGCGTGGATGTGTTGCTTGAGCCTGAACGGGGGGCGCATCAGCTTACTGACAAAGAAATGGCCATGCTGGAGCTCGATGGGCCTGTTGCGGCAGACGAAACCAATGCCGAGCGCTTAAGGCCAGCCACTTTGGATGTTGAACGTCAGCAGGCGGCAAAAATTATTGCCTCTTCGCGCAAAGCGATCGCCTCCATGTTTAAAGATTTGCGCATGGGCAAGGCGGTTGAGGCCGAAGCCGTAATGCCGATTGTGGAAGAAATCTCAGCCTCGGTGACCCGTAATGTGCACGCGCTGATTAGTCTGGTGCGTTTGAAAACGGTAGACGATTACACCTATATGCACTCGGTAGCGGTCTGTGCATTGATGACTGCGCTAGGCAGAGAACTCAAATTGTCCGAAACCGAAGTCAAGCAGGCCGGCCTCGCCGGGCTGATGCACGATATGGGTAAGGCCGGCATTCCGTTGCAGATACTGAATAAACCAGGCTCACTCACTGATAACGAGTTTGATGTGATTCGACAACACCCCAAGCTTGGTCACGATATGCTGGTGAAGGCCCATATTTCTGACAGTGTGACGCTGGACGTGTGTTTGCATCACCACGAAAAGATCGATGGCTCCGGTTATCCCGAACATTTAAGTGGTGATCAAATGACCATTTTTGCCAAGATGGGGGCGATTTGTGATGTGTATGACGCGGTGACCTCTACCCGCGCCTATAAGCCAGCCTGGGAGCCTGGCATGGCACTCAAACGCATGGCGAGCTGGACCGGGCATTTTGACCCGGTGGTGTTTAAAGCATTTGTCAAAAGCTTAGGCATTTATCCGATTGGCACAGTTGTCATACTGAAGTCTGGCCGCCTGGCAGTGGTTGTGAAGCAAACGCCAGACAGTTTGCTCAAGCCGGTGGTCAAAGCGTTTTTCTCGACTAAATCCAAAATCCATATCCCGGTGATAGAGCTCGACTTGTCAAAAGGCATGGATGAGATTATTGGTAATGACTCAGCGGCCACCTGGGGTGTGGGCAATATTGATCACTTGTGGTCTAGCCATTAACGCAGGAGATTGGCCTGCTGCGATTGACATAAAAAAAGGAGCTAATGCGCTCCTTTTTTTATGAGGGTTATTTACTCTTCTGCTGACTTTTTGTTTTTTTTGCTGGCGGCCGCTTTAGTCGTGCTGGTTTTTTTGACGGCTGGTTTTTTAGCCGTTGTTTTGGTTGCAGTGGTTTTCTTTGCAGCTGCTTTGGGGGCGGCCGCTTTTTTTGCTGCTGGCTTTTTAGCGCTGGGTTTACCGCCTTCTTTAGCCGCTTTTTCTGCCAGTAACTCTAATGCTTGCTCCACCGTTAGCTCCTCTGGCGCGACACTTTTGGGCAGTGTTGCACGCAAGCCGTTGTGTTGCACATAAGGGCCAAACCGGCCAGAAAACACCTCAATGCGCCCCTCGCCTGACGGGTGCTCGCCCAAATCTGCCAGCGGAGTCGGGCCGTTGGCCGCCGCCAGTAGCTTCACCGCGCCTTCGAGGTCTATGCTAAACACGCTCTCGGTTTTAGGGATCGATTTGAACTTGCTGTCGTGGTTGACGTAAGGCCCAAAGCGACCGATATTGGCGACAATCTTTTTACCGGTTTCCGGGTGCTGGCCTAAGTCTCGCGGCAAACTCAGCAACATGTTTGCGGTGTCTATATTGACCTGGCTCAGCGGAATTTCTTTCGGAATGCTGACCCGTTTAGGCTTTTTCTTGTCACCTTCTACAGGCAGGCCAAGCTGCAAATAAGGGCCGTAAGGGCCGTTCATCAGGTAGATTTCTTTTTGCGTGTCGGCATCCTGCCCGATCACTACCGGTTCGCTAGCCATATTGGCTTCGCCATCCAGGTTGCGTTTGTAATCGCATTTTGGGGTGGCGTTGTAACCGGTACAACCAATAAAGCTGCCGTAGCGGCTCAATTGCTTTTGCAATTGCAGGCCACATTTTGGGCACATTTCATCAATCAGCTCGTTGCCAGGGCGCTCTACATCGGCCTTGACCTGAATTTGCTGATTAAAGCCCTGCCAGAACTTGTCCATGACAGGCAGCCAGTCCAGGTTGCCTTCAGCAATCTCGTCCAGCTCGTTTTCAAGCTTGGCGGTAAAGTCGTAGTCAACATACTGGGTAAAGTGTTCGGTGAGAAACTTATTCACTACGCGGCCGACATCGGTCGGCGTAAAGCGTTTTTTATCCAGCACTACATATTCACGGTCTTGCAGGGTCGAAATAATGCTGGCATAAGTTGAAGGGCGGCCAATGCCGTACTCTTCAAGGGCTTTGACCAGGCTGGCTTCGGAGTAACGTGGTGGCGGCTCGGTAAAGTGTTGCTCGCCAAAAATCCTCTCAACGGTCAGCACTTCGCCGGTTTCTAGATGCGGCAATTTGGCTTCTGCATCTTCGTCATCTTTATCGTCGTCTTTGCCTTCCATATAGACGGCAATAAAGCCCGGGAACACCAGGGTTTGACCACTGGCGCGGAACAGCGTCGCTTCGCTGCCGACAGCTAAATCGACGCTGACAGCGTCATATTTGGCTTGTGTCATCTGGCAAGCCAGTGTGCGTTTCCAGATCATTTCATACAGCTTGAACTGTTCGTCGTTCAGGTGCTGGCGTACGCTGGCAGGCGTGCGGGTAATTTCCGTCGGACGGATCGCCTCGTGCGCCTCTTGCGCATTTTTGGCTTTGGTTTTGTACATGATAGGCGCTTTGGGCAGGTAGCCTGCGTCAAAATTCTTTTTCACATAGTCGCGGATTTGCATCACCGCTTCGGCCGCCAGGCTAAAGGAGTCGGTACGCATGTAGGTAATCAAACCGACCGTGCCGCTGCCAACATCCATACCCTCGTATAGTTGCTGTGCCACGCGCATGGCGCGGCTGGTGGTAAAGCCAAGTTTGCGCACGGCTTCTTGTTGCAGGGTAGAGGTGGTAAAGGGCGCGGCCGGACTGCGGCTGCGTTGTTTTTTCTCAACCCGGGTGACTGTGGTTTTGCCCGCCGAAGCCAGCAGCAATTTGCCGACAATATCGGCTTGCTGGTCATGGTTGGTGACCGTGAACTGCTCAACTTTCTGGCCATTGAGTTGCACCAGTCTGGCATCAAAGCCATGGGCATGCTTGAGCGCACCCATGTGAATGCTCCAGTATTCACGGCTGATAAACGCTTCGATTTCCAGTTCGCGCTCTACAATCAGGCGCAGTGCCGGGCTTTGTACACGGCCTGCTGACAAACCACGGCGGATTTTTTTCCACAACAATGGTGACAGGTTAAAGCCGACTAAATAATCCAGCGCGCGGCGGGCCTGTTGTGCATTGACCAGGTCCATAGAAATATCACGTGGATGATCTATAGCGTGTTTGACCGCAGTTTGCGTAATCTCGTTAAATTCAACCCGTTTGACCAGCTTGTTTTTGATCAGCTTTTTTTCGGCCAGAATTTCGGCAATATGCCACGAGATGGCTTCACCTTCGCGGTCCGGGTCGGTTGCCAGATAAATGCTGTCAGCACTTTTCACTGCTTTGGCAATGGCATCGACATGCTTGCTGTTGCGGTCGATGATGTCGTACTTCATGGCGAACTGCTGTGTCGGGTCCACCGCACCGTTTTTGGGGATCAGGTCGCGCACATGCCCGTAAGAAGCCAGGACCTCAAAATCACCGCCCAAATATTTTTTGAGGGTTTTGGCCTTGGAGGGTGATTCAACGATCAGCAGTTTTGACATTGAGCGGTCTGTGTAAGAGTTGGCTAGATAATAGCAAGCGTTTTAACGACTAGACAATATATAGGTGCGGAAAGTCATTAATTAAAGTCTTTCCGGCACCAAAACGTTGTTTTATTCTTCAGTGGTGGCCGCAATCGGAAAAGATTTGCGCGCAAATTCAATGCGTTTCTCATCCTGGGTCGCAATATTCAGCGCCATGTCGTTACTGGAAAATTTTTCGTGATCAAACATCGGGTCTTCATCGTCTGCCTTGGCATGGCTTAAGTGTTTGAAGTCATACAGGTCAACATCAGCCAGGTGCGAAGGCTCGACATTGCCAATGGCGCGGAAAATATTGTTAATGCGCCCAGGCTGCTCGCGCTCCCAGTTATTGAGCATGTCTTTGATTTTTTGCCGCTGCAGGTTTTCCTGGCTGCCACATAAGTCACACGGAATAATCGGGAACTGCATGCTGCGCGCATAAGACGCAATGTCTTTCTCGGCACAATATGCCAAGGGGCGGATCACCATAAATTCACCACGGTTGGTGGCCAGTTTTGGCGGCATGGCTTTCATCTTGGCACCGTAAAACATGTTTAAAAACAAGGTTTGCACGATGTCATCCCGGTGATGGCCTAGCGCAATCTTGGTCGCACCCAGTTGTTGGGCGGTGGTGTAAATAATACCGCGGCGCAAGCGTGAGCATAAGCTGCACGTTGTTTTGCCTTCGGGGATTTTTTCTTTCACAATCGAGTAAGTGTCCGCCTCGACAATACGGTACTCCACACCCAGTTTTTCCAGGTAGGCCGGCAAAATGTCAGCCGGGAAGCCAGGTTGCTTCTGGTCCAGGTTCATCGCGATCAATTTAAAATTGATCGGTGCGCGCTCTTGCAAGGCCAGTAAAATCATCAACATGGCGTGGCTGTCTTTGCCGCCGCTCATGCACACGAGCACGGTGTCGCCTTCTTCAATCATGTTGTAATCGCCAATGGCCTTACCCGTGGCACTAATCAACTGATTACGCAGTTTCAAGAAGTTTTGGCTAACGTCGTCTGGATAATGTTTGATCTTCATGGCGCGCATTATAGCGGAAAGCGAGTTAAAGTCACGCTAAGTCTTTGATTATTAGAATTGATTTTATTCGGACAGTACAGCATCGGCATCACAGACTGTATTCGCTGCGATCCAGCGTTTGAATAGGCGGCTGGCGCTTGCGTTCATGCTTTTTGGTAGCCAGCCTAAAAAGCGGGTCGGATCACTCACCATGCCACACAGGTAGCGTTGCGTGGCATCACTCCATATCAGTGCGCGGCAAGGCGCTTGATGTGGCCATAACAAAGCGAGGCTGACCGGGCAGGGCTCGGCAGCACAACAGACGCCGCAGCCGTTACACGCTTCACCTAGCGCAGGTTTTGCAGGGGCATGGGCGTGTATGGTGATGATTTGTGACTGAGTGTGCATCGCCGTTACCGTGACTATAGGCTCAAGTTGCGCCCGCCATCCACTGCCAGTACGTGGCCAGTGATGAATGGCGCATCATAAATCAAAAATTTGACGGCTTTGGCGATGTCAGCAGGCTCGCCGGTGCGTTTGAGTAAGGTTTGATTGACCACTTGCTGGCGATAATTGTCGTCAAACTCCTGATTCCCATCTGGCCATAACACCGGCCCGGGCGCGACGGCATTGACCCTGACATCAGGGGCGAGTTCTTGCGCTAGCGATTTAGTCAGGCTCACCAAGCCTGCTTTGGCCGCGCTATAAACGATGTAGTGTTTTTTCGGGCGCTCGATATGCATGTCAGTAATATTCACAATGCAACCCTGGCTGGCACGCAGCGCGTCGGCCGCTGCCTGGCTTAAAAATAGCGGCGCTTTCAGGTTGCTACCCATCAGTTCTTCCCATTGCGTTGTATTAATCTGGCCAAGCTGGGTCGGGTAGTAGCTTGAGGCATTGTTGACTAGCGCATCCAACCGGCCAAACTGTTGCAGCGCGGTGTCTATCAGTTGCGGTATGGCCGCCGTATCGAGCAGGTTGGCTTGCGCTACCACCACACTGCCAGGCCTTGCCTGGTTGAGCTCGGCTTGCAGTGCCAGCGCTTCGCTGCTGCTGGTGTGGTAGTGCAGTAACAGGCTGGCACCCTGGCGATGCAACTCGCGGGCGATGGCAGCGCCGACGCGTTTAGCGCCACCGGTAATGAGCACAACTTTGGAAGCAGCATCGAAATTCACAGGGGTCTCTTTATTCTGGACTGGTCACATTATAATGGCTGAATGACTGCTCAACCGAATTCTTCACGATTGCCGGCCTTGGATGCCGCGGCACAACAACACTGCAGCACATTGCTCGCACATATTCAACAGCAAGTGCAACAACAGGGCGGCTGGCTATCATTTGCCGATTATATGCAAATGGCGCTTTATACGCCCCACCTTGGCTATTACAGCGGCGACGCCAATAAGTTCGGCACCGGCGGCGATTTTGTCACTGCGCCGGAAATTTCGCCGCTATTTGCGCAAGCGTTGGCGAACCAGCTTAGCCAGGTGCTGCAGGCGACTGCGGGCGATGTGCTGGAGCTGGGGGCGGGTACCGGTAAGTTGGCCGCAGGCCTATTGCAGCAGTTGGCAAAATTAGAGCAGTTGCCGCCGCATTACTTTATTCTTGAGGTGAGCGCTAGCTTGCGCCAACGGCAGCAAGAGTTCTTGCGGGCGCAATTGCCAGAGGCTATTTTTTCACGCCTGCAATGGCTGGATACCTTGCCAGACAGGTTTACTGGCGTGGTGGTTGGTAACGAAGTGCTGGATGCGATTCCGGTACATGTGGTTGAGTGGCAAGCGGGGCAATGGCTGGAGCGAGGCTTGTCGATTGGTCAGCCTTTGGCGTGGCAAACGCAGCCATTGCAAGATTTATCACTGGTCGCCCATATTGATACCAGTCAGTTGCCAGACGGCTATATGACCGAAGTCTGTCCGGCCGCACAGGGGCTGATTGCCAGCTTGGTCAATAGTCTTCAACAGGGTGTGATCATCATGCTGGATTATGGTTTTTCGGCAAGCGAGTACTATCATCCGCAACGCCGTCAGGGCACGCTGATGTGCCATTTTCAGCATTACGCGCATGATGATCCGCTTATTTATCCAGGGTTGCAGGACATCACTGCACACGTCAACTTTACCGCCATGGCCGAGACGGCGCTGACGCATGGCCTTCATTGTGCGGGCTACACCAGCCAAGCCCAGTTTTTAATCAACTGCGGTATTTTGCAGTTGCTGCAAACAGTGTCACCGGCAGACAGCGCGCGTTACTTGCCGATGGTTGCCGCAGTGCAAAAACTGCTATCGCCGGCGGAGATGGGCGAGTTGTTTAAGGTGTTGGCACTGAGTAAAGGGGTGAGTGAGCTTTTGTTGGGATTTGTGAGTGGGGATAAGCGGCATCAGTTGTGATGGGTTGTGGATGCGAGAAGAAGGTCATTCTTTTTACTTCTCAGCCCCATTCAACCTTAGATTCGTCATTCTGGCGTTGGCCGGAATCCAGGCGGGGTGAGATTGCAATAAAAGGTTGTTTTTCGCTTTCTCAGGGCGTAGGGGGGCATTGATGCCCATGCGGTTGTGGTTGTTTGTTAGGTTGCGTTTCGCCTTTTCGGCGAGTTACTTTTCTTTGCTTGCCCGAAGCGACAACCATCATCGTAGTATGGGTGCTTGGTTATTTGATGATCCATCACTTTCGCCTTTTCGGCGACCATTCTTTCTTATGCTTGTCCATAAGAAAGAAGGCAAAGAACAAGACACCCCAGCTTCCGCTTGTTTCCTGCGCTACTCGGCTTGTCGGGCGGCCATCGAAACTCAACCTGGCAGCTCACATAAAGTGTGAGCTGCTGCGGGATTCGGACAGCCGATGGCCGACAACTCCCGCCAATCCTGCGTTGCTCGGCGCGGCAGATGGGGACCCCGAACACCATGCGACTGCAACCAAAAGTGAATTGAAGAAAAAGAATCTGGTTTTTTAACCGTCAAAAACTTCTACGCTGCTGCTTAAATGAGATAAATCCCATCCCATCACGCTGAGTAGCGGAGACAAAGTAAGGAGGAAGGGAGCGACTGTTTGAGCTCCGCGGCAGCTTGCGTAGTGTGCAAGCTGCTAGGGCGAGTTTCGTGACCGCTTATTTTGTTGAGCAACGCAAGGGAGCCGAAGGCCGTGATGGCTGGGTGTCGTCCTCTTTGGTTACTTTCTGGGGGACAAGCACCAGAAAGTGACTCGCCGAGAGGCGAAATAATCTTTTGGGACTCTTTTGCTATTTTCGAAGGAAAACAAGCTCTTAAAGTATAATGCGCCCCATGACCGAAATCGACCCAACCCCAGAATCTTCCGAAGCGCCTTATCAGCGCCGTATCCGTAGTTTTGTCTTGCGCCAGGGGCGTTTGACCAAGGGCCAGGAGCGCGCGCTGCAAACAGCATGGCCAACATTTGGTATTGAATATACCGATCAATCGCTGGATTTAAATCAGGCGTTTGGCCGTGCCGAGAGTAAAAAAATTCTCGAAATCGGGTTTGGTATGGGCGATGCCACCGCCAAGATCGCACAAACCTTGCCGGATTGTGATTTTTTGGCAGTCGAGGTGCATACACCTGGTGTTGGCAGTTTGCTTAAGTTGATGCAAGAGGGCGAGATTCAGAATCTGCGCATTGTTCAGCATGATGCCGTGGAGGTGCTGCAGCATATGTTGGCGGATGCTTCACTCGATGGTGTGCATATTTTCTTCCCGGATCCGTGGCATAAGAAGCGGCACCATAAACGTCGCTTGCTTCAGGCTGAATTCGTCCAGTTGCTTTGCACTAAATTGAAAGCGGGCGCTTACATTCATGTCGCGACTGACTGGCAGGAGTATGCCGAGTGGGTGCTGGAAGTGCTGCAAGGCGAGCCGCAACTGCAAAACACGGCTAGCGATTATGCCGAAAAACCGTCTTATCGTCCGTTGACCAAGTTTGAAAATCGCGGCCTCAAGTTAGGGCACGGGGTGTGGGATCTGGTGTTTAAGCGGGTTTAATGGGTGCAGCGCAAAATAAAAAAAGCAGACTGATGTCTGCTTTTTTTATTCGCTGGCAACTGGATCATTCTGCGTTGCGGGGTCGTTGCCGAAAAACCATTCACCGAGTACTTTCTCTGCCTCATCCACGCCTAGTTTTTTCAGGCTGGAGAATAATTGAACGCTGATGCTCTCGCCCCAGCCGGCCTGCAACTCTTTGCGTATTTTGCCGATCAGGATACTGGATTCGCTGCGTGACAGTTTGTCGCTCTTGGTCAGTAACACATGCACCGGCTTGCCGGAAGGGCAAAACCAGTCCAGCATTTGTCGGTCCAGCGGGGTCAGCGGGTGGCGGCTATCCATCACCAGCACTAGTCCGGCCAGGCTTTGGCGCTCACTCAGGTAGCGTGACAGCACGTTTTGCCAATGTGTGCGCATGGCTTCAGGCACTTTGGCGTAGCCATAGCCAGGCAAGTCGACCAAATGTTTGTCGTCACCCAGCGTGAAAAAGTTAATCAGTTGGGTGCGGCCAGGTTGTTTGCTGACAAAGGCTAAGCGGTTGTGGTTGGCTAAGGTGTTGAGCGCGCTTGATTTGCCCGCATTGGAGCGACCGGCAAAGGCGACTTCGATGCCACTGGCTGGCGGCAGGTCACGTAGATGATGTGCCGACAGGTGAAAGCGGGCGTTTTGAAAAACTGGCATGATGAGTTGAGTTGCCTCAAGGTTTTATGGACTATTCAGCTGTGCATGCTATCACGAACAAGGTTTGTTTGATAAAATGGCGCAGAATAAAAATGTTGGGGCATTGAATTATGTTAAAGAGTTTTAAAGCTGGATTGTTTGTGCTGCTGGCCATGGCTGTGCAGCCTGTATTTGCTGAGGAAGCTGCCTCGGCCGAAGCCGCGCCAGTGGTGAATGGGCCGGAAAAAATCGTTCAAAACGTCTGTGCTGCCTGTCACGGGGCCGACGGTAATAGCGTGATCAACACCAATCCTAAACTGGCAGGTCAGCATCCTGAATATTTGCTCAAGCAATTGAGCAACTTTAAAGATGGCACGCGCGCCAACCCGGTGATGGCCGGTATGGCTGGGGCGTTGAGCCAGGAAGACATGGAAGGCGTGGCGAAATATTTCTCTAGCCAGAGCATTAAATTGGCCAAAGCCAGCAGCAATGGCAAAGGCTCTTTAGGTGAGAAAATTTACCGCGGTGGTATTGCGGCAACGCAAGTGCCTGCCTGTGCGGCCTGTCATGGCGCAACTGGCGCTGGGTTGCCTAAGCAGTTTCCACGTTTGGCTGGTCAGCACACAGATTACACCGTGCAGCAGTTAAGAACTTTCCGCACCGGTGAGCGTGCTAACGCGCCAATGATGATGACTATCGCGGCGAAAATGAGCGATGCTGAAATGCAAGCAGTGGCAGATTATATTCAAGGTTTGCGCTAACGCTTGCTGATTGAAAAAAGGTGGCTGCGGCCACCTTTTTTACTGTAGGCCAGTGCAACCTTTTACGATAGATGTCGTCCACAAATGCGCATCTTGCGTTGTTGCTATGTATAACGATAAACGCATACCCAACTTTAACTCGTCCATTTTAAAGAGACCGTTTTGAAAGCTCCCATTTCCTTATCACAGCGTGTTTATGAGCTTATGAGCTCAATGCGCTTTGCTGTGAGCCTGCTGACGTTACTGGGTATTGCTTCGATGATTGGCACCGTGCTCAAGCAAAATGAGCCTTACACCAACTACATCATCAAGTTTGGCCAGTTCTGGTTTGAGTTGTTTGAGTGGCTGGGCTTGCTGGATGTGTATCATGCGGCCTGGTTTTTGCTCATTTTGCTGTTTTTGGTGGTGTCGACGACGCTGTGCGTCATTCGTAATGCGCCGTTGATGGTAAAAGAGTGGCGAGTATATAAAGAGCATGCTACTGAAAAATCGCTGCGTTTATTTGGTCATCAAGCCAGTTTAACAACGCAACAGCCTGCGGCAGCTTTGCAAGCGCAGTTAAGTGCTTTTTTAAGCATAGAACGCTACAGTTTTAAAACGCGCCAGCAAGACAATGGTGATGTGTTAATCGCAGCAAAGCTGGGGACGCATCAACGTTTGGGCTATATCTTTACCCATGCGGCGATTATTGTGATTTGCTTTGGCGGGTTGCTGGACGGTAACTTGCCGCTTAAAGTGCAAGAGTTGCTGGGATGGAAAACAATCGAAACGCGTGATATTTCTGCGCGTAAAGTACCTGCGGAAAGTCGTTTAGGGGTTGATAATTTGTCCTTTCGCGCCAACATGACCTTGCCTGAAGGTGAGCATGACAATGTGGCGTTTGTGCGCGTGCGCGATGGCTATTTAGTGCAAGACCTGCCATTTACGGTGGCGCTGAAAGATTTTCGCATTGAGCATTATGCGACCGGCATGCCAAAGTCGTTTGAGAGTGATATTGTCATCACCGACCCTGACTTAAGCCAGCCGATTGAAACCACGATTCGCGTTAATCATCCTTATACCTATAAAGGCATTGCCATCTATCAGTCTGATTTTCAGGATGGTGGTTCGCAACTCAAGTTTAAGTTGTGGGATTTGGCTGCTAGTAAGCCAGATGGCTTTGATATTGAGGGCGTGGTGTTGCAAAAAGGCTCACTGGGGGATGGCGCGCAAAAAATGACGGTGGAGTTTAACGAGTTCCGTCAGTTTAATATTTTGAACTTGTCTGCCGATGGCAAAGGCAAGCCGCATAATGTGGGCCCCAATACCACCTTGAAGCTGCGTAATGCCAGTGGCCAGGCGCGCGAATACATGAGCTATATGCAGCCATTGCAGTTGGATGGCCGTGCTTACTTTGTCTCGGGCATGCGTGAGACGGTGCAGGACGAGTTTAAGTATTTGCGCATTCCGGCCGATGATGCGCTGGAAATTAACGGTTTTATGCACTTGCGCCAGACATTGCGTAATGAGCAGGCGATGCGTGAGATTGCCAGCGAGGTTGCCAAGCAAATGCCGGGCGATAATGCTGCTTTAAGAGCGCAGTTTGAGCAAAGCCTGCAACATCTGCTGGTGACGTTTAAGAAGGGTGGCTACAGTGAGTTGTCACGCATTATTGAGAGTGCTGTGCCAAAAGACCAGCGTGAGCAAGCGGCGCAAACCTATTTAAAATTGTTAAACCGGGCTGCATTGCAAGGTTACCAAATCAGCCGCGCTCAGCGCCAATTGCCACCAGCCCCTGACAATCAGGAGACGGTGATGTTTATTCAAGATAGTTTGAACGCCATGAATGATTTGTTTTTTTATGGCACGCCGTATTATTTTCAGTTGAATAATTACACCTTAAAACAGGCCAGCGGCTTTCAGCTGACACGCTCGCCTGGTCAAAACTGGGTGTATTTTGGCTCTGTGATGCTGGTGCTGGGTATTTTTTCCATGTTCTATATTAAGGAACGTCGCTTGTGGTTATTGATCAAACCTGCACAGCAAGAAGTGTTGCTGGCGATGTCATCTAACCGTAAAAACATGGATCTGGACCAGGATTTTGCGCGCATGCAACAACAACTGACAGCATTATTGCAAACGGCACCTGTTGCCTGACGAAATGAAGAGGGGAATGCGATGAGTACATCATTATTATCAAAGCCAACATCGTTTTGGCAATCATTAAGCAAGTTTGACTGGGTGTATGCCGTGCTGCTGCTGGCGGGCGGGATCTTTTCGTATCAGCGCTATGCAGGCTTTATGGATGTATATGAAGTCAGCTTTTTGTTTGCTGCCGTTGCCTTGTTCAGTTATCTGGGCTGGCGCTGGTCGGCCATTGCGCGACTAGTGCTGGGCGTGGCGGTGCTCAGTTTGATCGGCGTGACTGCTTACCAGGGGGATTTGGCCAATGCTAGCCAACGCTTTTTGTTGAAGTTTTTGCTTGCCAGCCAGTCCGCCGTCATGTGGATGAATGTGCTGTTTGTGCTGGCCATGCTGACCTATTGGCTGGCGCTGTTCCAAAAGTCAGCTTTCACCGCCAAAGTAGCCTCGGCGCTCACCTGGGCGGCAACCTTGTTTGGCTTTGTCGGCCTGATGGTGCGCTGGTATGAGTCTTACCTGATTGCGCCAGATGTTGGGCATATTCCTATCAGCAACTTGTATGAAGTGTTTATCCTGTTTTGCCTGATTACTTCTTTGCTCTATCTGCATTACGAAAAGCTGTTTAACACACGCCAATTGGGCGGCTTTGTCCTAATCGTTATTAATGCCGCAGTCGGCTTTATTCTCTGGTACACCTTTGATCGTCACGCCAATGAGATTCAACCCCTGGTGCCTGCCTTGCAAAGCTACTGGATGAAGATACACGTGCCCGCCAACTTTATAGGCTATGGTGCATTTTCACTGGCGGCGATGGTGGCCGGCGCCTACTTGCTGGTGAAGCATGGTGTGTTGGTCAGCCGCCTGCCAGCGCTGCATGTGCTGGATGATTTCATGTACAAAGCCATTGCGATTGGTTTTGCGTTCTTTACCATCGCGACTATTTTAGGCGCCATGTGGGCGGCAGAAGCCTGGGGCGGTTACTGGTCATGGGACCCTAAAGAAACCTGGGCTTTGATCGTCTGGTTAAATTACGCGGCCTGGTTGCATTTGCGCTTAATGAAAGGGCTGCGCGGCACGGTGTTGGCCTGGTGGGCGCTGGTTGGTTTGCTGGTCACGACCTTCGCCTTTCTTGGTGTAAATATGTTTTTGAGTGGGCTGCATTCTTACGGCACACTGTAAGGTTTAAATTGTTGTGATTAACGGGCAGGTGCTGATGCATCTGCCCGTTTTGTTTTGCTTATTCTGAATTTATTTACCTGCGGACAATATTAACAATTATTAATTAATGTTAATATTGTCCGTGTTGGCATCCGCTGGCTGCTGGTGTTAACACCGTCATACTTCTTTCAATGATGCAGGTATCAGGAGGATTCAAAATGAAAAAGCAACTAGGATTTAGCTTGATTGAATTGGCCATTGTGTTGGTGATTGCAGGGTTGTTACTCGCAGGTGTCATGCGAGGGCAGGAGTTGATTGCCAATGCCAAGGTCAAAAGTCTGGCCAGTGATTTCAGAAATATTCCCACTTATTTTTATGGCTACCAGGACAGGTTTCGCGCGTTACCAGGTGATGATCATGCAGCCGATACGCATGTTGCCGGCACCAATGCCAGCAGCAACGGGCAGGTGCAGAATGGCTTGATTCAGGGCGGCTGGAATTCGACTACCGATACCGACGAGTCATTTTTACTCTGGCAGCATTTGCGATTGGCGGGGTTGGCTGCTGGTGCGACAGCGCTCGCTAGCCCTCAGTATACGCCGCGCAACAGCGAGGGAGGCCAGTTAGGTGTGACCAGTGTCGCCGCTTTAGGGGCGGTCACCGTGGGGACTTTTAACAGCGCGCATGCCATGTGTTCAGATGCTATTTTGGGACGCTACGCATTGCAACTGGATGCGATGATGGATGATGGCGCAGGCAATAGCGGCGTGATGCGCATCTTGGTCAATGGCACGCCAGGCACGGGTGAGGCCGCGCCAGTGGCCGGGACAGCTTACTTAGTCTGTATGAGTTTTTAGTGTAGAATACAACATAAATTTGACACAAAAGGCCTGGTTTTTCAGGCTTTTTGTTTTATGTCTGATACATTCACCGATTGAGACACATTCTGTTTTAGAATGGTAGCCGTTTTACACCACCCACTTCCTATGGCAAACGCAATTGTAGAAATTAAAGACCTGTCTTTCGGGTATAAAGGCCGCTTGTTGCATAAAGGCATCAATATGACCTTTCCTAAAGGCAAGGTGGTTGCCATTATGGGCGGTAGCGGCAGTGGTAAAACCACCTTGCTGCGTTTGATTGGCGGGCAGCTCAAGCCCACTAAAGGTCAGGTAGAGGTGGGCGGCGAAGTCGTGCATCAGCAGGACCGTGAAGGTATATACCGCTTGCGTCGCAAAATGGGCATGCTGTTTCAGCATGGGGCCTTGTTCACCGATTTATCTGTGTTTGAAAACGTCGCTTTTCCCATGCGCGAGCATACTAGCTTGCCTGAGAGCATGATCCGCGACTTGGTCTTGCTTAAGCTCAATGCCGTGGGTTTGCGCGGTGCACATGCCCTGATGCCAACCGAGCTGTCTGGCGGTATGGCAAGACGTGTCGCCCTGGCGCGCGCAATTGCGTTAGACCCCAGCATTATTATGTATGACGAACCATTTGCCGGGTTAGACCCGATTTCAATGGCAGTGATTTGCGATTTGATCCGTAGTCTCAATGATGCCTTGGGGGCTACCTCTATTATTGTGACGCACGATGTAGAAGAAACCTTCCAGTTTGCTGACTACGTCTATTTTGTCGCGGATGGTGTTGTTGCCGCTGAGGGGACGCCAGACGATTTGCGTAACTCTGAACTACCGTTTGTGCACCAGTTTGTGCATGGTGAAAAAGATGGCCCGGTGCCCTTTCATTATGCGGCGCCTGAGTATCACGCCAGTTTGCTGAGAGGGGCGCGCTAATGGTATTGCATAAATTGAAGCGCATGTTCAGCCGGTTGGGTGCTGGTTGCATCAATAAAATATGGCGGCTAGGTGCTGGTGGCCGTTTGTTCTGGCTGACCCTGGTTTCTTCTGCTGAAAGCTTCCGTCGTTTTCGCCTGACGGTACGTGAGGTCTATTTCACTGGCGTGTTGTCACTGATTATTATTTTGGTATCTGCCTTTTTCGTCGGCATGGTGCTGGCTTTGCAGGGTTATCACACCTTACAAAAATACGGCTCCTCTGAAGCCATTGGCGTATTGGTCGCCCTGGCTTTGGTGCGTGAGCTCGGCCCGGTCGTCACGGCATTGCTGTTTGCTGGGCGTGCCGGTACGGCGATTACGGCAGAAATTGGCTTGATGAAAGCGACCGAGCAATTGTCCGCCATGGAAATGATGGCAGTGAGCCCGATTGCACGTGTGATTGCACCGCGCTTTTGGGCTGGGGTGATTGCCATGCCTGTGCTGGCGACGTTGTTCTCCATGGTGGGTATTTTGGGTGGCTATCTGGTCGCTGTGCCTTTAATTGGCGTAGATGCAGGTGCGTTTTGGTCGCAAATGCAGGCCAATGTCGATTGGGAGTACGATATTTTGAATGGCGTATTCAAAAGTGTGGTGTTTGGTGTGGCATGTACCATGATTGCCTTGTTTGAAGGCTATGACGCACCGCCAACAGCTGAAGGTGTGAGCCGGGCTACCACCCGCACAGTGGTGACTTCATCACTGGCTGTGTTGGGGCTGGATTTTATATTAACGTCGTTCATGATCTCAGTTTAGGTCAGGCACGCACGGTTATTCGCGGGGAAGAAACAATGGAAAGAACAACAATTGATTTGTGGGTAGGCATTTTTGTCGCACTCGGTTTTGCTGCCTTGCTTGGCTTGGCCATGAAGGTGGGTAATCTCACCACCAGTAGCATTGGTCAAACCTACTTGGTGACCGCTAACTTTGAGAATATTGGTGGTCTCAAACCACGCGCGCCGGTCAAAAGTGCCGGGGTCGTGGTTGGTCGCGTGAGTGAAATTGTATTCGACCCGAAAACTTATGAGGCCGTCGTGAGTCTCAACATCGACACACGCTACAACTTTCCTAAAGATACGTTTGCTAATATCTACACAGCGGGTTTGTTAGGTGAGCAATACATTGGTCTGGAAGCCGGTGGCGATGAGGTTAGTCTTAAAAATGGCGACAAGATTTCGCAAACACAAGATGCGGTAGTGCTGGAAAAACTGATTAGCCAGTTTCTTTACAGCAAGGCGACCGAAAGTGATGACAAGCCGGGTAAAACGGTATCTGCATCAACCGAATCTGGTGCTGATGCGTTAGATGCCAGTCCATTGGACAAAATTGGTAAGTAACTCACTCAATTGATAAAGGGAACACAATGAAAAAGTGGTGGATGGCAGTTGCCATGTGGCTGTTAAGCGGTGTGGCAATGGCTGGAATGACCCCGGATCAGCTGGTGAAGAAAACAGCTGATGATGTGATTGAAGTCATCAAAAATGACAAAGACATCCAGGCTGGCAATCAGCAAAAGATTTTTGCCTTGGCAGAAGAAAAGATTTTGCCTAACTTTGACTTTGAAAAAGTCTCTCGCTTAGTGCTGGGTAAAAACTGGACCAATGCGACACCAGAGCAAAAAACAGCTTTTCAGGCTGAGTTCAAAACCTTGTTGATGCGTACATATGCTACTGCATTGTCCAAGTACAAAAATCAAACGATCGAGTACAAACCTTTTCGTATGGAAGCCGGTGCTGACAGTGCAACGGTAAAAACCGCGATTCAGCAACCGGGTGGTGATCCGATTAGCGTCGATTACAGCCTGGGTAAAAAAGCGGATGACTGGAAAGTATTTGATATCGTGATTGAAGGTGTAAGCCTGGTCACTAATTACCGTAGCCAGTTTGCGCAAGAGATTCGCCAGAATGGCCTGGACAGTTTGACCAAAAAATTGGCCGACAAAAACAAGGCGGCCACCGGTAAGTAATCGCCGGGCAAGCATTTAAGGACATTCGGAGAATCTCGTGGCTCAAATTACGCAACAACAGAATACATTGAGTTTCAGTGGTAATTTGCTGATTAACAATATCAGTGAAACTGTGAGCCAGTTGCAAGCTTTGCGTCTTGATTCACCGCTGACACTGGATTTTTCAAAGGTGAATGAAGTGGATACGGTGGCTGTCAGTTTGATTCTGGAGATTCAGCGGCAACTGCATCATCAGCATTCGCAAGCCAGTCCCGTGTCGGTGATTGGGGTGCCGGAAAACTTGCGGAGTCTGATGCAACTTTACGGTGTCGACGGATTTTTGTTGAATTAACAAACAATTCAGTCTAACAGCCCCAGCTCTGACGAGGTGGGGTTTCGTTTTTTTGGGATAGCGAAAGGTCATACGTGGCTGCAGCCATTGAGATTACAGGCATTACCAAGCGCTACGGGCAGTTTGAGGCCCTTAGAGGGATAGACTTGCACATCGAGCAAGGGGAATTTTTTGCCTTGTTAGGCCCTAATGGGGCGGGTAAGTCTACCTTGATTAACCTGCTGGCAGGTTTGCTGCAACCCAGCAGTGGCAGCATCCGCATCATGGGGCATGATGTGCAAACCGACGCGCAGCGCGCGCGCAGTGCCTTGGGTGTGGTGCCACAAGAGCTGGTATTTGACCCGTTTTTTAATGTGCGCGAAATGTTGCGCTTTCAGGCCGGGTATTTTGGGCATGGTCCTGAAAATGACGCCTGGATCGATGAAGTGATCGAGGGGCTTGGCCTGACAGATAAAGCGCATACCAATATGCGCCAGCTGTCTGGTGGCATGAAACGGCGCGCGCTGATTGCGCAGGCGCTGGCGCACAAGCCGCCGGTGATTGTGCTCGATGAGCCGACTGCCGGGGTGGATGTCGAGTTGCGGCAAATGCTGTGGGCATTTATTCAAAAGCTCAATCAGCAGGGTCACACCATTATTCTGACCACGCATTATCTCGAAGAGGCTGAAGCGCTCTGTGAGCGTGTGGCTATGATGAAGCAAGGTCGGATTGTGGCACTGGATACCACGCGTGCGTTGCTGAAAAGTCATGCAGCAAAACAGCTTTGCTTGCGTCTTTCTGGCACGTTGCCAAGCCAATTGCAGCCCTTGCTCAAGCAGTATCATGGCGATGAAGTAGTGCTTGCGTTATCTGAGTTGACGCAGGTTGAAATGGTGTTAAGCGTGTTGCGCGAGGCCAAGGTGGATATTCTGGATATGCAATTGCAGGAGGTCGATCTGGAGGATGTGTTTTTGAATCTGGTTGGTAAGCAGAGCGGGGGGGCGGCATGAAGTGGCTCAATCCGTTCTTTTGGCTCGACGATAAAGTCAGCCCACGCTGGCGTGGTGTCTACACGCTGTTTAAAAAAGAATTATTGCGTTTTTGGCGGGTGGCGTTTCAAACCATTGCTTCCCCCATTTTGACTGCATTGCTATACCTGCTGATTTTTTCGCATGTGCTGGAGTCGCATGTCAAAGTCTACGATCAGGTCAGTTATACCGCTTTTTTGGTGCCTGGCCTGATGATGATGTCCTTGCTGCAAAACGCGTTTGCTAACAGCTCGTCTAGCCTGATCCAGTCTAAAGTCATGGGCAATATTGTCTTTTTACTGCTGACGCCGATTAATACGCTGCAGTTTTTTGTGGCGTTTTTGGCGGCGTCTATGATCCGTGGCTTACTGGTGGGATTGAGCATTTACCTGGTGGCGTGGTGTTTTGTGTCGGTGCCTACGGTGTACCCTGGCTGGATCATCGCCTTTGCTTTGCTGGGCAGCGCCTTGCTGGGCACGTTTGGCATTATTGCTGGTATTTGGGCCGACAAGTTTGACCAGATGGCGGCTTTTCAGAACTTTGTCATCATGCCGTTGACCTTTTTGTCTGGTGTGTTTTACTCCATTCACTCGTTGCCACCGTTCTGGCAGGCCGTCTCGCAATTAAATCCATTTTTCTACATGATAGATGGTTTCCGTTACGGCTTTTTTGGCCATGGCGATGTCTCTCCCTGGCTTAGTCTGGCTGTTGTCGGTAGCTTCTTGCTGGCATTAGCGTGGCTATGCCTAAAGATGTTAAAATCCGGTTATAAATTACGCAGTTAGCTGATCAATGCAAGAAATATCTTCTTGTGTCATCGCACTGTATTTTGTTGAGTAAGTGAGGTTTTGTGTTAACAGCAGCGCAACTTGAGGTATACATCCGTAGTGGCTTGGCATGCGACTACCTGAAAGTGAATGGCGATGACGGCACCCATTTTGATGCGGTGATTGTCAGCCCGGAGTTTGAAGGTAAACGCATGGTTCAGCAGCATCAATTGGTTTACGCAGCGCTGGGTGACCGCATGCGTGCCGAGATACACGCGTTGTCTATGCAAACCTATACCCCGACGCAATGGCAGCAACAGCAAGCCTAGCGTTTTAATGAATCGTTGGAGTGAATTAAGATGGACGTACAAGCACAAATTAAAGACACCGTGAGCAATAACAAAGTGGTGTTGTATATGAAGGGTAACCCTAAATTTCCGCAATGTGGTTTTTCCAGCGTGGCGACGCAAATCCTGACCGCCTGTGGTGTTGAGTATGTCACCATTGACGTATTGCAAGACATGGATGTCCGTGAAGGCATCAAGCAGTATGCTAACTGGCCAACCATTCCACAGCTTTATGTGGATGGCGAATTTATTGGCGGCGCCGATATTATGCGCAGCATGTATCAGAGTGGTGAACTGCAAACCTTGTTGGCGAAAGCGTAATTTTGGACAAACTGATTATTGAAGGCGGCGTGCAACTGCATGGCGAAGTTGTCGTGTCTGGCGCTAAAAATGCCGCCTTGCCGATTTTATGTGCTGGTTTGCTGGCCGAAACACCCTTTACCTTAACTGGTGTGCCTGAATTACGCGATGTGGCATCCACGCTGCAGTTGCTGGATACCATGGGTGTGAAAGTGAGCAAAAATGGTGATCAGGTGACGCTGGATGCCAGTGATGTGGCCTCGTTTGAAGCGACCTATGAAATGGTGAAAACCATGCGGGCCTCGATTCTGGTATTGGGTCCGTTGCTGGCGCGCTTTGGCACTGCGCGCGTGTCTCTGCCCGGGGGCTGTGCTATCGGCTCGCGCCCGGTAGATCTGCATATTAAAGGGTTGCAAGCTATGGGCGCTGCCATGCATATTACGCATGGCTATATCCAGGCCAGCACCTTGCACTTGCCTAACCGCCGTTTGCAAGGGGCCAAGTACTACATGGATGTGGTCACCGTCACCGGCACCGAAAACCTGATGATGGCCGCCACCCTAGCGCAAGGCACCACTGTGCTTGAGAATGCAGCCAAGGAGCCAGAAGTGGTCGACCTGGCTGAGTGCCTGAATAAAATGGGGGCCAAAATTACTGGCGCTGGCACCGATGCCATTACGATAGTGGGTGTTGAGCGCCTGACCGGTGCACAGCACCATGTGGTCTGTGACCGCATTGAAGCAGGCACCTATATGGTTGCGGCGGCAATGACCGGCGGCGAAGTCACCTTGAAAAATGCGCGTGCCGATTTGCTCGAGGCTGTGATTGAAAAGCTGCGTGAAGCAGGCGCGACCATTAGCCATGACAGTAATAGCATTACGGTTAAAAGCAATGGCAAGTTAAAGGCAGTCAATGTGCGTACGGCGCCGCATCCGGCTTTTCCAACCGATATGCAGGCACAGTTTATGGCCATGAATACGGTGGCAGAGGGTGTTTGTACCGTGATTGAGACCATCTTTGAAAACCGGTTTATGCATGTGCAGGAGCTGCAGCGCATGGGCGCCAATATTGACGTGCAGGGGAATACTGCCATGGTGCAGGGTGTGTCTGCGCTGGAAGGTGCTAATGTGATGGCGACTGATTTGCGCGCCTCGGCTGGCCTGGTGTTAGCGGGTTTGGTGGCTGACGGTGAAACAGTGATTGACCGCATTTACCATCTTGACCGTGGCTATGAAAAGCTGGAAGAAAAACTGAATCAACTGGGCGCCAAAGTGCGCAGATCGAATTAATCATGATTACTATTGCACTCAGTAAAGGGCGCATTTTTGAGGAAACCACGCCGTTATTGGCTGCTGCAGGCATACATGCGCTTGAAGACCCTGAATCTTCGCGCAAGCTGATTTTGCCTACCAACCGTGCCGATGTGCGTTTAGTGATTGTGCGCGCTACCGATGTGCCAACCTATGTGCAATATGGCGCTGCAGATTTGGGCATTGCGGGTAAGGATGTGCTGGACGAGCATGGTGGAGAAGGCTTGTATCAACCGTTGGACCTGAATATTGCCAAATGCAAGATGATGGTCGCGGTGCGAGATGACTTTGATTACGAAGCCAGTATTCGTCAGGGCGCGCGTCTTAAAGTGGTGACCAAGTATGTGAAAACTGCGCGCGAGCATTTTGCCGCCAAAGGCATGCATGTGGACTTGATCAAGCTATACGGCTCGATGGAGCTGGGTCCACTGGTTGGCTTGGCAGATGCCATTGTCGATTTGGTGAGCACTGGCGGCACTTTACGCGCCAACCAGCTGAAAGCGGTAGAAGAGGTGGGCGCGATTAGCTCGCGTCTGGTGGTGAATCAAGCCTCTTTCAAGGTGAACCGTCCGCTGCTACAACCGATTATTGACAGTTTTGCTAGAGCTATTCAAAAAGATTAGCCGCTATTCAAAAAGATTAATTGACTAATATCTATGAAGATTAAACGTTTAAATACACAGAATGCGGATTTTGAGGCTGAGTTAAAAGCATTGTTAGCTTTTGAAACAGCGCAGGATGACAGCATCGACCAGGTGGTCGCCAACATCCTCAAGGATGTGAGAACGCGTGGCGATGCTGCCGTGCTCGAGTACACCAATCGTTTTGATAAAACCAATGCAGCCAGTGTGGCGGCTTTGGAAATTCCGCAGGCTGAGTTGCATGCGGCTTTAAATGGCCTGCCAGCGGTGCAACGCGAAGCCTTACAAGCGGCGGCTGATCGCGTGCGTAGCTACCACGAAAAACAAGTTATGCAGTCCTGGCAATACACCGAAGCTGACGGGACCTTGCTTGGTCAGCAGGTGACCGCGCTGGACCGTGTTGGTTTATATGTGCCAGGCGGCAAAGCGGCTTATCCATCGTCTGTGCTGATGAACGCGATCCCGGCCAAAGTGGCTGGTGTGCAAGAGTTGGTGATGGTGGTGCCTACGCCCAATGGTGAGAAGAATCCATTGGTGCTGGCGGCGGCTGCCGTTTGTGGGGTCGATCGTGTCTTTTGTTTAGGTGGCGCGCAAGCTGTGGGCGCGTTGGCATATGGCACCGAGACTGTGCCGCAAGTAGATAAAATTGTCGGGCCAGGCAATGCCTATGTGGCGGCAGCAAAACGACGTGTGTTTGGTGTGGTCGGCATTGATATGGTGGCCGGGCCGTCAGAAATTCTGGTCATTAGTGATGGCCACAGCAACCCGGACTGGACCGCGATGGACTTGTTTAGCCAGGCCGAGCACGATGAATTGGCGCAAGCGATTTTATTGTCACCAAGTGCTGAGTTTTTAGATCAAGTACAAGCGAGTATTGAGCGCCAGGTAGGCGAGATGCCACGCCAAGAGATTATTCGCACCTCGCTACAAAACCGCGGTGCCTTGATTCAAGTAAAGGACCTGGCTGAGGCCGCCGAGATTTGTAACTACATAGCCCCTGAGCACCTGGAGTTATCCATGGATGATGCGTTGGCGTTTAGCAAGCAGATCAGACACGCCGGGGCCATTTTTATGGGGCGTGATACCTGTGAGGCATTAGGCGACTACTGTGCTGGGCCTAATCACGTCTTGCCAACCTCGCGTACCGCGCGCTTCAGCTCGCCATTAGGGGTGTATGATTTTCAAAAGCGTTCTAGCCTGATTATGGTTTCTGCTGCAGGTGCGCAAACGCTGGGAAAAATTGCCGCCACTCTGGCGTATGGTGAAGGCTTGCAGGCACACGCACGCAGTGCCGAATATCGTTTGAAATAATCGCCTGAAATTTAAGAGTATTGTCATGAGTCAATATTGGAGTCGCCTCGTACACAGCTTGACGCCTTATGTGCCCGGCGAGCAGCCTAAACTGCAAAACCTGGTCAAGCTGAATACCAACGAAAACCCTTATGGGCCTAGCCCCAAAGTGATTGCTGCCTTGCAGGCAGAGGCAGCAGATAGTTTGCGTTTGTACCCAGACCCAGACTCTAGTCGCCTGAAGGCGGAGATTGCTAAGTATCATGGCTTGCAGGCCAATCAGGTATTTGTAGGTAATGGCTCCGATGAAGTGCTGGCGCATGTGTTTCAAGCCTTGCTTAAGCACGATCAGCCGCTGCTTTACCCGGATATTACTTATAGTTTTTATCCGGTGTATTGTGGCCTTTACGGCATTGACTTTGAAACGGTGCCATTGAATGCGCAGTTTGAGATTGCCGTTGACGATTACTTGCGCCCTAATGGCGGCATTATCTTTCCTAACCCCAACGCGCCAACGGGTATCCCGGTTGCGCTGAGCGAGATAGAGCGCTTGTTAAAAGCCAACACGCAATCAGTGGTGGTGATTGATGAGGCCTATGTCGATTTTGGCACTGAGTCGGCAGTGGCGCTGGTCAATCAATATCCCAATTTGCTGGTGACGCATACTTATTCAAAGTCGCGTTCTCTGGCCGGTCTGCGGGTCGGCTACGCCGTCGGCAACGCGACATTGATTGAAGCCTTGATTCGCGTCAAAGATAGCTTTAACTCCTATCCGATTGATCGTTTTGCTGAGGCTGGGGCAATTGCTGCATTGCAAGATGAAGCCTATTTTCAGCAAACACGTCAGCAAGTGATTGCTGCGCGCGATCAACTGGTGCTTGATTTGCAGTCGTTGGGCTTTGAAGTACTGCCCTCAGGCGCCAACTTTATTTTCACGCGCCATGCCAAATATGCGGGCGATCAACTAGCCGCGGCTTTGCGTGAGCAGGCTGTGATTGTACGTCATTTCAAAAAGCCTGCCCGGATTGCTGACTTTTTGCGGATTACCATAGGCAACACCTCTCAAAATCAGGCCTTGATGCAGGCATTGCGCGCCCTTCTGTTGGCTTAATGTCGTTAAAATCAAACTATTTGCCGTAATTTGCACGCTAATGTGCTGCAAATGAATGCATTGTGGCGTAAAAAAATCGTCGCAATATTGTCATTTTTTTGAAAATGCGGTTATGATGCACGCTATTGTACATAATGTGCAGTGAGGGTTGCGTTTGCATAATTGCTGCGCATTGATTCATTGGATTTAAAATAGAGCAAACTCGGAGGAAGAAAAATGGCACAAACCCAGATGGCATTGGATTCATTGGATTTCGACGCAACAATCGCTTTGGCAGCTAAAGTTGCACCACACGTTGATATTCTGGAAATTGGTACCCCTTGTATCAAACACAACGGTATCGAATTGTTGAAAGCATTGCGTTCAAAATTTCCTAACAACAAAATTTTGGTTGACCTGAAAACCATGGATGCTGGCTTCTACGAAGCTGAGCCATTCTACAAAGCAGGTGCTGATATTTGTACCGTTTTGGGTACTGCAGACATCGGTACGATCAAAGGTGTGATCGACGCTGCCAACAAATATGGCAAAGAAGCGCAAATCGACCTGATCAACGTTAAAGACAAAAAAGCCCGTACGCTGGAAGTGGTTAAATTGGGTGCACACATTATTGGTGTTCACACTGGTTTGGACCAACAAGCGGCTGGTCAAACACCATTTGCTGACCTGGGTCTGGTATCCGGTCTGAAAACAGGCGCTAAAGTGTCTGTTGCTGGTGGCGTTAAAGCTGCAACAACTAAACAAGTGGTTGATGCTGGTGCTGATATCGTGGTTGCCGGTGCGGCTATCTACGGTGCTGCTGACCCAGCTGCTGCTGCAACTGAAATCACTAAAATTGCTCACGGTTCTGGTGCAGCAACTAAAGGTGGTAACAAATTGCTGCCATGGATCATTGCTGCTGTTGCTGCTGTATTGGTATTCTCATTGCTGGGCAAGAAATCTGAAGAGGCTGCGCCTGCTGCTGAAGCACCAGCTGCTGAAGAAGTGGCTCCAGTTGATGCAGCACCTGCCGCAGAAGCGCCAGCTGCTGAAGAGGCTGCGCCTGCTGAAGCTGCTCCAGCGACTGAAGAAGCTAAATAATCAACGGCTATTTTCGCGAATAGCTTTCTGATTTAAAAAAAGCAGCCCATGCGGGCTGCTTTTTTGTTTTTCATGATCGCTTTTTGCCAGTCTGGCAAGACTTGCTGTAAAATGAACGCAATAATTGCTAACTCTCTGTGATCACCTTTCCTCTCATATATGTCACGTCAAGCTGAAGTCACGCGTAATACGCTAGAAACACAAATTACCGTCTCGATTAACCTCGATGGCACTGGTCAATCGGACTTGCATAGTGGCCTGGGCTTTTTAGACCATATGATGGATCAAATTGCGCGCCATGGCATGATTGATTTAAAAGTACATGCCAACGGCGATTTGCATATTGATGCGCATCATACTGTTGAAGATATCGGCATCACGCTGGGCCAGGCCTTTACCAAAGCGTTGGGCGACAAAAAAGGCTTGACCCGTTACGGTCACAGCTATGTGCCGCTGGACGAAGCCTTGAGCCGCGTAGCGCTTGATTTATCCGGCCGTCCTGGCCTGGCGTTTGATTGCACGTTTACGCGTGCCATGATTGGCGAGTTTGATGTAGACCTGATTCATGAATTCTTTCAGGGCTTTGTTAATCATGCGCTGGTCACGCTGCATATTGATAACCTCAAAGGCCATAATGCGCACCATCAGGCAGAGACTATTTTTAAAGCTTTTGGTCGTGCACTACGTGTGGCTGCGACCCCAGATCCACGTATGGCAGGATTAATGCCATCTACCAAGGGTGCGTTATAACGCCTGATTGCTAACCATGAGTCGCTTGCAAGTTGCCATCGTAGATTATGGCATGGGTAATTTAAGATCAGTGGCCAACGCGTTTAAAGCGGTGGCACCTGCCGTCTCTGTTGCGGTCACGAGTGATCCTGAGCAAATTGCGCAAGCTGAGCGCGTGGTGTTTCCTGGCCAGGGCGCGATGCCGGATTGTATTCGTGAACTCGATGCACGCCATTTACGCCAGGCAGTGATAGAAGCAACACAGCAAAAGCCATTTTTAGGCATTTGTATCGGCTTGCAGATGCTGTTTGAGCACTCTGAAGAAGGCGATGTGCCGGGCTTGGGCGTGTATCCTGGCGAAGTGAAGCGGTTTCCGTCCGAACGTATGCTGGATGCGCATGGTGCTAAACTGAAAGTGCCACACATGGGCTGGAGCCAGGTGCATCAAACCCAGGCGCATGCGCTGTGGTCAGAGATTCCAGATCAGGCGCGTTTTTATTATGTGCATAGTTATTATGTGGCGCCAGACGAATCTGCTTTAACGGCAGCCACTACCGAGTATCCATTTGAGTATACTGGCGCGATTGCACGTGATAACGTATTTGCCGTACAGTTTCACCCGGAAAAGAGCGCCAATGCAGGCTTGCAACTTTTGCGTAATTTTGTAAACTGGAAACCCTAAAGCGGGCATCCGGTTGTTTTAGTCACTACTCGTTATTTATCTATTGAAAACAACATGTTAATTATTCCAGCAATTGATTTGAAAGATGGCCACTGCGTTCGTTTGAAACAGGGCCTGATGGAAGAGTCCACAGTATTTTCCGAAGACCCGGGCGCCATGGCCAGACATTGGGTAGATAAGGGCGGTAAGCGTTTGCATCTGGTGGATTTGAACGGTGCTTTTGCCGGTAAGCCGGTCAATGAAGCGGCGATCAAGTCGATTGTGGCCGCGGTGGGTGGGGATATTCCTATTCAGTTAGGTGGCGGCATTCGCGACCTCGATACCATAGAGCGCTACCTCGATGATGGCATCAGCTATGTCATTATCGGCACCGCCGCCGTGAAAAACCCGGGCTTCTTGCACGAAGCTTGCTACGCCTTCCCGGGTCAGATCATGGTTGGCCTGGACGCCAAGGATGGCAAAGTCGCTGTCGATGGCTGGTCTAAGTTAACCGGGCATGATGTCATTGACCTGGCGAAAAAGTTTGAAGATTACGGGGTTGAGAGCATTGTCTACACCGACATCGGCCGCGACGGTATGTTGACGGGTGTCAACATTGAAGCGACGGTTGCATTGGCGCAGGCGCTCACGATTCCTGTGATTGCCAGCGGCGGTGTGACTAACCTGGACGATGTACGCAAGCTGTGTGATGTTCAGGATGAGGGCATTATCGGCACCATCACCGGCCGGGCTATTTATGAAGGCACCTTGGATTTTTCGGCGGCACAACAACTGGCAGACCAGTTAAGCGGTCAAAAATAATGGGCTGTGCCAAACGCATTATTCCGTGTCTGGATGTCACCGATGGCCGCGTGGTCAAAGGCGTTAACTTCCTTGAGTTGCGCGACGCCGGCGACCCGGTGGAAATTGCGCAGCGCTACAATGAACAGGGCGCAGATGAGCTGACTTTTCTGGATATTACGGCCAGTTCTGATAACCGAGACCTGATCCTGCATATCATTGAGCGCGTGGCTGAGCGGATATTTATTCCACTCACCGTAGGCGGTGGCGTGCGCAAAGTCGATGACGTGCGCCGTTTACTTAATGCCGGTGCAGATAAAGTGAGCATTAATACAACTGCGGTGCTGAATCCGCAAGTGGTTGAAGATGCCGCCAGCCGTTTTGGCTCACAATGTATTGTGGTGGCGATTGACGCAAAAAAAGTCGATAACCAGCCGTTTGAGTGGGAAGTGTTTACGCATGGCGGCCGCAATGCAACTGGCTTAGATGCCGTGAAGTGGGCGCAAAAAATGGTGAGTTTGGGCGCTGGCGAGTTGCTGGTCACCAGTATGGACCGCGATGGCACCAAAATTGGTTTTAATAATCCGCTCAATAAAGCGATTAGCGATGCCGTAGACGTGCCGCTCATTGCCTCTGGCGGCGTCGGTAACTTGCAACACTTGGTGGATGGTGTGACTTTGGGGGGTGCTGATGCCGTGTTGGCAGCCAGCATTTTTCACTATGGTGAATTCACAGTGCAGCAGGCCAAAGACTATATGCGTGAACATGGGTTAGAAATACGATGAACTGGCTGGATCAAGTCGCGTGGACTGCCGATGGCCTGGTGCCGGTGATTGCACAGGAAAAAGACACTGGCAAAATATTGATGTTTGCCTGGATGAACCGTGAGGCGTTGCAACTGACACGCGATAGCGGGCATGCCGTATATTTCTCCCGCTCGCGCAACAAGCTCTGGCACAAAGGTGAAGAATCCGGCCATACGCAAATCGTGCACGACATTCGCCTTGATTGTGACGACGACGTTGTTTTGCTGACGGTCGAACAACTGGGCGGAATCGCCTGTCATACCGGTCGGCACAATTGCTTTTTCCAGCAATTGCAAAACGATGACTGGGTCACGGTAGAGCCTGTGCTCAAAGATCCGAAAGCGATTTACCATGAGTGATGCATTCAACGGAAATGATGTATTAGGTAGATTGTCTGAATTGCTGGAACAGCGCAAAGCGGCTGATCCTGCGTCTTCTTATGTTGCCAAGCTGTATGCTAAAGGCATGGACAGTATCCTGAAAAAAATTGGCGAAGAAGCGACCGAAACGGTGATTGCAGCCAAGGGCGGCAACGCGGAAGAAATTATTTATGAAACGGCTGATTTATGGTTTCATACCTTGATCATGTTGAGTCATGCTGGTTTGAGTGCGCAGGACGTGCTGAATGAATTGGCGCGGCGCGAAGGGTTGTCAGGCATTGCAGAGAAGGCGAGCAGAACCGAATGAGTGCTGACTGTATTTTTTGCAAAATTTCGGCTGGCAGCATTCCGTCTAAAACGCTGTATGAAGACGACGATGTCATTGTATTTCATGATATTCGCCCCTTGGCCAAAGTACATTTTCTGATTGTGCCTAAAATACACCTTGAAACCTTAAAAGACTGTACTGCCGAACACCAGGCGCTGTTGGGTAAAATGATGTTGTTGGCGGCCAAGTTAGCCGCTGAACAGGGCCTGGTTGGCTATAAAACTGTGATGAATGTGGGTCGCGAAGGCGGTCAGGAAGTGTTTCATATTCATCTGCACGTGTTTGGCGGCGGCGCTGTCGCTTAATATCACCGGACAAGATAAAGGAGATTACCATGGGATCATTTAGTTTATGGCATTGGCTGATTGTATTACTGATTGTGGTGTTGGTATTTGGCACTAAAAAACTGCGTAATATCGGTGGTGATGTCGGTGGTGCGGTCAACGAATTTAAAAAAGCAGTCAGCGAAGGCAAGGGCGAGTCCAAGCCTGAAGAGTTGTCTGATAAACATAAATAAGCACTGACGCACTGTGTTTGATATTTCATTCTCAGAGTTATTGGTGATCGCCTTGGTTGCCCTGGTGGTGATCGGGCCAGAAAAGTTGCCCAAAGTCGCCCGCACTGCGGGCGCTTTTTTTGGCCGCATGCAACGTTTTGTGGCGCAAGTCAAAGATGAGGTCAACCGCGAAACGCGTTTTGCCGAGCTGCAAACCTTGCAGCAAGAGGTGCAGTCCGGTTTACAACAAGGTTACGATGAGATTGAACACAGTATCTTGCCGCCTGAAGCCCCTGTGATTGACGTCGCTGAAACTGAAGCGGTCGCTGTCAAAAAGCCACGTAAACCACGTCAGCCTAAAGTCAATGTCATTGATGACGAACTAGCTGCTACGGATGAAGTAACTACAGCAATGCAGCAGCCTGCTGGCAATGCCGAGCAGCAAACTTTAGCGGCTGATCCGCAGGCGGAACTGTTTGCCGTCCCAGAAGACGTGGCTAAAAAACCGCGTCGTTCACGCAATACGGCCAAAAGAATTGACGACGCTGCGCCTGTGTCGGAACAAAAGCCGCTGGCTTAAGCGGTTTCGGATACCTTTTTCATCATGACGCCGACCGAAAGTTTTATTTCCCACCTGATTGAATTACGTCATCGTTTGCTGCGCGCGGCAATCGGCTGGCTACTGGCGTTCGCGGCCTTGTTTCCGTTTGCCGATCGGTTGTATAGCCTGCTGGCCGAGCCGCTATTGGCCAAGCTGCCGCAAGGGGCACAAATGATCGCGACTGCCGTCACAACGCCATTTTTTGTGCCGATGAAAGTGACGATGCTGGCGGCATTTCTCATTGCGCTGCCGTGGATGATTTATCAATGCTGGGCTTTTGTAGCCCCAGGGTTATATGCGCATGAAAAGCGCTTGATCCGCCCGCTGCTAGTATCTGCCATTGCCTTGTTTTTTATTGGCATGGCCTTCGCCTATTTTGTGGTGTTTCCAGTGGTATTCGGCTTTTTAGTTGGCAGTGCACCGGCCGGGGTGGCTGTGATGACGGACATTGCTGAATATCTGGATTTTGTGATTGGCTTGTTTCTGGCGTTTGGTTTTGCGTTTGAAGTGCCGATTGCCGTGGTTTTGCTGGCGCTGATGGGCTGGGTCACGCTGGATCAGCTCAAAGAGTCGCGTTCTTATGTGATTGTTGGCGCATTTGTACTGGGCGCAATTTTCACGCCGCCGGATATTGTCTCGCAGTGTATGCTGGCTATCCCGCTTTGGTTGCTATATGAGCTTGGTTTGCTGGTAGTGCGCTGGCTGCCGCAAGCACCCACCAGCGACTCGGCCGCCAATTAAGTTATTGCGGTAGCTTGCTTGGTAGTGGGCGCTTACCGACCACCAGCGCGATATTTACTTTTTTACCGGCGCGGATGATAGATAAAGTAGATTTGTCACGCGGCTTGAGCATGGCAATAATATTGAGCATAGATTGACTATCTGCCACTTGTTTGTCGTCAATCGCCACTAAGATATCCCCTGGGCGCAAGCCTGCACGGTCGGCCGGACTATCCAGCAATACCCCTGCAATCAGTGAGCCGTTAGCGGTTTTAAGATTAAATGACTCAGCCAGTTCTGGCGTGATGTCTTGCGCTTCAATGCCAATCCAGCCGCGCGTAACAGAGCCATTAAAGCTGATTTGTTCCATCACCTGTTTGGCAATGCTGACTGGAATGGCAAAGCCGATGCCCATGCTGCCGCCGTTGCGTGAATAGATCGCACTGTTAATGCCAATCAGGTTCCCGTTCACATCTATCAGCGCGCCGCCGGAGTTGCCGGGGTTGATCGAGGCGTCAGTTTGAATGAAGTTTTCAAAGGTGTTGATACCCAGGTGGTTGCGGCCAAGGGCGCTGATAATACCCTGCGTCACTGTCTGGCCGACACCAAAAGGATTGCCAATCGCCAGCACCACATCACCAACCTTCATTTGATCGCTATTGCTAAAAGTAATCGCAGGCAGGTTTTTACGGTCAATTTTTAGCACAGCCAGATCCGTGTCGGGGTCTGTGCCAACCACGGTGGCGGAGGATTTGCTGCCATCACTCAAGGCCACTTCAATCTGGTCGGCAGAACTGATCACGTGATTATTGGTGAGAATCAGGCCGTCGGCGCTGACAATCACACCACTGCCGAGGCTGTTTTCTGGCTGCTCATCTTCTTCTTCCATTTCATCACCAAAAAAGTGGCGAAACAGCGGATCATTTTTTAAAGCATGGTGCGGATCCTGGCTAATACGCGCCGTGGTAAAAATGTTAACCACGGAAGGCATGGCTTTGCTCACCGCCGTGCGATAACCATTTTTTGCAATGGCAGCGACGCTGTTGGCCGTGGTTTGTTTCGGCGTCAACGGCTGGTTGCTGGCTGGTGCTAATACGCCGGGATAAAATAGTTTTAAGACAAATAAAATGCCCAGACAAACGGTGACGGCTTGTGAGAAGATAGACCAGAGATGTCGCATAATTGCAAAAGTAAGTGAATGTCTTAACAATGCCTAGTATATATGAGAGTCAGAGATGGAATTGAATCTTCTTGTCACAGAGTTAGCCAATTTTTTACAAGTTGGCAAATTTCAAGATTATTGCCCAAATGGCCTGCAGGTAGAAGGTCGGCCGCAAGTGCGACGTATTGTCAGTGGCGTCACGGCTAGCCAGGCGTTGATTGAGGCTGCGATTGCCGCGGATGCCGATGCCATTCTGGTGCACCACGGCTACTTCTGGCGCGGTGAGGCGCTAGAAGTAACGGGGCATAAGCGCAATCGCTTAAAGCGTCTGCTCACGCATGACCTTAGTCTGCTCGCCTATCATCTGCCGCTGGATGCGCACCCTGAAGTTGGCAACAATGTGCAGCTGGGCCAGGTATTCGAGTGGCCGCTCACGCGCTACCTCGATGATAAAAACATGCTGCCGATGGCGGTGTTGCCGCAAGCGATGACCCTGGCCCAGTTGGGTGAGTATGTCAGCCAGCGTTTAGGCCGGCAGGCGCAGTTGCTGGGGGACCCGCAAAAGCAGGTAAGAACAGTGGCCTGGTGCACTGGGGCAGCACAGTCATATATTCAGCAAGTGGTGAATGCAGGGGTAGATGTATTTATCAGTGGTGAAGTCTCCGAGCAGACCTGGCATACCGTGTGTGAAACGGACACGGCTTATATTGGTGCCGGGCATCATGCGACCGAGCGCTATGGCGTGCAGGCGCTGGGGCAGTGGATCGCTGAAAAATATGGCATAGAGCACATTTATATTGAGTTGGATAATCCTGTTTAATTGATTAATATCAATGGCTTATCGAATTAAATTTGGCTTGTTTCTGCGAAAAATGTATAATCGCGACTCAAGTTTTGATCACACTGTTACCTCAAAAGGGTAGATTAAGGAAGCCAATGTCAGAAAACAAAATTGACAGCAACTGTTTGTCGTTTTGCCAGCCATCTGAGGTGGATTTGCAAAAGCGCGACTTTTTGGTGAAAGCCACGGCGGCGACAGGTGCTGTGGGTGTCGCTGCGGTCGCGGTGCCGTTTGTCGGCAGCATGTTACCTAGTGAACGTGCCAAAGCGGCTGGTGCGCCAGTCGAGGTGGATATCAGCAAGCTGAAACCGGGTGAAAAAATGACGGCCGAATGGCGCGGTCAGCCGGTGTGGATCGTGCGCCGTTCGCCGGAAATGATGGCGAAGCTGGATAAGCACGATGGCGATCTGTCTGATCCTAATATGGAAGTGCCTCAACAGCCTGAGTATTGCAAGAATAAGGCACGCGCGATTAAACCTGAGTATGCTGTGATGTTGGGTACATGCACGCATCTGGGTTGTTCGCCGAACGAAAACTTTGTGCAGACTGCAGAGTGGCCGGGTGGTTTTGTCTGTCCATGCCATGGGTCCAAATTTGACCTGACTGGCCGGGTGTTCAAAGGCTCGCCAGCACCGACCAATCTGATTGTTCCGCCACATCAGTATTTGACAGAAACCACCATCTTGATTGGTGATGACAAAAAGGCGGAGGCTTAAATATCATGGCAACTACTAAAAAAACAATTGCCGCTGGTGTATTGGACTGGGTGGATGCCCGCTTCCCGCTCACCAGTACCGTCAAGGGACACCTTACCGAGTATTACGCGCCAAAAAACTTCAATTTTTGGTATTTCTTTGGTTCGTTAGCGTTATTGGTGCTGGTGCTGCAAATCGTCACCGGTATCTTTTTAACCATGAACTACAAGCCCGATGCTGAATTGGCATTCGCCTCTGTTGAATACATCATGCGTGATGTGTTTGGCGGCAACATTATTCGTTACATGCACTCTACTGGCGCTTCCATGTTCTTTGTGGTGGTCTATCTGCACATGTTCCGTGGCATTATTTACGGCTCATACAGGACACCGCGTGAACTGATCTGGCTGTTTGGTGTGGGTATTTTTCTGGTGTTGATGGGCGAGGCGTTCTTTGGTTACCTGCTGCCATGGGGGCAAATGTCCTACTGGGGTGCGCAGGTGATTGTAAACCTGTTCTCCACCGTGCCCTTTATTGGCCCTGATTTGTCTGAATGGCTGCGTGGCGATTACCTGGTCTCTGATGCGACATTGAACCGCTTCTTTGCTTTCCACGTCATTGCCTTGCCGCTGGTGTTGCTGGGCCTGGTTGCCGTGCACATTGTTGCTTTGCACGAAGTGGGCTCCAATAACCCGGACGGTGTTGAAATCAAAGCCATTAAAGATAAAACCACTGGCATTCCTTTGGATGGCATTCCATTTCATCCTTACTACTCGGTTAAAGACCTGGTCGGTGTGGTGGCGTTTCTGATGGTGTTTTTTGCCATTGTGTTCTTTATGCCTGAAATGGGTGGTTACTTCCTGGAAGCCAACAACTTTGTGCCAGCTGACCCATTGAAAACACCTGCGCACATTGCACCGGTCTGGTATTTCACGCCTTACTACTCTATTTTGCGCGCCGTGCCGCCAATTGGTATTTCACAATTCCCGGGTGTCGTGGCGATGGGCTTGTCAGTCGTGGCATTTGCATTCTTGCCATGGCTGGATAGAAGTCCGGTGAAATCTATTCGCTACCGTGGCCAATTGTACAAACGCTGGTTAACTGCCTTTGTCATCAGTTTTGTTATTCTGGGTTATCTGGGTACTGTTCCGGGGGATGTCTGGGGGCAATTTGGCCCATGGCTGGGACGTGCAGATCGTGCAACCGTGATTGCCCGTATTTGTACTGCGGTTTACTTTGCATATTTTGTATTAATGCCTTGGTACACCAAAAAAGACAAAACCAAACCAGTGCCAGAAAGGGTGACATACTAATGATGAAGAGAATGTTTTTACAGGCTTTTGCTGGCCTGACACTGCTGGTTTCTGGCGTGGCTTTGGCCAATGAAGTGCATATTGACGTTAAGGCGCCAATTAAAATGTCGGATAAAGCCTCCTTGCAGCGCGGCGCCAAGATTTTTGTCAATTACTGCTTAAATTGCCATAGTGCCAATTACATGCGCTACAACCGTTTGCAGGATATCGGCCTGACCGACAAACAGATTAAAGAGAATTTGCTGTTTGCCGGTGAGAAAGTCGGTGAGACCATGCGCGTCAGCATGAATCCTAAAGATGCTAAAAAATGGTTTGGTGCTGCACCGCCTGATTTAAGTGTTGAAGTGCGGGCGCGCGGTGCGGACTGGGTTTATGCCTATCTGCGCAGCTTCTATAAAGATGATTCTCGCCCAACTGGCTGGAATAATCAGGTGTTTGATAAAGTGGCGATGCCGCACGTGCTATATGAGTTGCAAGGTGTGCAGGTGCTGGATCATGAAACCCATACACTGAAGCTGGAAAAAGCAGGTAAGTTGAGTCCTGAAGAGTATGACCAGTTTGCTGGTGATTTAACCAACTTCCTGGCATTCATGGCCGAGCCAGCCAAACAATCCCGTTTGTGGATTGGTGTGCTGGTATTGTTGTTCCTGTCTGTGCTGTTCGTCTTGGTGAAGAAAATCAAAACCGAATACTGGAAAGATATTCGCTAACCGCAAACCAAGTCCGACACCAAGGCGTGAGGCCTTGGTGTCTTTTTTTATAGGGAAAATAAATTATGATGAGATTGTATTCGGGTACCGTCGATCCTTACAGTCACCGTTGCCGTATTGTACTGTTTGAAAAAGGCATGGACTTTGAAGTCATTGATGTAGACCTGACCAACAAAACTGAAGATTTAGCCATTTTGAATCCATATGGCGAAGTGCCGGTGTTGGTCGAGCGCGACCTTGTGTTGTCGGAAGCCAATATCATTAATGAATATATTGATGAGCGTTTTCCACATCCGCAGTTAATGCCTGCCGATCCTGTGATGCGTGCCCGTGCACGCCTGTTTCTCTACAACTTTGAAAAAGATTTGTTTAGCCACATTAAAGATCTGGAATCCAGTGATGACGAAGTCGCAGGCAAAGCGCGTAAAGTTGTGCGTGATAATTTAACGCAGCTGGTGCCTATTTTTGGCAAACAAAGTTACCTGATGGGCGACGAGTACTCCATGCTTGATGTGGCGATTACGCCATTGTTATGGCGCTTGGGGCACTATGGCATTGAGTTGCCTAACCAGGCTGCACCATTGTTGAAATATGCAGAGCGTTTGTTCTCGCGCCCAATGTATGCCGAAGCGATGACGCCGTCTGAAAAGGCAATGCGTAAATAACATCAGTCAGTACATAAGCAGCGCGAATGTCCTTCGCGCTGTTTTTTTAAGGAAATCCGGATGAGCGCTTTGATCCCAACCACTGCTTACCTGATACGTGCCATTCATGAATGGTGTGTTGATAATGGATTGACGCCACATTTGCTGGTGAAGGTCGATGCGCATACGCGAGTGCCGACCGCTTATGTGAAGAATGGCGAAATAGTCCTCAATATGAACTACACTGCCGTCAAAGATTTGCATATTGATAATGATGCGGTGGTATTTTCGGCCCGTTTTGGGGGAATTGCGCAGCATATTTATGTGCCGATCAACCGGGTGGGGGGGGTATTTGCCCGCGAGAATGGCCAGGGCATGTTTTTTGAAGTGCTGGATGGTCAGGCGCCTGATCCGGCAACCAGGCCTGTGACTGCTCAACATGTCGCGCCAGAAGAGTCGTCGGTTAAAAAATCTCACTTGAAAGTGGTGAAGTAGCGTCTGGTCTGATTGCTGCAATTTACGGCCGATTTGTATGCATGCAGAGGCGGTGTTATGTTTTTGCGCCGAAAAATAAAAAAATCTTAAAAAGCACTGGATTACTCAATAAAAAAAGTGATATAGTTGCGCCTTCCTGAAATGCCGGGTTAGCTCAGTTGGTAGAGCAGCGCACTTGTAATGCGAAGGTCATCAGTTCGATTCCGATACTCGGCACCAAATATATGTTGTTGACATTGACGTCAGCAACATTAACCGCGATAATCGCGGTCGATTTTTTGGAGAGGTGGCCGAGTGGTTAAAGGCGACGGACTGTAAATCCGTTCTCTCTGAGTACGCTGGTTCGAATCCAGCCCTCTCCACCAAAAAATGATTGCCTGTCGGTATTGCTGTAAAGCGGGTCGGTGAGAACCCTCCTTGGGTGTTCTGCATAGTGCGGGTGTAGCTCAGTTGGTAGAGCACTTGCCTTCCAAGCAAGATGTCGCGAGTTCGAACCTCGTCGCCCGCTCCAACAATAACAATAGGCAAAACGCCCATGTGGCTCAGTGGTAGAGCACTCCCTTGGTAAGGGAGAGGTCGCGGGTCCGATTCCCGCCATGGGCACCAGATTTGCTCTGTAGGTAGCTGTATCAATATATGGGGCTTGGTAAGTAGTCGCGTGCAAGGGTGCTGTCATCCGCGTCGCATAATTTGTGAAAACAATATTATTGGCTTTATTTAGTACTAATAAAGGAAAAACATCATGGCAAAAGGCAAATTTGAACGTACCAAGCCACACGTGAACGTTGGTACGATTGGTCACGTTGACCACGGTAAGACGACACTGACAGCGGCGATCACCACTGTATTGACGAAGAAATTTGGCGGCGAAGCAAAAGCTTACGACCAAATTGACGCGGCACCAGAAGAAAAAGCACGTGGTATTACTATTAATACCGCACACGTAGAATACGAAACAGCTGGTCGTCACTACGCCCACGTTGACTGCCCAGGTCACGCGGATTACGTTAAAAACATGATTACCGGTGCTGCCCAGATGGACGGCGCGATTCTGGTATGTTCCGCTGCTGACGGCCCTATGCCGCAAACGCGTGAGCACATCCTGTTAGCTCGCCAGGTTGGCGTGCCATACATCATCGTGTTCCTGAACAAAGCAGACATGGTTGATGATGCTGAATTGTTAGAGTTGGTTGAAATGGAAGTGCGTGAGTTGCTCAGCAAATACGACTTCCCAGGTGATGACACCCCAATCATTCACGGTTCCGCTAAGTTGGCTTTAGAAGGCGACCAATCAGACATCGGCGAACCAGCGATCTTCAAATTGGCAGAAGCTTTAGACAGCTACATCCCAATGCCAGAGCGTGCGATTGACGGTACATTCCTGATGCCAGTAGAAGACGTATTCTCTATCTCTGGTCGCGGTACTGTAGTAACTGGCCGTATCGAGCGTGGTATCGTTAAAGTAGGTGACGAGATCGAAATCGTTGGTATTAAGCCAACAGTGAAAACCACCTGTACTGGTGTTGAAATGTTCCGTAAACTGTTGGACCAAGGTCAAGCAGGCGACAACGTAGGCGTATTGCTGCGTGGTACTAAACGTGAAGATATCGAACGTGGTCAAGTATTGTCTAAATCAGGCTCTATCAAACCACACACCAAGTTCGCAGCTGAGATCTACGTGTTGGGTAAAGATGAAGGTGGTCGTCATACCCCATTCTTCAACGGCTACCGTCCACAGTTCTACTTCCGTACGACAGACGTAACTGGTGCAGTTGAATTGCCAGCAGGTACCGAAATGGTGATGCCAGGTGACAACGTATCTATTTCAGTTGCACTGATTGCACCAATCGCGATGGAAGAAGGCTTGCGCTTCGCTATTCGTGAAGGTGGTCGTACCGTTGGTGCTGGCGTTGTTGCCAAAATCATCGAGTAATTTTTGATGTGATGTGAAAGCTGCGCTACAACCCGTGCAGCTTTCGCTTTAAAGAGTACAGGCCAATAGCTCAATTGGTAGAGTATCGGTCTCCAAAACCGAGGGTTGGGGGTTCGAGACCCTCTTGGCCTGCCAAACACCCAGAATAAGCTGAGGTGTTCACTATAAAGTTAAGGTTATGATCGATAAAATCAAACTGGCTTTATCCCTGTTGTTACTAGCTTTAGGGATCGCCGGTTTTTATCTTTTTGAAGATAAAGCAATGGTTATCAGGATACTTGCCGTTTTGGCAGGTATTGCCGCGTCTGTAGCGGTGGCGTGGACTGCGCCACAGGGCAAGCAGGCGCTAGGCTTTTTTAATGAGTCTGTTGCTGAGGCTAAACGTGTTGTCTGGCCTACGCGTCAGGAAACCATGCAAACCACACTGGCAGTTGTTGTACTGGTGGTGATCATGGCTGCGTTCCTGGCGTTGGTGGACATCAGCTTCGCCTACATGGTGCAGTGGATTATGGGTAAAGGAGCTTAATGTCTATGCGTTGGTATGCAGTTCAAGCTTTCTCCGGCATGGAAAAATCCGTGAAAGCCGGTTTGGAAGAGCGCATCATCAGATCTAATTTACAAGATCAGTTCGGTGACATTCTGGTGCCTGTGGAAGAAGTGGTTGAGTTGAAGAATGGTCAGAAGACCATTTCTGAGCGTCGCCTGTATCCTGGCTATGTGTTGGTGCAGATGGAAATGACTGACGAGAGCTGGCACTTGGTGAGAAGTACGCCTAGAGTGACTTCTTTCATTGGCGGCACTGCGCAGCGTCCTACCCCAATCAAAGATAAAGAAGTAGAAATCATTCTACGTCGCATGGATGACAGTAAGTCTAATCCAACGCAGAAAATGACCTTTGAAAAGGGCGAGAGCGTACGCGTGATCGATGGCCCATTCAAAGATTTCTCTGGTAGTGTCGAAGAAGTAAATTACGACAAAAACAAGCTGCGTGTTTCTGTGGTTATTTTTGGTCGTGCCACACCAGTGGAACTGGATTTTGCACAGGTAGAAAAAGAAGTCTAACTGTGTATTTTCGGCTGCCTGCATAGGTGGTCGATATTTTTAACGGGGAGCCTATTGCAGGCGTTATTACCCATTTTAGGAGTCAAACATGGCAAAGAAAGTCATTGGCTACATTAAGCTGCAGATCCCTGCAGGTAAAGCCAACCCAAGCCCTCCAGTTGGTCCAGCACTGGGTCAACGTGGTCTGAACATCATGGAATTCTGTAAAGCGTTTAACGCTGCAACACAAGGTGTTGAGCCAGGCTTGCCAATTCCAGTAGTGATTACTGCGTTTGCAGATAAGAGCTTCACTTTTGTGATGAAAACCCCTCCAGCGACCGTGCTGATCAAAAAAGCGGCCAAGCTGGAAAAAGGTTCTCCACGTCCTCATACGGACAAAGTTGGCAAGATTACTCGTGCGCAAGCTGAAGAAATCGCCAAAACAAAAATGCCTGACCTGACTGCAGCCGATATGGACGCAGCCGTACGTACCATTGCTGGTAGCGCACGCAGCATGGGTATCGAAGTGGAGGGTGTATAACATGGCTAAAAGAATTGATGCATTGCGTGCGAAAATCGACCGCAACAAATTATATCCAGTGGTTGATGCCCTGAACCTGGTTAAAGAAGGCGCGAGCGCTAAATTTAACGAGTCAGTTGATGCCGTGATTAACCTAGGCATTGACCCACGTAAATCTGACCAATTGGTTCGCGGTGCGATCGTACTGCCTAACGGTACAGGTAAAAGCGTACGTGTTGCTGTGTTTGCGCAAGGTGCGCAAGCTGAAGCAGCAAAAGCAGCGGGTGCTGATATCGTTGGTTTTGAAGACCTGGCTGAACAAGTTAAAGGCGGCATGCTGGACTTTGACGTAGCGATTGCAACGCCTGATGCGATGCGTATCGTTGGTGCGTTGGGTCAAGTGTTGGGTCCACGTGGTTTGATGCCAAACCCAAAAGTGGGTACCGTGACGCCTGACGCAGCGACTGCTGTGAAAAACGCCAAAGCTGGTCAAGTACAATATCGTACTGACAAGGGTGGTATCGTGCATTGCACGATTGGTCGTGCTTCTTTCACAACCGAGCAATTGCAAGGTAACTTGTCTGCATTGGTTGAGGCATTGAACAAATCCAAGCCAACCAGCTCAAAAGGTATCTACCTGAAAAAATTGTCCGTTTCCAGCACCATGGGTCCTGGCGTACGTGTCGATCAAGCATCAGTAGTTGCTTAATTTAAAGTCCCGGGCTTTTACTAGCCCGGGCAGGAACTTTGGGCTTGTGTGCTGGCGCTGTATGGCAAGCACACAAGAGCATCAAAGACCGTTGGTGTATGACTTAATTGATAATTGAATGCAAGTGGGCGAGCGATCCTCTGCTTGCAGCAATTAAAAACCAACGCAGATGGCGATCCCCAGCACAGGATATTTCCATGCCCTGCACAAGGACGCCGTGAGTGGCTTGACGTAAGTCGGGCTTTCATTAACGGAAGGAGAACAGACTTTGAGTCTTAATCTTACAGAGAAAAAAGAAGTCGTTGCCGAGGTAATCGCACAAGTTGCGAACGCACAGTCAATCGTACTTGCCGAGTATCGTGGTATTGGCGTTGCCAACATGACGAAACTGCGTGCAGATGCGCGTGATGCAGGTGTATATCTGCGCGTGTTGAAAAACACCTTGGTTCGTCGTGCAGTAGAAGGGTCACCTTTTGCAGCATTGGCTGACGACATGGTTGGTCCACTGGTTTACGGTATTTCTACCGATGCCGTGGCCGCTGCTAAAGTGATGAACAACTTTGCCAAAAGCAATGATCAGTTCAAGCTTGTAGCAGGTGCGATGCCTAATGAGCGTTTAGATGCTGCCGGTGTGCAAGCATTAGCGTCTACATTGAGCCGCGAAGAGTTGCTGTCCAAACTGGCTGGCATGCTCAACGAAATCCCAACCAAGTTTGCTCGTGCCGTTGCAGCAGTACGCGACGACAAAGAAAAGCAAGCGGCTTAATTTTAATCAAATTTATTTTAGGAAATTATTATCATGGCAATTTCAAATGCTGATATTTTGGATGCAATCGGTAACAAAACAGTTTTAGAACTGACCGCATTCATTAAAGAAATCGAAGAGAAGTTTGGTGTTTCTGCTGCTGCTGTTGCAGTTGCTGGTGGCGCTGCTGCCGGTGCTGCTGCGCCTGCTGCTGCTGAGCAAACTGAGTTCAACGTGATCTTGAACAGCGCTGGCGACAACAAAGTTAGCGTTATTAAAGCCGTGCGTGAATTGACTGGCTTGGGCTTGAAAGAAGCTAAAGACGTAGTTGACGGCGCACCTAAAGCTGTTAAAGAAGGCGTAAGCAAGGCTGACGCTGAAGCAGCTGTGAAAAAATTGATCGAAGCGGGCGCTACTGCTGAGATGAAATAATTCACAATTGTGAATCTGGCTGGGCTGACGGGAGACCGTCGGCCTTCGCCATTTCTGGCGTATGCAGTTGTAATGAGGTGTGATTTATCAACTGTAACGACCGGAGTAATATTGTGTGACGGTCACTTTTTTATGATAAGTGGCTGAATTTAAACGAAGTTAGATGTCAAAACATTGCAGTGGATGAAAAGTGTTTTGTCTTCTACCCTCAAAATTTCAGGAGACGCTATGAGCTATTCCTTTACCGAAAAGAAACGCATCCGCAAAAGTTTTGCTAAGCGCGACAGTGTTCAAGAGGTGCCTTACCTGCTAGCCATGCAGTTAGAGTCCTACAAATCATTTCTGCAGGAAAATGTTCCACTCGATCAACGTAAAGACGAAGGTCTGGAATCTACTTTCCGTTCTATTTTCCCGATTGTCAGTCATTCTGAGAATGCACGTCTGGACTATGTGAGCTATCAATTAGGCGCTGAGCCATTTGATGTGAAAGAGTGTCAGCAACGTGGTTTGACTTATGCCGTGCCTTTGCGCGTTAAAGTCCGTTTGACCATCATGGACCGCGAAGCGTCCAAGCCAACCGTTAAAGAAGTGAAAGAACAAGAAGTCTATATGGGCGAATTGCCGCTCATGACCGAAAACGGTTCTTTTGTAATTAACGGTACTGAGCGTGTGATTGTGTCACAGTTGCACCGTAGCCCGGGTGTGTTCTTTGAGCACGACCGTGGTAAAACCCACAGCTCCGGTAAGTTGCTGTTCTCTGCACGTATCATTCCTTACCGTGGTTCCTGGCTGGATTTTGAATTCGATCCAAAAGACTACCTGTACTTCCGTGTTGACCGTCGTCGCAAGATGCCAGTCACCATTTTGCTTAAAGCACTGGGGTATAACCCGGAACAAATCCTGGAAACATTCCACGATACAGACACTTTCCATATTGGCCCTAAAGGCGTGGAATTTGAGCTGGTGGCAGACCGTCTGCGCGGTGAAGTGGCCAAGTTCGATATCACTGATAAAGATGGTACCGTGCTGGTGGCTAAAGACAAGCGTATTACAGTCAAGCATATTCGCGATGTCGAAAAAGCGGGTGTAAAAACCATGGCTGTGCCGACTGACTTTATGATGGGTCGTGCTGTTGCCAAAAATATTATTGATACCGAAACCGGTGAGTTGATTGCCAATGCCAACGATGAAGTAACGCCTTCATTGCTGGAAAAATTAGTGGCAGCCAAGATCTCGGCAGTCGATACTATCTATACCAACGATCTGGATCACGGTAACTTCATTTCGCAAACATTGCGTAGTGATGAGATTCCTGACCAATACAGTGCGCGTGTTGCGATTTACCGTATGATGCGTCCTGGTGAACCGCCAACCGAAGATGCTGTAGAGGCTTTGTTCAAAGGCTTGTTCTTCACAGAAGATCGTTATGACCTGTCTGTGGTTGGCCGCATGAAGTTTAACCGCCGTGCTTATCCAACCAAGCTGGAAGACCGTACTGCTACCTGGATGCGTCGTTTTTACGAGGCAGTTGGTGCACAAGGGGATACCGGCGCTAATGTGTTGTCTAACGAAGATATCCTGGCTGTGATCGGTGTGTTGATCGAGTTGCGCAATGGTCGCGGTGAAATTGACGATATCGACCACTTGGGTAACCGTCGTATCCGTTCTGTGGGTGAATTGGCCGAGAACCAGTTCCGTGCCGGTTTGGTGCGTGTTGAGCGTGCAGTGAAAGAGCGTCTGTCTCAGGCTGAGTCTGAGAACCTGATGCCACATGACCTGATTAACGCTAAACCAGTGTCTAGCGCGATCCGTGAGTTCTTCGGTTCCAGCCAATTGTCACAGTTTATGGACCAAACTAACCCGTTGTCAGAAATTACGCACAAACGTCGTATTTCTGCTTTGGGCCCTGGCGGTTTGACGCGTGAACGTGCCGGTTTTGAGGTGCGTGACGTACATACCACCCACTATGGCCGCGTGTGTCCAATTGAAACACCGGAAGGTCCAAACATTGGTTTGATCAACTCATTGGCGCTGTATGCACGTACCAATGAATACGGTTTCCTCGAAACGCCTTACCGTTTGGTTGAAGACAATAAAGTCTCAGGCAAGATTGATTACTTGTCAGCGATTGAAGAGAGCCAGTATGTGATTGCACAGGCTAACACTGATGTTGCTAAAGATGGTGGCTTTAAAGAAGATCTGGTGTCTGCGCGTTTTCATAACGAATTCACCATGACACAACCTGATCGCGTACAGTATATGGACGTGGCCCCAGGCCAGATCGTGTCCGTGGCGGCGTCGCTGATTCCATTCCTGGAACACGATGACGCGAACCGTGCATTGATGGGTGCCAACATGCAACGTCAAGCTGTGCCATGTCTGCGTGCTGAAAAAGCCGTGGTTGGTACTGGTATTGAGCGTACAGTGGCGATTGACTCCGGTACTGTCGTGACTGCGCGTCGTGGTGGTGTGGTCGATTACGTTGACTCTGGTCGTATCGTGGTGCGTGTGCATGATGTGGAAGCATTGGCAGGCGAAGTTGGTGTGGATATTTACAACCTGACCAAATACACCCGTTCTAACCAGAACACCAACATCAACCAGCGTCCATTGGTTAAAGTGGGCGACATTATTGCCCGCGGCGACGTGGTGGCTGATGGTGCGTCTACTGACATGGGTGAGTTGGCGCTGGGTCAGAACATGCTGGTTGGCTTTATGCCATGGAACGGTTATAACTACGAAGACTCGATTTTGATCTCTGAGCGCGTAGTGGCTGATGACCGTTACACGTCCATCCACATTGAAGAGTTGTCTGTGGTTGCCCGTGATACCAAACTGGGACCTGAAGAGATTACCCGCGATATTTCCAACCTGTCCGAGCGCATGCTAGGCCGTCTGGATGACTCCGGTATTATCTACATTGGTGCTGAGGTAGAAGCTGGTGACGTATTGGTGGGTAAAGTGACACCAAAAGGTGAAACCACTTTAACGCCAGAAGAAAAATTGCTGCGCGCCATTTTCGGTGAAAAAGCGTCTGACGTAAAAGACACGTCACTGCGCGTGCCATCTGGCATGACAGGGACCGTGATCGACGTGCAAGTCTTCACCCGTGAAGGCATAGACCGTGATGAGCGTGCACAGCAGATTATTGATGACCAGTTGTCTCACTACAAAAAAGATCTGGGCGACCAGATGCGTATTGTGGAAGACGATACCTTTGGCCGTATCAGCCGTTTGCTGGCTGGTAAAGTGGCAACCGGTGGTCCGAACAAGCTGAAAAAAGGTGACACACTGACCCAGGAATACCTGGAAAGCGTGGGTCGTTATGACTGGTTTGATATTCGTTTGAACGACGAAGAAGCTGCCCGTCAACTGGAACAGCTGAAAGACAGCTTGAGCCAGGCCCGTATTGAGTTTGACAACAAGTTTGAAGAGAAAAAACGCAAACTGACGCAAGGTGACGAATTGCCACCAGGCGTACAGAAAATGGTGAAAGTATATCTGGCGGTGAAACGCCGTATTCAACCAGGTGACAAAATGGCGGGTCGTCACGGTAACAAGGGTGTGATCTCCAAGATTTGCCCGGTTGAAGATATGCCGCACATGGCTGACGGGACACCGTTAGACATCGTGTTGAACCCACTGGGCGTGCCTTCACGGATGAACATTGGTCAGATTCTGGAAACGCACTTGGGCTGGGCTGCTAAAGGCTTGGGCAAGCGCTTGGGCGATATGTTGCAAGCAGAAGCTAAAGTGGCTGAAATCCGTGGTTTCCTGGACAAAATCTACAACAGCAGCACCGGCAAAAAAGAAGATATTGTCGGCCTGACTGACGTTGAAGTGATTGACCTGGCCACTAACCTGAAACATGGCGTGCCATTTGCAACGCCGGTGTTTGACGGTGCTGCCGAGTCCGACATTAGAGCCATGCTGGATCTGGCGTTCCCGGATGATGATGAGCACACCAAGAAGTTGCAGTTCCATGCAGGTAAAACACAGGTCAAACTGTTTGACGGCCGTACTGGTGATGCTTTCGAGCGTCCGGTGACTGTTGGTTACATGCACGTACTGAAACTGCATCACTTGGTCGACGACAAGATGCACGCACGTTCTACTGGTCCTTACAGTCTGGTGACACAACAGCCATTGGGTGGTAAAGCCCAGTTCGGTGGTCAGCGCTTCGGTGAGATGGAAGTTTGGGCACTGGAAGCCTATGGTGCGTCATACACCTTGCAAGAGATGTTGACAGTGAAATCAGATGACGTGAATGGTCGTACCAAAGTGTACGAAAACATCGTCAAAGGTGAGCACAAAATTGATGCGGGTATGCCTGAATCATTCAACGTGTTAGTGAAAGAAATTCGTTCACTGGCCATTGATATTGATTTAGACCGTAACTAAGCCCGCCATTAAGGAGAGTCTCTATGAAAGCGTTATTAGATTTATTTAAACAGGTTACGCAAGAAGAAGAGTTCGACGCGATTAAAATTGCGCTGGCTTCACCTGAAAAAATCCGTTCATGGTCCTATGGCGAAGTTAAAAAGCCAGAAACTATTAACTACCGTACCTTCAAACCTGAGCGGGACGGTTTGTTCTGCTCTAAAATCTTTGGCCCGATCAAAGATTACGAGTGCTTGTGCGGTAAATACAAGCGTCTGAAACACCGCGGTGTGATTTGTGAGAAGTGTGGCGTTGAAGTCACCTTGAGCAAAGTGCGTCGTGAGCGCATGGGCCACATTGAGTTGGCCTCGCCAGTGGCGCATATCTGGTTCCTGAAATCCCTGCCTAGCCGCTTGGGTATGGTGCTGGACATCGCTCTGCGTGACATCGAACGCGTGTTGTACTTTGAAGCATTTATCGTGATCGATCCAGGCATGACGCCGCTGACCCGTGGTCAGTTGCTGACTGAAGATGACTACCTGGCTAAAGTTGAAGAATACGGTGACGAATTTAATGCCGTGATGGGTGCCGAGGCTGTGCGTGAATTGTTGCGCACGATGAATATTGAGCGTGAAATCGAGAAATTGCGTAGCGAGTTGTCTGCCACCAGTTCCGAAGCCAAGATCAAGAAAATCGCCAAGCGCCTGAAAGTGCTGGAAGCATTCCAGAAATCTGGCATCAAGCCAGAGTGGATGATTCTGGAAATCTTGCCAGTGTTGCCGCCAGAATTACGCCCGTTGGTGCCATTGGACGGCGGTCGTTTTGCGACCTCAGACCTGAACGATTTGTATCGTCGCGTGATTAACCGTAACAACCGCTTGAAGCGTTTGTTAGAGTTGAAAGCCCCGGAAATCATTGTCCGTAACGAAAAACGTATGCTGCAAGAAGCGGTAGACTCGTTGCTGGATAACGGTAGACGCGGCAAAGTGATGACTGGCGCTAACAAGCGGCCATTAAAATCACTGGCTGACATGATTAAAGGTAAGGGCGGTCGTTTCCGTCAGAACTTGCTGGGTAAGCGCGTGGACTACTCCGGTCGTTCCGTGATTGTGGTTGGTCCAACCCTGAAACTGCATCAGTGCGGTTTGCCTAAGAAAATGGCGTTGGAACTGTTCAAGCCTTTTATTTTCCACAAGCTGGAAGTATTAGGCCTGGCGACAACCATCAAGGCTGCCAAGAAGAAAGTGGAAGAAGAAGGACCAGAAGTCTGGGATATCCTGGAAGACGTGATCCGCGAGCATCCGGTACTGTTGAACCGTGCGCCTACGCTGCACCGTTTGGGTATCCAGGCGTTTGAGCCAGTCTTGATCGAAGGTAAAGCGATCCAGTTGCACCCATTGGTGTGTTCAGCCTTTAACGCCGACTTTGACGGTGACCAAATGGCGGTACACGTTCCATTGAGCCTGGAAGCACAAATGGAAGCACGCACCTTGATGCTGGCTTCTAACAACGTGCTGTCTCCAGCCAACGGTGAACCAATTATCGTGCCGTCACAGGATATCGTATTGGGTCTGTACTACATGACCCGCGAGAAAGTGGCTGCACGCGGTGAAGGCATGATCTTCAGTGACATTAAAGAAGTGCAGCGTGTGTACGATCAAGGTTTGATCGACTTGCACGCTAAAGTCACTGTGCGTATCCGCGAGTTTGAGCTGGATGTTGCTGGCCAGAAAGTTGAAAAAATCAACCGTTATAACACCACGGTTGGTCGTGCTTTGCTGTCTGAAATCCTGCCACCAGGCTTGCCATACAGCTACATCGACAAAGCGCTGAAGAAAAAAGAAATTTCACGTCTGATTAACGCTAGCTTCCGTAAAGTGGGCATCCGTGAAACGGTGATTTTTGCTGACAAACTGATGTACACCGGTTACTCCTACGCGACCAAAGCGGGTATCTCTATCAGCATTAACGATATGTTGGTGCCGCCAGAGAAAGAGCAATTGATTGCTGCCGCTGATGCGGAAGTAAAAGAGATTGAAGACCAATATGTGTCCGGTCTGGTGACTCAGGGTGAGCGTTACAACAAAGTGGTCGACATCTGGGGTCGCGCCGGTGACAAAGTGGCCGATGCCATGATGAAGCAGTTGCGTGAAGAAGATGTAAAAGACAGCGACGGTAACGTGGTGACTAAAGACGGTAAAACCGTCCGTCAGGAATCGTTTAACGCGATTTACATGATGGCCGACTCCGGCGCCCGTGGTTCTGCGGCGCAGGTACGTCAGCTGGCCGGTATGCGTGGCCTGATGGCGAAACCGGATGGTTCCATTATTGAAACGCCGATTAAAGCGAACTTCCGTGATGGCCTGAACGTATTGCAGTACTTTATTTCTACCCACGGTGCACGTAAGGGTCTGGCCGATACGGCGCTGAAAACAGCGAACTCCGGTTACCTGACACGTCGTCTGGTTGATGTGACGCAAGATTTGGTAGTGACTGAGCCGGATTGCGGCACCATTGATGGTTTGGTGACTAAAGCCCTGGTTAAAGGTGGCGAAGTGATTGAGCCATTGCATGACCGTATCCTGGGCCGTACGTCTGCACTGGACATTCTGCATCCTGAAACACAGGAAGTGGTGTATCCATCAGGCACGTTGCTGGGTGAAGATGAAGTCGAAAAAATCGACGCGCTGGGCATTGATGAAGTTAAAGTGCGTACTGCGCTGACTTGCGATACACGTTACGGTATTTGTGCCAAGTGTTACGGTCGTGACCTGGGTCGCGGCAAGCTGATTAGCATGGGTGAAGCTGTTGGTGTGATTGCGGCGCAGTCCATTGGTGAGCCAGGTACACAGCTGACCATGCGTACGTTCCACATCGGTGGTGCGGTATCGCGTGCAGCGTCTGTTTCACAGGTAGAAAGCAAATCTAACGGTTCTGCTGGCTTTACATCGACCATGCGTTACGTGACTAACTCACGTGGTGAGCAAATCGTGATTTCCCGTAATGGTGAAGTGGTGATTTCTGAGGATAATGGCCGTGAGCGTGAGCGTCATAAAGTGCCGTACGGCGCCACACTGACGATCCATGACGGTAAAATAGTGAAAGCTGGTCAAGCATTGGCTACTTGGGATCCGCATACGCGTCCGATTATTACCGAGTACGCAGGCCGGGTTAAGTTTGAGAACGTTGAAGAAGGTATCACCGTTGCCAAACAGGTCGATGAAGTTACAGGCTTGTCTTCACTGGTGGTGATTGATCCTAAGCAACGCGCTGGTCAAACCAAAGGCTTGCGCCCGCAGGTGAAATTGCTGGATGCGAATGGCGTGGAAGTGAAAATTGCTGGTACTGAAACACCAGTAAACGTCACCTTCCAGCTGGGTTGTATCATTACTGTGAAAGATGGCCAGGAAGTTGGCGTGGGTGAAGTGCTGGCACGTATCCCGCAAGAGTCTTCCAAAACGCGTGATATTACCGGGGGTCTGCCACGTGTGGCCGAGCTGTTCGAGGCGCGTTCACCAAAAGACGCCGGTATGCTGGCTGAAGTGACTGGTACAGTTTCTTTCGGTAAGGACACCAAAGGTAAGCAACGTCTGGTCATTACTGACCTCGACGGTATTACCAGCGAGTTCCTGATTGCTAAAGACAAGCACGTGACTGCGCATGATGGTCAGGTAGTGACCAAGGGTGAAACTATTGTCGACGGCCCAGCCGATCCGCAAGACATCCTGCGTTTGCAAGGCCGTGAAGCGTTGGCACGTTACATCATCGACGAAGTGCAAGACGTTTACCGCTTGCAAGGCGTGAAGATTAACGACAAGCACATTGAAGTGATTGTGCGCCAGATGTTGCGTCGTGTACGTGTGGTTGATGCTGGTGATACCGGCTTTATCCCGGCTGAGCAAGTAGAGCGTGCTGATCTGTTGACAGAAAACGAACGCGTGGTGGCTGAGGACAAGCGTCCGGCAACCTTCGAGTACGTGTTGCTGGGTATTACTAAAGCATCGCTGTCAACTGACTCGTTCATCTCTGCGGCATCGTTCCAGGAAACGACGCGCGTGTTGACCGAAGCGGCTATTTTGGGCAAACGCGACGATCTGCGTGGCTTGAAAGAAAACGTGATTGTGGGTCGCTTGATTCCAGCCGGTACCGGTTTGGCTTATCACGAGTCGCGCAAGCGTGCAGCCGTGGCTTCACTGACACCAAATGCAGCAGAGCCATCTGAAGCATTGCTGGCAGCGGAAGCGATGTTTGCAACTGAAGCAGTTGTTGAGGAAACCGCAGCAGACGACCAACCGAACGAATAATTCGATCACTGTTGTCTTTGTGTGCAAGGGGTGTCAAGTATGAATAATGCTTGACACCCCTTGACTCGTTTATTAAAATGCTGGGTTTCTCAGAATAGCCTTATTGTCTCAATAAGGCGTTATTGTTGATATGCCGCCAAACTTGAGTCTTCCTGCTCAAATGGTGGTTTTTTAAAGGTGAAGAGGTTAAGGCAATGCCAACCATTAATCAGTTAATACGTAAGCCACGCGTTAAAGTGGTTACCAAGAGCAAGGTTCCAGCACTGGAAGCTTGTCCTCAAAAGCGTGGTGTATGTACGCGTGTATATACAACAACGCCAAAAAAACCAAACTCCGCGTTGCGTAAGGTCGCTAAAGTGCGCCTGACCAACGGTTACGAAGTGATTAGCTACATCGGCGGTGAAGGCCATAACCTGCAGGAGCACTCAGTTGTGCTGTTGCGCGGCGGTCGTGTAAAAGACTTGCCGGGTGTGCGTTACCACATGGTGCGCGGTAGCTTGGATACGGCTGGTGTGAAAGACCGTAAACAGTCACGTTCCAAATACGGTGCTAAGCGCCCTAAAGCAGCTAAAGCTTAATTTAGCGAGCTTGTCCGGACGAATTGTCCATTTTTATAGCGGCTGAAATGCCTTGCGAGTGTCATTGCTAGCAAAAATTTAATTGAAAAGAGAATAGTTATGCCAAGACGTAGAGAAGTCCCCAAACGTATTATCTTGCCGGATCCAAAATTTGGTAGCCAGGAAGTGTCCAAGTTTGTAAATGTGCTGATGACAGGTGGTAAGAAATCTGTTGCTGAGCGTATCATTTACGGTGCCTTTGATCAGGTGGCCAGCAAGAGCGGTAAGGACCCGCTGGAATTATTCACCACAGCGTTGAATAATCTGCGTCCGGTTGTTGAAGTGAAGAGTCGCCGTGTGGGTGGTGCTAACTACCAGGTGCCGGTAGAAGTGCGCCCAAGCCGCCGTAGTGCGTTGGCAATGCGTTGGTTGCGTGATGCAGCCCGTAAGCGTGGCGAAAAATCTATGGGCCTGCGTTTGGCTGCTGAGTTGATCGAAGCATCTGAAGGCCGTGGTTCAGCGATGAAAAAACGTGAAGAAGTTCACCGTATGGCAGAGGCAAACAAAGCCTTCTCACACTTCCGTTTTTAATTAAACGACCTCGTTCTTTAATAATTAGTTGAATTGATAGCAAAGGTAAAGCATCGTGGCACGTAAAACCCCTATTGAACGCTACCGTAATATTGGTATTTCTGCGCATATTGACGCTGGTAAAACAACCACGACAGAACGTATTTTGTTCTACACTGGTGTGAACCACAAAATTGGTGAAGTGCACGACGGTGCGGCCACCATGGACTGGATGGAGCAAGAGCAGGAGCGTGGTATCACCATTACTTCTGCTGCGACCACCTGTTTCTGGAAAGGTATGGACCTTGCCCGCCCTGAGCATCGATTCAACATTATTGATACCCCAGGACACGTAGACTTCACGATTGAGGTTGAGCGTTCCATGCGCGTGCTTGATGGTGCCTGTATGGTGTACTGTGCAGTGGGTGGCGTACAGCCGCAATCTGAAACTGTATGGCGTCAAGCCAACAAATACAAAGTGCCACGTCTGGCATTTGTAAACAAAATGGATCGTTCCGGCGCCGATTTCTTCAAAGTCGTAGAGCAGATGAAATCCCGCTTGCGTGCAAATCCTGTGCCTATCGTGATTCCTATTGGCCGTGAAGACACTTTCACTGGCGTGGTTGACCTGATCAAAATGAAAGCCATCATCTGGGATGAGGCTTCTCAAGGCATGAAATTCACTTATGGTGAGATTCCAGCTGATTTGGTTGAAACTGCTGCCAAATGGCGTGAGCAAATGGTTGAGTCAGCCGCTGAGGCCAGCGAAGACCTGATGAATAAATACCTGGAAAGCGGTGACCTGGATGAGAAAGACATCATCCTGGGTATCCGTACACGCACCATTGCTGGTGAAATTCAGCCTATGTTGTGTGGTTCAGCATTTAAAAACAAAGGTGTGCAACGTATGTTGGACGCTGTTGTTGACTTCCTGCCATCACCGATTGATATTGATGATGTTAAAGGTGAGGACGACGACGGTCAGCCAGCTAGCCGTAAAGCTGACGACAAAGAAGGCTTCTCTGCATTGGCATTTAAGTTGATGACAGACCCGTTTGTTGGTCAGTTGACCTTTATTCGTGTTTACTCAGGCGTGTTGAACAAGGGTGATACCGTGCTCAACTCTGTAAAGGGTAAAAAAGAGCGTATTGGCCGTATCGTACAGATGCACGCTAACAACCGTGAAGAGGTTGAAGAGGTATTGGCGGGCGACATCGCAGCTTGTATTGGTTTGAAAGATGTCACGACTGGTGAGTCTCTGTGCTCTCCAGACAAGCCGATTATTCTTGAGCGCATGGTATTCCCTGAGCCAGTGATTCACGTGGCTGTTGAACCAAAAACCAAAAGCGACCAGGAAAAAATGGGCTTGGCTTTGGGTCGTTTGGCGCAAGAAGATCCTTCATTCCGTGTGCGTTCCGATGAAGAGTCTGGTCAAACTATTATTTCCGGTATGGGTGAGTTGCACCTGGAAATTCTGGTAGACCGTATGCGTCGTGAGTTCAACGTTGAAGCCAACGTAGGTGCGCCACAAGTGGCATACCGTGAAGCGATTCGCAAATCAGTCGAAGTTGAAGGTAAATTCGTTAAGCAATCTGGCGGTAAAGGTCAGTACGGTCACGTATGGCTCAAAATGGAACCAAACGAAGCTGGTAAAGGCTTTGAGTTTGTTGACCAGATTAAAGGTGGTACGGTGCCGCGTGAATTTATTCCTGCGGTTGAAAAAGGCTTGCGTGAAACTATTCCTGCCGGTGTGTTGGCTGGTTTCCCGGTAGTCGATGTAAAAGTGACCTTGTTCGATGGTTCATACCATGACGTTGACTCCAATGAAAACGCATTTAAAATGGCGGCTTCTATTGGCTTTAAAGACGGTATGCGTAAAGCGGATCCAGTGTTGCTGGAGCCTATGATGGCGGTTGAAGTGGAAACGCCAGAAGACTACATGGGTGATGTGATGGGTGACTTGTCATCTCGTCGCGGTATCATTCAGGGTATGGATGATATGCCTGGCGGTGGTAAAGCGATTAAAGCGGAAGTGCCACTGTCTGAAATGTTTGGTTACTCCACTGTTGTGCGTTCCCTGTCACAAGGTCGTGCCACTTACAGCATGGAATTCAAGCATTACTCCGATGCACCGAAAAACGTTGCTGATGCAATCATCAACAAAAAATAATTGAATTTTAAGTATTAAATTTAAAAGTATTGAATTAAAGGAAAAACATCATGGCAAAAGGCAAATTTGAACGTACCAAGCCACACGTGAACGTTGGTACGATTGGTCACGTTGACCACGGTAAGACGACACTGACAGCGGCGATCACCACTGTATTGACGAAGAAATTTGGCGGCGAAGCAAAAGCTTACGACCAAATTGACGCGGCACCAGAAGAAAAAGCACGTGGTATTACTATTAATACCGCACACGTAGAATACGAAACAGCTGGTCGTCACTACGCCCACGTTGACTGCCCAGGTCACGCGGATTACGTTAAAAACATGATTACCGGTGCTGCCCAGATGGACGGCGCGATTCTGGTATGTTCCGCTGCTGACGGCCCTATGCCGCAAACGCGTGAGCACATCCTGTTAGCTCGCCAGGTTGGCGTGCCATACATCATCGTGTTCCTGAACAAAGCAGACATGGTTGATGATGCTGAATTGTTAGAGTTGGTTGAAATGGAAGTGCGTGAGTTGCTCAGCAAATACGACTTCCCAGGTGATGACACCCCAATCATTCACGGTTCCGCTAAGTTGGCTTTAGAAGGCGACCAATCAGACATCGGCGAACCAGCGATCTTCAAATTGGCAGAAGCTTTAGACAGCTACATCCCAATGCCAGAGCGTGCGATTGACGGTACATTCCTGATGCCAGTAGAAGACGTATTCTCTATCTCTGGTCGCGGTACTGTAGTAACTGGCCGTATCGAGCGTGGTATCGTTAAAGTAGGTGACGAGATCGAAATCGTTGGTATTAAGCCAACAGTGAAAACCACCTGTACTGGTGTTGAAATGTTCCGTAAACTGTTGGACCAAGGTCAAGCAGGCGACAACGTAGGCGTATTGCTGCGTGGTACTAAACGTGAAGATATCGAACGTGGTCAAGTATTGTCTAAATCAGGCTCTATCAAACCACACACCAAGTTCGCAGCTGAGATCTACGTGTTGGGTAAAGATGAAGGTGGTCGTCATACCCCATTCTTCAACGGCTACCGTCCACAGTTCTACTTCCGTACGACAGACGTAACTGGTGCAGTTGAATTGCCAGCAGGTACCGAAATGGTGATGCCAGGTGACAACGTATCTATTTCAGTTGCACTGATTGCACCAATCGCGATGGAAGAAGGCTTGCGCTTCGCTATTCGTGAAGGTGGTCGTACCGTTGGTGCTGGCGTTGTTGCCAAAATCATCGAGTAATTATTTTTATGGGCGGCAGGAATTTCCTGCCGCTTTTGCTCTTTAAAGGAAAAAACATGGCAGCTCAAAAAATTCGTATCCGTCTGAAAGCATTTGACTATCGTTTGATCGACCAGTCTGCTTTGGAAATCGTAGATACTGCGAAACGTACTGGTGCAGTTGTTAAAGGTCCGGTGCCATTGCCAACACGTATCGAGCGCTTTGATATTTTGCGTTCACCACACGTGAACAAAACTTCCCGTGACCAGTTTGAGATTCGTACCCATCAGCGTTTGATGGACATCGTGGATCCAACAGACAAGACGGTTGATGCATTGATGAAGTTGGATTTGCCAGCTGGCGTGGATGTAGAAATTAAGCTGTAGTTGTAAGGTGTCATTGCAAATAACCTTTTCAAATGAAAAGGTTATTGTCAAATTAAGAATTGTTCGGTATAATCCGCGCTCTTCGGTGGACGGTCAATTGTAATCGTCCACTTTAACTATTATAAGGAACTGATCATGAGCTTAGGGCTTATTGGTCGCAAGGTGGGCATGACCCGCATTTTTACAGATGAAGGCGCAAGCATTCCTGTAACAGTGCTGGAAGTGATCCCTAACCGCGTGACACAAGTAAAGACAGTCGCAACGGATGGCTATACAGGCCTGCAGGTTGCTTACGGTGAGCGTCGCGCTAGCCGTATCAACAAAGCGTTGACTGGTCACTTTGCCAAGGCTGGCGTAACTGCTGGTGCTGGTATCAAAGAATTCAATGTGGTTGAAGATGTATTGGCTAACTTCCAAGTTGGTGGAAATGTCACTGTTGATATTTTTGCTGTTGGTCAGTTGGTTGATGTGACAGGTACTTCGATCGGTAAAGGTTTTGCCGGTGCGATTAAGCGTCATAACTTCTCCTCTAACCGTGCTTCTCACGGTAACTCCCGTTCGCATAACGTACCAGGTTCTATCGGTATGGCGCAGGATCCAGGTCGAGTATTCCCTGGTAAGCGTATGCCTGGTCATTTGGGTGATGCTAAAGTCACTACCCAAAACCTGGAAATCGTTCGTGTGGATGTAGAGCGTAACCTGTTGTTGATTAAAGGTTCCGTACCTGGCTCCAAAGGTGGCAATGTCGTTGTACGTCCAGCCATCAAAGCGAAAGGGGCTAAATAATGGAACTGAAATTAATCGATCAAAACGGCAAGGTAGCTAAAAAAGGCGTTGACGCGTCTGACGGTACTTTTGGTCGTGAGTTTAACGAGTCTTTAGTGCATGAAGTGGTTGTTGCCTACATGGCAAATGCCCGTACTGCGACTCGCGCACAGAAAACACGTGCAACCGTTGCTCACACGACACATAAGCCATATGCGCAAAAAGGCACTGGTAACGCCCGTGCCGGTATGACATCCAGCCCAATCTGGCGTGGAGGCGGTCGCGCATTTCCAAACAGCCCTAACGAAAACTACAGCCACAAAGTAAACCGTAAGGCTTACCGTGCTGGCATGCAGACTATCTTGTCTGAATTAGTGCGTCAGGACCGTTTGAAGGTGGTAGACAGTTTCACAATTGATACCCCAAAAACAAAACAATTTGTACAGAAAATCAATGCTCTGGGCATCGACGGCGGTGTGTTGCTGTTGACTGACGGTTTTGATGAGAATTTGTACTTGTCTTCCCGCAACTTGCCAAACGTATTGGTGGTTGAAGCGCAGTATGCTGATCCAGTAAGTCTGGTGCGTTTCCCTAACGTTTTGGTCACAGCCAATGCTGTGAAAAAACTTGAGGAGATCTTGGCATGATTACCGCAGCAACTAAAACACAAGATCGTTTATTGCAAGTGATTTTGGCGCCTCAGATTACTGAGAAGGCAACTTACATTGCTGATAAACATCAGCAAATTGCTTTCAAAGTACGCACTGACGCGACTAAGCCAGAAATTAAAGCGGCTGTTGAACTGGTGTTCAAAGTCGAAGTGGCTTCTGTATCTGTGATTAATGTCGCAGGTAAAGTAAAGCGTGCTGGCCGTCGTATTGGTAAGCGTAACGACTGGAAAAAAGCTTATGTGAGCTTGAAGCCGGGTCAAGAAATTAACTTTGCAGCTGGCGAATAAGGAGAGAAGACATGGCATTAGTTAAAGTCAAACCAACTTCCCCCGGTCGTCGCGGTGTATTGAAAGTCGTTACACCAGATTTGCACAAAGGCAAACCTTACGCGCCACTGTTGGAAAGTCAAAGTAAAAACGCAGGTCGTAACAACAACGGCCGCATTACAACCCGTCACCAAGGTGGTGGTCATAAGCAGCATTACCGTATTGTTGACTTCCGTCGCAATAAAGATGGTATTCCGGCGACTGTTGAGCGTATTGAGTACGATCCAAACCGTACGGCGAACATTGCACTGTTGTGCTACGCCGATGGTGAGCGTCGTTACATTATTGCACCACGTGGCATTGCTGCCGGTGCACAGTTGATCAGCGGTTCTGAAGCGCCTATCCGTGCTGGTAATGCATTGCCTTTGCGCAACATTCCAGTGGGTAGCACCATTCACTGCATCGAAATTCAACCAGGTAAAGGCGCGCAAATCGCCCGTTCAGCAGGTACTTCGGTACAGTTGCTGGCGCGTGAAGGTTCCTACGCTCAGTTGCGTTTGCGTTCTGGTGAAGTGCGTCGTGTGCACGTTGACTGCAAAGCCACATTGGGCGAAGTAGGCAATGAAGAGCACTCACTGCGTTCAATCGGTAAAGCTGGTGCAATGCGCTGGCGCGGTGTTCGTCCTACCGTTCGCGGTGTGGTAATGAACCCGGTTGATCACCCGCACGGTGGTGGTGAAGGCCGTACAGCTGCTGGTATGAACCCTGTGTCACCATGGGGTCAGAAAACTAAGGGTTATCGTACACGTAAGAATAAGCGTACTGATAACATGCGCGTAAGTCGTCGTCCGAGAAATGTAAGGTAATCGCTATGGCACGTTCTATTAAAAAAGGTCCATTTGTGGACGCTCACTTGGCTAAAAAGGTCGAAACTGCGTCAGCGAACCGCGACAGAAAGCCAATTAAAACCTGGTCTCGTCGTTCGACTGTATTGCCAAACTTTATTGGTTTAACCATCGCAGTGCACAACGGTAGACAACATGTGCCTGTGTTGATTTCTGAAAACATGGTTGGTCACAAGCTCGGTGAATTTGCGTTGACACGCACGTTCAAGGGCCACGCGGCTGATAAAAAAGCGAAGAAGTAAGGGCTGATTATGCAAGTTACTGCAATTTTAAGAGGCGTACACCTTTCTCCGCAAAAAGCGCGTCTGGTGGCCGATCTTGTGCGTGGCAAAAAAGTAGATCAAGCACTGAATATTCTTGCATTCACGCCTAAGCGTGGTGCCGAGATTATCAAAAAAGTGGTTTTGTCTGCGATTGCTAACGCCGAACACAACAATGGGGCTGATATCGACACATTGAAGGTGACTTCAATCTATGTGGATAAAGGCGTGGTCATGAAGCGTATCCGTGCACGTGCAAAAGGTCGCGCTGGCCGTATTACGAAACCAACCTGCCACATTCATGTGACAGTCGGTGACTCAAAGGAATAATATGGGACAGAAAATTCATCCAATTGGGTTCCGTTTGAGCGTTCAGAAAAACTGGGCCTCACGTTGGTACTCGAATAGCCAGAACTTCCCTGCGATGTTGCAAGGTGACATCAAAGTGCGTGAGTTTCTGAACAAGAAACTGGCGAGCGCTGCGGTAAGTAAAATTATCATTGAGCGTCCTGCTAAAAACGCTAAAATTACGATTCACAGCGCCCGTCCAGGTGTTGTGATTGGTAAAAAGGGTGAGGATATCGAATCCTTGCGTTCTACCCTGCAAGGCCTGATGGGCGTGCCTGTGCACCTGAACATCGAAGAAGTGCGTAAACCAGAATTGGACGCTACTTTGATCGCACAATCCATTGCTCAGCAATTGGAAAAGCGCGTGATGTTCCGTCGTGCCATGAAACGTGCCATGCAAAACGCGATGCGTTTGGGCGCACAAGGTATCAAAATCATGAGTTCCGGTCGTTTGAACGGTATCGAAATTGCACGTACCGAGTGGTACCGTGAAGGCCGTGTGCCTTTGCATACACTGCGTGCTGATATCGACTACGGTGTTGCTGAGGCTTCAACGACTTACGGTATCATCGGAATTAAAGTTTGGGTATTCAAAGGTGAGATCTTCGGTGACAACGCTGCTAACGCTGCCGTTGCTGATGCTGAGCCAGAGAAAAAAGTAAGAAAGCCGAGGGCTAAAGATGCTGCAACCAGCTAGACAGAAGTACCGTAAGATGCAAAAGGGTCGCAATAAAGGTATTGCGACTACTGGTAACAAGGTGAGCTTTGGTGAATTTGGTTTGAAGGCGATCGGTCGCGGTCGTCTGACAGCACGCCAGATTGAAGCCGCCCGTCGTGTGATGACTCGTCACATTAAACGTGGTGGTCGCGTTTGGATTCGTGTATTCCCGGATCAACCGATTTCTAAAAAACCTGCTGAAGTACGTATGGGTAATGGTAAAGGTAGTGTTGATTACTACATCGCCCAGATTCAGCCAGGCAAAATGCTGTACGAGATGGATGGTGTGAGCGAAGAGCTGGCACGTGAGGCTTTCAAATTGGCTGCTGCCAAGTTGCCAGTCGAAACTACATTCATGACCCGTCAAATTGGCAGTTAAGGAGTAGTAACGATGAAAGCTTCTGAATTGAGAGCAAAGTCAGCAGATGAGCTCAACAACGAGTTGGTTGAGTTGCGCCGTGCGCAGTTTTCACTGCGTATGCAGGTAGCCACCCAACAATTGAACAAAGTAGATCAGCTGGGTAAAGTGCGCAAGGATATCGCTCGCGTGAACTCTGTATTGGCTGAGAAAGCGAAACAGGCATGATGACTGAAAAAGCGAAAGTAGTACGCAGTTTGACTGGTCGCGTGGTAAGCAACAAGATGGATAAAACCGTCACTGTGCTTGTCGAGCGTAAGGTTAAACACCCTTTGATTGGTAAAGTGGTTGTTAAATCGAACAAGTTCCATGCACACGATGAAGCAAATGCATGTAACGAAGGCGATTTTGTGACAATCACAGAAAGCCGCCCATACTCCAAGAGCAAGTCTTGGGTAGTAAGCAAAATCGAAGCTAAGTAAGGCTTTAAATATAAAACTGGAAAAACGCTTGTCATAAGCGTTTTTTTGGTTGTATAATGTTGGACTTTTCGGTGCCCGCCTTAGTTGGCATGTAGCTGGCACCCCAATACTGACCGTGGTCTATTGGCCGAAATTGTGAAAGCAAGCGGCTGTAGTGGTTATAACGGATTAAGTTGGAGATTATTTCTCATGATTCAAATGCAATCTCGGCTGGAAGTAGCCGATAACACTGGTGCGCGTTCCGTTCAGTGTATCAAAGTCTTGGGTGGTTCCAAGCGTCGTTATGCCAGCATTGGCGACATCATTAAGGTCAGTGTTAAAGATGCTGCGCCGCGTGGTCGCGTCAAAAAAGGTGAAATCTACAACGCTGTGGTTGTGCGCACTGCTAAAGGTGTTCGCCGTCCAGATGGTTCGTTAGTTAAATTTGATGCCAATGCCGCAGTCTTGTTGAATAACAAGCTCGAGCCTATTGGTACGCGTATTTTTGGCCCTGTGACACGTGAATTGCGTAGTGAGCGCTTCATGAAGATTGTTTCACTGGCGCCTGAAGTGTTGTAATCGGCTTGGAGACAATCAAATGAGCAAAATTCGCAAAGGTGACCAGGTCATTCTGAACACAGGTAAAGATGCAGGTAAAACAGGTGCTGTTTTAAGCGTCTTGCCAACCGGCCATGTAGTGGTTGAAGGTTTGAATGTGGTTAAAAAACACACTCGCCCAAACCCGATGCGTGGTATCACTGGTGGCATCATCAGCAAGGAAATGCCGGTAGACGGCTCCAATGTGGCAATCTTCAATGCTGCAACACAAAAAGCTGATCGTGTTGGTTTTAAGGTACTGGAAGATGGTCGCAAGATTCGTGTATTCAAATCTAGCGGCGAGTCTATCGACGCATAGGACAATATATGGCACGTTTAAAACAGTATTATAACGATAGCGTGGTTGCTAAATTGACTGAGCAATTTGGTTACACCTCAGCAATGCAAGTTCCGCGCATCGAAAAAATTACCCTGAACATGGGTGTGGGCGAGGCTGTGGCTGATAAAAAAGTCATGGAGAACGCTGTTTCTGATATGCAAAAAATTGCAGGTCAAAAACCAATCGTAACCAAGGCTAAGAAATCTGTCGCTGCGTTTAAAATCCGTGATGACTATCCTGTTGGTTGTAAGGTTACGTTGCGTCGTGAGCGCATGTACGAATTTTTGGATCGCCTGATCACTGTGGCTATTCCACGTATTCGTGACTTCCGTGGTATCTCAGGCAAGTCTTTTGACGGCCGTGGTAACTACAACATGGGCGTGAAAGAGCAAATCATTTTCCCAGAAATCGAATACGATAAAATCGATGCGCTGCGCGGGATGAACATCACGATTACTACAACTGCGAAAACAGACGAAGAAGCGAAAGCTCTTTTGGCTGCGTTTAGTTTCCCTTTCAGAGGTTAAGTCATGGCAAAAGTATGTATGACAGAGCGCGAGCAAAAGCGTCGCGAAACCGTTAAAAAATATGCAGCTAAACGTGCTGATCTGGTTGCTGCGAGCAACGATCAGTCTGCCAGCGTCGAAGATCGCATGGCTGCCCGTTTGAAGTTGCAAAGTCTGCCACGCAACTCCAGTCCTGTTCGCACACGTAATCGTTGTGCTTTGACTGGTCGTCCACGTGGTGTGTTTAGTAAATTTGGTATCGCACGTAACGAGTTGCGTAAATTGATGATGGCTGGTCACGTACCAGGTGTCACCAAGGCCAGCTGGTAACGGAGGAATAGAACATGAGTATGAGTGATCCGATTGCCGATATGTTGACCCGTATTCGTAACGCGCAACGTACGAATAAAACATCTGTTTCAATGCCGGCTTCCAAAGTTAAAGGCGCCATTGCAAACGTGTTGAAAGATGAAGGTTACATCGATGATTTCAACGTTCAAGACAATGATGGTAAGCCAGTTTTGAACATCAGTCTTAAATACTACGCCGGTCGTCCAGTAATTGAGAAGATTGAGCGCGTATCCAAGCCTGGTTTGCGTATTTATAAAGGTAGTCAGAATATACCTAAAGTGATGAACGGTTTAGGTGTTACGATCGTTTCCACTTCTAGAGGTGTGATGACTGATCGTAAAGCACAAGCTGCCGGTATCGGTGGTGAAGTTTTGTGCATCGTGGCTTAAGGAGAATCAATATGTCACGTGTTGCTAAAAACCCGATTGCGATTCCCGAAAAAGTGGAAGTTGTGATCTCTGCTTCAGAAGTGTCCATTAGTGGTCCTCTGGGTAAATTAAGCCAGGCGTTGGTTGCAGAGATTTCTGTTGCCCGCGAAGGTGAAGAGTTGTTGGTAAAAGCTATCAAAGAAACGCAGCATGCTAGAGCGATGTCAGGTACAACGCGCGCTTTGCTGGCCAATATGGTGCAAGGTGTTTCTACTGGCTTTACCCGTAAACTGTCTCTGATTGGTGTGGGCTACAAAGCCAATGCTCAAGGTTCTAACCTGAACCTGGAGCTGGGCTACTCTCACCCGATCAGCCACAAAATGCCTGAAGGCGTGACTGTGCAAACACCTACTCCAACAGAGGTGATTTTGACTGGCGCTAACAAGCAGGTGGTCGGTCAGGTTGCTGCACAAATTCGTGCTTATCGCGCACCAGAGCCATATAAAGGCAAAGGCGTTCGTTATTCGGATGAAGTTGTAGTCATCAAAGAGACCAAGAAAAAATAACTAAGGCACTTGCAGCGTCATGCTGCAGGGTTTGACACTGGCCTTAACAGTGAATCAACATTAAAGGTAAATTCAATGAAGAACGTAAATAACCGCTTGCGCAGAGCACGTAAAACCCGTGCCAAAATCGCCGAGTTAAAAGTTACACGTTTGAGTGTACATCGCACCAATACCAATATCTACGCACAGATCATTGCTGAAACTGGCGATCGCGTATTGGCGAGTGCATCCACCGTTGAGGCTGAAGTGCGTCAACAACTGAAAAATGGCGGCAACATCGAAGCTGCAACCCTGATTGGTAAGCTGATTGCTGAAAAAGCAGCTAAAGCTGGCATTACCACTGTTGCATTTGATCGTTCAGGCTACAAGTATCACGGTCGTATCAAGGCCTTGGCCGAAGCTGCCCGTGAAACTGGTCTCAAATTCTAAGGGCGAGATAAAGAATGGCTAAAGATATTGAACAGCAGCAAACCGACGGTTTGCGCGAAAAAATGATCACCGTTAACCGCGTAAGTAAAACGGTTAAAGGCGGTCGTATCATGAGCTTCGCTGCGTTGACCGTGGTTGGTGACGGCGATGGCGCCGTTGGTATGGGTAAAGGCAAAGCACGTGAAGTGCCAGTGGCTGTACAAAAAGCCATGGACGAAGCCCGTCGCGGTATGGTTAAAGTGAACTTGAACAATGGTACATTGCATCACGCAGTGACTGGCGTTCACGGTGCAGCTAAAGTGTTGATCCAGCCAGCTTCAGAAGGTACCGGTATTATTGCTGGTGGTGCAATGCGCGCGATCTTCGAAGTGATGGGTGTGACTAACGTGGTTGCAAAGAGTATTGGTTCTACCAATCCTTACAACCTGGTTCGCGCAACTTTGAACGGTTTGGCGTCCATGAATACACCGGCTGAAATTGCCGCTAAACGTGGCAAGACCGTAGAAGAAATCAGAGGCTAATCATGGTTAAAGCAAAAAAAGAAAACGCTACTTTAAAAGTAACGTTGGTTAGAAGTTTGATTGGTCGTATTGAAGCGCACAAAGCCACTGTACGTGGTCTTGGTCTGCGTCGTATGCACCACACTGTAGAAGTGCAGGACACTCCTGAAATTCGCGGCATGATTAATGCAGTGAGTTATCTTTTGAAGGTTGAATAATCATGCAATTAAACACGATTAAGCCTGCTACAGGCGCAAAAAAAGCATCTCGTCGTTTAGGTCGTGGCATTGGCTCTGGTTTAGGTAAAACTGGTGGCCGTGGTCATAAAGGTCAAAAATCCCGTGCTGGTGGCTTTCATAAAGTCGGTTTTGAAGGCGGTCAAATGCCTCTGCAACGCCGTCTGCCAAAACGTGGCTTTAACTCATTGACACATGCTGACACTGCACGTATCCGTACCAGCGAGTTATCATTGGTTGATGCTGAAGTGATCGACATCTTGTCTTTAAAAGCAGCCAAATTGGTGCCTGTTTCTGCAAAAGCAGTGAAGGTTTACCTGTCTGGTGAAGTGGCTACTAAAGTGCAAGTTCAAGGGTTGTTGTTGACTAAAGGTGCTCAAGCTGCCATCGAATCTGCTGGCGGAAAAGTACTTGAAGTCTAATCTGTTGTAAGAAAAGAGTATCAGCTTGGCACAGGATAATATCTTAAGTTCCGTAAGCAAACTTGGCGAGTTAAAAAGCCGTTTGTGGTTCTTGTTGGGCGCACTGATCGTTTATCGCTTAGGTGCGCATATTCCAGTGCCAGGCATTGATCCAACTGTGTTAAAACAGTTGTTTGATACGCAGAAAGACGGCATTTTGGGCATGTTTAACATGTTCTCCGGTGGTGCGTTGTCACGCTTCACCGTGTTTGCCTTAGGCATCATGCCTTACATTTCTGCGTCAATTATCATGCAGTTGCTGACAGTGGTTTCACCTCAGCTGGAGCAACTGAAAAAAGAAGGCGAAGCTGGACGTCGTCAAATTACCAAATACACCCGCTACGGCACGGTGTTGCTGGCAACCTTTCAAGCGTTAGGCATTGCCATTGCGTTGGAAGGTCAGGCTGGTTTGGTATTGGACCCCGGTTTTGCGTTCCGTATTACGGCCGTGACTACGTTAGTTGCTGGCACAATGTTTTTGATGTGGTTGGGTGAGCAGATTACCGAGCGTGGTATTGGTAACGGCATCTCGATCATTATTTTTGCAGGTATCGTAGCAGGTTTGCCACATGCCATCGGCAGTACGCTGGATCTTGCCAAAACGGGTGCATTCTCCATTCCATTGGTCATGTTCCTGTTTGTTGCGGTGATTCTGGTGACTGCGCTGGTTGTGTTTGTTGAACGTGGTCAACGCAAGATCACCGTCAACTACGCTAAACGCCAGGTTGGTAACCGTATTTATGGTGGTCAGTCTACGCACTTGCCACTGAAGCTGAATATGTCAGGTGTGATTCCACCGATTTTTGCTTCTAGCATTATTTTGTTCCCGGCCACTTTGGCTGGCTGGTTTGGTAGCAGTGAACATATGTACTGGTTAAAAGACGTGAGTGCGAAACTCTCACCGGGTCAGCCTTTGTATATCTTGTTATTTGCTGCCGCGATTTTGTTTTTTGCTTTCTTCTACACGGCGTTGGTCTTCAACCCTAAAGAAACAGCAGATAACTTGAAGAAAAGTGGTGCGTTTGTACCGGGGATTCGTCCTGGTGATCAAACGGCCAAATATATTGATCGCATCATGGGTCGTTTGACATTGATTGGTGCGCTCTACATTACGCTGGTTTGTTTGTTGCCAGAGTTTTTAGTGTTGAAGTTTAATACCCCGTTCTATTTTGGTGGTACTTCATTGTTGATTATCGTTGTTGTGACGATGGACTTTATGACGCAGGTGCAATCACATCTGATGTCTCAACAGTATGAAGGCTTGCTGAAAAAAGCCAATTTTAAAGGTTCGGGCAAGTAGCCAAATTGCAAGATGAAGATCGCTTTGCGATGCAAGGCGATGTCTTTGCCAAGTGCAGTTTTAAAGTGAAATTCAAAAATGGTCGCGCTGTGCTTGGTAACAAAGTCTCAGTGGTAATGACCTCATATGATTTAACCCGTGCGCGAATTGCATTCCGCGCAAAGTAAGTGAATTAAATAAAGGAAAGTAAGATGAGAGTTCGCGCATCAGTTAAAACATTATGCCGTAACTGTAAAGTTGTAAGACGTCGCGGCGTTGTTCGTATTATTTGTACTGACCCACGTCATAAACAACGTCAAGGTTAATGGTAAAACATTCGCTTGTGAGAGATTTGATTGGCTGATATAATATGCGGCTTTTCTTTTCTACGCATCAAGCTTGATCGTGAAAAACGATTGATTATTGGAGTTTAAGTATGGCTCGTATTGCCGGGGTAAATATCCCAAACCACAAACATGCAGAAATTGCTTTGACCTCTATTTACGGTATTGGTCGCGATACTGCGCAGAAAATCTGTGCTGCGGCTGGTGTATTGACAACAGCAAAGGTCAAAGACCTGAGCGACTCAGAAGTTGAAAAGCTGCGTGACGAAGTGGCTAAATACACTGTAGAAGGTGATTTGCGTCGTGAAGTAACCATGAACATCAAGCGTTTGATGGACTTGGGTTGCTATCGCGGTATTCGCCATCGTCGTGGCTTGCCAGTACGCGGTCAGCGTACCAAAACCAATGCGCGTACTCGCAAAGGTCCGGTTAAAGCCATCAAGCAATCTAAATAATCTTTTATTGAACATCAGTAGATATTAAGGACAGTACAACATGGCAAAAGCTAATGTACGCGTTAGAAAAAAAGTTAAAAAGAATATTGCCGAGGGTATTGCTCACGTGCACGCTTCTTTTAACAACACGATTATTACGATTACCGATCGTCAAGGCAATGCGTTGTCATGGGCTACTTCTGGTGGTCAAGGTTTTAAAGGTTCACGTAAGAGTACTCCATTTGCTGCACAGGTAGCATCTGAAGTGGCTGGTAAAGCTGCTCAAGAGTCTGGCGTTAAAAATCTGGAAGTGCGTATCAAGGGTCCAGGTCCAGGTCGTGAATCTGCTGTGCGTGCGTTGAATGCTGCTGGTTTTAAAATCACTAGCATTACTGATGTGACACCGGTGCCACATAACGGCTGCCGTCCACCGAAAAAACGCAGAATTTAATTCATTTCGCTGTCACAGATTAGCGAATCGATTACTGGAGAACTATTTTGGCTAGAAATTTAGACCCTAAATGCCGTCAATGCCGTCGTGAAGGTGAAAAACTGTTTCTGAAAGCAGAAAAATGCTTTACAGACAAATGCGCAATTGAAAAGCGCAACTTCGCACCAGGTCAGCATGGTCAGCGCCGCAACTCACGTCTGTCTGATTACGGCGTGCAATTGCGTGAAAAGCAAAAAGTACGTCGTATTTACGGCGTGTTAGAAGGTCAGTTCCGTACTTATTACGCTGAAGCTGATCGTCAAAAAGGTATTACTGGTGAGAACCTGTTGCAGTTGCTGGAGTCCCGTTTGGACAACGTTGCATACCGCATGGGTCTGGCTGGTTCACGTTCTGAGGCACGTCAAGTTGTGCGTCACAACAGCATTTTGGTTAACGGTAAACGTTTGAACATCCCTTCATATCAAGTGAAGGCTGGCGACGTGATTACTGTTGCTGATAAATCAAAAGCACAATTGCGTATTAAATCTGCGATTGAAGCAGCGCAACAACGTGGTTTCCCTGAGTGGTTGGAAGTCGACGTCAAAGCATTGTCTGGTAAGTTCAAGGCTAAACCTCAGCGTGATGAGTTGCCTGCTACCATCAATGAATCATTGATCGTTGAATTGTATTCTAAGTAATCACTTAGCCTAGGCTAAGGATTACTTGTTACTGCCCAATTACTTCAAGGAGTTGTATGCAAAATAACCCTACAGATTATTTGAAGCCACGTGTTGTGGACGTTGAAGTGATTACTCCACTGCGTGCACGTGTGACTTTAGAGCCAATGGAACGTGGCTTTGGCTATACCTTAGGGAATGCGTTGAGAAGAGTATTGCTTTCTTCCATCCCGGGTTTTGCCATTACTGAAGTAAAAATCGATGGTGTTGTACATGAGTACTCCACGATTGAAGGTGTGCAAGAAGACGTTGTTGATATCTTGCTGAACCTGAAAGGTGTTGCTTTAAAGCTGCACAACAAAACTGAAACCATTTTGGTATTGAACAAATCTGGTGAAGGTATTGTGACTGCGGGTGATTTTGAAGTTGGTCATGATACTGAGATTGTTAATCCAAATCATGTGATTGCCAACATCACCAAAGGTGGTAAGTTGAACCTAGAAGTGAAAGTTGAAATGGGTCGCGGCTATCAGCCTGTACCGGCCCGTCAAAAAGCCAACGATGAAGATCGCGTTTTGGGCTTTATGATGGTGGATGCTTCTTTCAGCCCGATCAACAAAGTGAGCTACCATGTTGAGAGCGCACGTGTTGAACAGCGTACCGACCTCGACAAACTGATTATGGACGTTGAAACTAACGGCATTATCGAGCCTGAGCAGGCGATTCGTGATGCTGCGCGTATCCTGATTGGTCAGTTGTCAGTATTTGCAAATCTGGAAGGTGCTTCAGCGGATGTTGAAGTGAAAGCAGCGCCTCAGGTAGATCCAATTCTGTTGCGTCCGGTCGATGACCTGGAGTTGACAGTACGTTCTGCTAACTGCCTCAAAGCGGAAAATATTTTCTACATTGGTGATCTGATTCAGCGTACAGAAAACGAATTGCTGAAAGCGCCTAACCTGGGTAGAAAATCATTGAATGAAATTAAAGACGTGTTGGCCTCTAAAGGCCTGACACTGGGAATGAAGCTGGAAAACTGGCCACCTGTTGGCTTGGAAAAAGCTTAATTTCTGATCAGATAAATACTTAAGGAAATTACTATGCGTCACGGTAATAGCAATCGTAAATTGAACAGAACCAGCAGCCACCGCGCAGCTATGTTCCGCAACATGGTGGCGTCTTTGCTGCGTCATGAAGTGATCAAAACAACTTTGCCTAAAGCAAAAGAGCTGCGTAAATATGCAGAACCACTGATCACTTTGGGTAAAACACCTACACTGGCAAACCGTCGTCTGGCGTTCAGCCGCTTGCGTGACCGTGATATCGTTGGTAAATTGTTCGGTGAACTGGGTCCTCGTTACACTGCACGCAACGGTGGTTACCTGCGTATTTTGAAGTGTGGTTTCCGTCAGGGCGACAATGCACCAATGGCTTTTGTTGAGTTGGTAGATCGTCCAGAAGTTGCAGAAGCACCAGCAGCAGAATAAGTAACGATGTATGTATAAAAAAGCCAGCTTTCGCTGGCTTTTTTGTTTTTAGGCCTGCGTGGTGAGCCAGTGGCTAATCATCTCGGCGTTAAATGGCCAGAACAATTCATTTACACCGCTATTGGATGCGTCAAGCAGTACCGGGATGCTTATTTCATAACGCTGTAGCAATTTTTCATCATCCATGATGTCTAGGCTTTGGTAGGGTAGGTTTAAGGCCTGTAAAAGCTGCTCTGCGTCATCGCAGAGGTGGCAGCCTTGGGTGCCTAATAATATCAATTGGTTTTGCATAAAACTCTAGGTAGTGTCATCAACGCTTTGTACAATGATACCTGCAAAAACAACGGCTGCTCAACATTGGATCATGCATGACAGAAATTCGCGAACAAGATGAGAAACTGACCGAAGGCAAGGAAAGCCTAAGTGAAACGTTGCAACAGGTTATCCACTTGCTGGGTAAGCACAAGCTGGTCGAGCATGTAGTACACCGGCAGGATATGCCTAAGCATGATCTGGTCGAGAACCTGGTTCACAAGCAAAATCTGAATATTCTGCAGCACAAGCTGGATCAGCTTCACCCGGCTGACGTTGCTTATATCCTGGAATCATTGCCATTAGATGACCGTTTAATGGTCTGGGATCTCGTCAAAGCAGATCGTGATGGCGAGATTCTGCTCGAAGCCTCTGACGCCGTGCGTCAAACGCTGATTGCGGACATGGACAGTGACGAGTTGCTGGCCGCTGCCGAACAGCTAGACACCGATGAGCTGGCAGACTTGGCGCCTGACTTGCCAAAAGATGTGTTGCAAGACTTGCTTTACAGTCTGGATACACAACACCGCGAGCGTTTACAGTCTGCGCTGTCTTACCCTGAAGATACCGTAGGCGCGATCATGGACTTTGATATCGTGACTATTCGTGACGATATCACGCTCGAGGTAGTGTTGCGCTACCTGCGTCGATTGCCCAAATTCCCTGATCATACCGATAAATTGTTTGTCATTAATCGCGATGACATCCTGCAAGGGGTGTTGCCGCTCAAGCGCATTATCCTGAATGACCCCGAGACCCGGGTTGGTGACATTATGTCGACAGATGCCGTGGTGTTTCATCCTGAAGACATGGCCGACCAGGCCGCAATGGCGTTTGAGCGCTACGACTTGGTGACGGCGCCAGTGGTCGACAATAACCGCAAGCTGGTTGGGCGCATTACGGTGGATACCGTCATGGATATTATTCGTGAGGAGGCGGAGTCAGACATGTTGTCCTTGGCCGGTTTGCGCGAAGAAGAAGACTTTTTTGCGTCGATCTGGAAGTCGGTGCAAAACCGTTGGGCTTGGCTGGCGATTAACCTGGTCACTGCATTAGTGGCTTCGCGCGTGATTGGTTTGTTTGAAGGCAGTATCGAAAAAATCGTTGCGCTGGCAGCACTGATGCCTATTGTTGCCGGCATTGGCGGCAACTCAGGCAATCAAACCACCACCATGATTGTGCGCGGTTTGGCACTGGGCCAAATCTCCGGTTATCACATGAAATCTTTGCTGCAAAAAGAAATGGGTGTGGCGCTGTTAAATGGCCTGCTATGGGGCGGTGTGCTCGGTCTGGTCGCCTTTTGGTTATACCATAATGCTGCCTTGGGCTTGGTAATGATGGCCGCCATGGCGCTCAACTTGCTATTGGCCGCCATTACCGGTGTCATGATTCCGTTGGTGATGAACAAGTTGGGTCGAGATCCGGCCGTTGGCTCCAGCGTGTTGATTACTGCCCTGACCGACAGTGGCGGCTTTTTGATTTTTCTCGGCTTAGCCACAATTTTTTTATTATAAAAATCTATGATGGATAACGATATTAATATTCTCTGGAAAGAAATTGTTCAAGACCTGAGCACAGTCTCTGCCTTGTGGCAGCTGTTTGTGTTCGGTGTGATTCTGGCGGTGAGCGGTTTGCTCAATTGGCACCTGCGCAAGCAAATTGCGGCAGGCAAAGTCAACACCGTTTATAAGATGCTGTTGGGCGGCATCGAGCGTTTGTTTTTCCCGTTCGTGGCATTTTTAATGCTGGTGATTGCGCGCTATTCGCTGGAAGGCTACATGCATGTTGGCCTGTTGCGACTCGCTGCGCGAATGTTGCTAGCAATGGTGATTATTCGTAGCCTGGTATACGTGTTGCGTTACGTGTTTTCGCCCAGTGCCTGGTTGCACTCGTTTGAGCGTGTGATTGCCTGGAGTGTTTGGGTGGTGGTGGCATTGCATATCAGCGGATTTTTGGATCCGGCCTTGCAGGTTCTTGAAGATGTGACGTTCAGTGTTGGTAAGCAAAAATTAAACCTGTTGTTGCTGATTCAAGGCGGGCTGACCATTGTGATCACCATGCTGGTCGCCTTGTGGTTAAGTCGAATGATAGAGCTGCGGCTGATGGCTTCGGAGAGTATAAATAGCAACTGGCGTGTCATTATGGTCAAGCTGGTGCGCATGGTTGCTATCGTGATTGCCTTGCTGATGTCGATGGCCGCGGTGGGGATTGATGTGACGATGCTGTCAGTCTTTGGCGGCGCGCTTGGCGTCGGCTTGGGTTTTGGCTTGCAGAAAATTGCCAGTAATTATGTCAGCGGTTTTATTATCCTGATGGATAAGTCACTGCATATGGGGGATGTCGTCACTATTCATGGCCACTATGGCATTGTGAAAGAGTTGCGCTCACGCTATATGCTGCTGCGTAAGCAGGATGGTACTGAAATTATTATTCCAAATGAAATGATGATCACAGATGCCGTGATCAATCATACCTCCGCTGCGCATAAGGCCAAGGTTCCTATTCCGATTCAGATTTCATATGAAAGCGATCTGGATCTGGCCATCAAGTTGTTAAAAGACATTGGCACCGCGCATCAGCGTACGATTAAAGACGATACTGCGGTGGATGTGACTATCAAGGCGTTTGCGGAGAGTGGCATTGATTTGCTGCTATCGCTATGGGTGCTTAATCCGGAGGAGGCGACGGCCAAACTGCAAAGTGAGATCTACTATGAGATCTGGCAGCGTTTTAAAGCGAATAATATCCAGATTCCATACCCACAGCGCGACGTGAGGGTGATCTCGGTACCAGCGGCTTCTGCAGCGATTTAAGCTGCAATCAAGAACTGTTCCCTATATGCAAAAGGCTCAATCTAATGATTGGGCCTTTTTTACGGGTGAAGACAATGCGCAGCTAATAAAAAAGCCTGCATTTGCAGGCTTTTTTATTAATACTTGAAACTAAGATTATTTCAATTTAGTTTCTTTGTACATGACATGCTTACGAGCAACTGGGTCAAATTTCTTGATCTCCATTTTCTCTGGCATAGTACGTTTGTTTTTTGTGGTGGTATAGAAATGACCTGTACCAGCACTAGACTCTAATTTGATTTTTTCACGCATGATAATATCCTTAGCTGACTAATGTCGCGAGTTAGATTTTTTCGCCAGCAGCACGCAAATCAGCCAACACAGCGTCGATACCGTTTTTGTCGATCGTACGCAAAGCAGCGTTGGTAATGCGCAGGCTTACCCAGCGGTTTTCGCTCTCAACCCAAAACTTACGGTTTTGCAAGTTAGGCAAGAAACGACGTCTTGTTTTGTTTTGTGCGTGAGAAACATTGTTACCCACCATTGGTTTTTTACCGGTTACCTGACATACACGTGCCATGGTTGTCTCCAAATACTTTTATCTTTTCAGAAAGAGCGAGATTATAGATTGAATCGCCCGCACAAATCAAGCGATTATTGTAATTTTTCAAACAATTAGTGCTTGCCTGTGCTGCCAAAGCCACCTTCACCGCGTTCGCTGCTGGTGAATTCGTCCACAATATGAAAGTCCGCCTGTACCACAGGCACAATGACCATCTGCGCCACACGTTCCATCGGGTTCAAAATAAACGCTTCTTTACTGCGGTTCCAGCACGACACCAGTAGCTGCCCTTGGTAATCTGAATCAATTAGCCCGACCAGATTGCCCAGCACAATACCATGTTTATGACCCAGACCCGAGCGCGGCAAAATCATGGCGGCATAATAAGCATTGTCGATATGAATCGCCATGCCGGTAGGGATCATGATGGTCTCTCCCGGTTGTATGGTTTGTGTGTGCTCAATGCAAGCCCGCAAATCCAGCCCGGCTGAGCCTGGCGTTGCATAGTTAGGCATCATGTGATGCAGGCGAGGGTCAAGAATCTTGAGATCTACGGTAATCGACATACGGCATGCTCCAGAAAAATATTGCGCTATTAAACACGAAATATGGCTGAAAATCACTGATTACGATAATTAGTCAGCAACAAAAAAGCCAGCAGTTGCTGGCTTTGCAAATCGTGTGAATGTTTAAAACTTATATTGCGCGGTTAAACCGAGCAGGTAATTGCGGCCAGCGGCAGGTTCGAAGAACAAGGCATTGCCATCATTCACGCGTACAGAACCGATGTAATCCTTATCGGTAATGTTCTCAATACGCACATATTGTTTGAAGCGCCACTTGGTCAGGTTCTGTTCAAAACCTGCGCGGATATTAAAGATTGTGTACGAAGGTGCTTTATCTGTATTGATGTCGTTCACGTAGACTTGACTGTTATGGCGACCTTCGAGAGCTGAGAAAAAGCCAAGGCTAGGGTACTTCCAAGCGATTTCTCCATACACTTGTGACTTGTAGGTGCCAGGGATGCGGTTGCCTGAGTTGACTGGGCCGGTTGTGCCTGCTGCGTTAATCACTGTTACAAAAGGATCATCAAATTTTGCATTGAGTAGTGTGTAGGCGGCGAATACAGTGATATTGTTGTCCAGGTTGGCATCAATCGAAGCTTCAATGCCTGTCCTTTTTGTTTTGCCTGCATTTTGATAGCTTGAACGTCCTGAAACGGTTTGACGGGTCACAATTTCATTGTCAGTATCGACTTTAAATAGCGTAACGTTGGCTCTGATATCGTCAGTGATAAAAGCTTTTGCGCCTAATTCAATATTTGTGCTTTCTGCAGCCTTCAATGAAAGGTTCGGTTTGCTTGCTACACCGCCTGTGACATTATCAAAAGCTGCTTCAATAAACGTAGGCGTTTCGAAGCCTTTACCGAAGTTAGCATAGAAGTTTAACTTCTCAGTCGCTTTCCAAATAATGCCGACCACTGGCGTGGTTTTTTGGTACTCAACATTTCCACTGTTATCGCCGTTTGAGCCTGTGCCGGTAATGAAGTTGTCTTGAACTTCCAGTTTTACTTTGGTATGACGTGCACCTGCGTGCAAATCAAGGTTGGGCGTGATGCTTAAATTGCCTTGTAAATATTGATCGAAGTTGCTGGAGATGTTTTGTTCCAGCCTATTTGGTGTGTTAACGATTGAGCCTAAGCGCAAAAGGTTGGTGTCTTTGCGGTCATCGGTTGACTTCCCATAATTCAACCCAAGAGTTATTTGGTAGGGGAGGTTGCCCAGACTGCCTTTGTTGTCCCATCTCAAGTCTGCACCGTAAAATTCTCTACTGATTTCACTGAGTCGTGAACTGGTAGCAGCAAGGGTTGTAGCGGTTGCCGTCGTCGTTAAAATTTGTGCATTATTTCTACTACCTACGTAGGGAATAAAACTGATTTTGTTATTTTCGTTAAACGCATGCTCAATGTTAAAACCCACTTGCGTATGGTCACGTTTAACACTTGTGTTGGCAAATAAGGCAGCAGAAACAACTTTATCTCTTGTTGCGTTAGAAAAGGCTCTTGCTCTGTCTAGTCCCAGAGGGTCCTGCGCTTCCTGGTCAAACCAATTCACTAAAGTTGTGACTTTAGTATCTTCGTTCAAATTAAATTTGAATTTGGCGGTGGCCATTTGTTTATTGCTTGAGCTGTTGGCTCTGTAGCCGTCAGACTCATAGTTAGATACATTCAGCGAGTATTCCAAACCCTCTAATTGCCCAGCTGCTTCCAGCACATTCCGCTTCGTGTTGTAGCTACCAAACATAGTGGTGGCGCCAATGGTAGGTGTAGCTGGCGCATCTTGCGTAAACATCTGAATCACGCCGCCAGATGAGTTGCCGTAGAGTGAAGAGAATGGGCCGCGCATGACTTCTATGCTTTTAATGGCAGACAGGTCCATGACGCCTGGTTGACCCTGGCCGTCTGGCATGGTGAGTGGAATACCATCAACATAGATACGGATGCCACGTACACCAAATGACGAGCGGGAGCCAAAGCCACGACTGGAAATTTGCGGGTCTTGTGCTTGTTGCGTTCTGTTTTGCGCTGTCACGCCGGGTACGCGAATCAGGCTTTCGGACAGGTTCATTTGTAACTGGCCGTCTTTGATGTTTTTTTGTTCAATCACATCAATCGCCACCGGTAAATCAAAACTGTTTTGTGCCTGGCGTGTGGCTGTAACGACAACAGGTGAAAGCGTGAGTGTTTTTTCTTCGTCTGCCATGGCTTGTGGCAGGTTGCCAAACACGGCAGAAAGGGCAATATACAACGGCGTGAGGCGGGGTGCGCGCATCATTATTCTCAATACTAAAGTTAAACTGCGCGGATTGTAAGCTGAGTGTAAGCTTTGGCCGCTCAGTATTTTCATGAAAATACTGAGAAATGCCGATTTAATTAGCGTGGATCAAGTTGGCTTTTAAGGTGCGTTAAGAGTTTGAATGCAATGTTAATTTTATCGTCGGTGCCAAGTGCATATTCACCGTGCTCGTCAATGATAGTGACCGTATTTTGATCACTACCCATTGCGGTGTTGGCGTGGTTAGCCACGATCATAGGGATACGTTTTGCCAGCCTTTTTTGTTTGGCGTAGTCGATCACTCGTTCTGTTTCGGCGGCGAATCCAACGCAATAGGGTGGGTTGGGTAAAGAGGCGACATCTGCCAGTATGTCTTTATTTTTTATGAGTTCTAGGGTGAGTGTTTGCTCACTCTTCTTAATTTTTTGCACTGAGGAAACATCCGGCCTATAGTCGGCAACGGCTGCCACCGCAATAAAAATATCCTGATCTGCAATAGATTGCATTACGCTTTGGTACATGTCATGCGCGCTGCTGGCAAAGTAGGCTTGGCTGGTGGCCGGGCGCGAGGCACTGGTGTGGCCGTAAATAAGGGTGACTTCTGCCCCCATGCGCATGGCTGCCTGCGCCAGTGCGTAGCCCATTTTGCCGCTGCTAATATTGGTGATGCCACGCACCGGGTCTAGCATTTCGAGTGTTGCCCCGGCGGTGATCAGTATCTTTTTGCCAGCCAGCAGCTTGGGCGTAAAAAACGTTTGCAGGCCTTCCAGCAAGTCTGCTGGCTCTAGCATTCTGCCTAGCCCGACTTCACCGCAGGCTTGTTCGCCGCTATCCGGGCCTAAGATGGTGATGGCGTCTTGCTGTAATTGCCCGATATTGCGCTGCGTGGCTGCGTTCTCCCACATTTGCTTGTTCATTGCGGGCGCAACAATAAGTGGGCACTCACGTGCAAGGCATAATGTCGAGAGTAAATCGTTGGCAAAGCCATGCGCCAGTTTGGCGATAAAGTCTGCGCTGGCGGGTGCGACCAAAATGGCATCGGCTTTGCGGCTGAGTTCTATGTGCGGCATGCCATTAGAAATACGCTGATCCCAGCTATCGACAAACACCGGGTTGCCAGACAGCGCCTGCAAGGTGGTGGGCGTTATAAAGTGGGTCGCCGCTTCTGTCATCACGACTTGTACGCGATGGCCTTGTTTAACCAACAAGCGAACCAGTTCGGCGGCTTTATAAGCGGCAATACCGCCAGTCACGCCAAGCAGTAGGTGTTGATGAGGTGAGTGCGCTGGAATCATGGCTGCATTTTAACTGTAAATTTTGCGCAATTGCCATTTATGCGCCGTATAGCATTTTCTTTAAAAATGTTAACATCTGGCATCGGTGAGGTGAAATACATGATAAAGGTGGTCAGAATCTTTTTCTGGGTGATTGTGGTGCTGACTGCTTTGATGCAGCTTTGGCAAGAGTATCAAACCTTGCAGTGGCGCAAGCCTTTGAACGTGGCTGTGTACCCGGTCAATGCAGATGGTACGCCAGTCGTGGATACCTATATTGCCAGCTTGCGTGCGCAAGATTTTGAAGTCATTGTGCAGTTTTTTTCACGCGAAGCACTCAAATACCAATTGCCTTTGCGGCGCCCCATCACGCTTTACTTAGGCCCCGAGATTCATGATATTCCGCCTGCGCCACCCGCAGTCAATGGGCGCTTGCTCGATATTGTTCTGTGGAGCCTTAAGTTCAGGTGGTTTAGCTGGGGCCATCAGCCAGCGGTGGGTGTGCCTGTTGATATCAAGTTATATCTGTTGTATCACGATCCAGATAGGCATCGCCGCTTATTACATTCAACCGCTTTGCATAAAGGCAGAATTGGCCGCGTCAATCTGTTTGCGGAAAACAGCCAGCATGCGACCAATGCCGTCATTATTGGGCACGAGTTGCTGCATACGTTGAGCGCCACCGATAAATATGACTTGAGCAATAGCCTGCCCTTGTTTCCTCAAGGCTACGCCGAGCCTTATGCGCAGCCGCTTTATCCGCAATCTATGGCCGAAGTGATGGCAGGCAAGGTGCCGCAAACACCGCAAACAGCACGCATGGCCAAAAGTTTGCATGAGGCTGTGATTGGCCGACCAACCGCGCGCGAAATTGGCTGGTCAAAATAAACCGGGTGACAAATGGGTGATTAAGGAGGCGCGATGGCAATTACCGACTGGCCAGAACAGGAGCGACCACGTGAAAAACTGTTGCGCGCAGGGGTCGCCACGCTATCTGACGCCGAATTGCTGGCTATTTTTTTACGCGTAGGCATGGCAGGCAAAACTGCGGTTGATCTGGCACGCGACTTACTGCAGAATTTTCAAAGCCTGAACGGCGTATTCTCGGCCGATTTACAGCAAATGACGGCGGTGCCCGGCATGGGCGTGAGTAAATATTGCCAGTTGCAGGCCGTGCTTGAGATGAGCAAACGCGCGCTGGGTGAAACGCTGCAGCAGAGCGATAGCTTTCGATCTCCCGCACAAGTCAAAGACTACCTGCAATTGCAACTGTCGCATCTGCAACGGGAGGTATTTGGCATTATGTTTCTCGATGCGCAGAATCGCCTGATTGCTTATGAAACCTTATTTGAAGGCAGTTTGATGCAAACCAGTGTTTATCCGCGAGAGGTGGTGAAGCGCGCGCTGGCTTTAAATGCGGCCGCGTTGATTCTGAGTCACAACCATCCAGGCGGCAGTGCCAAGCCCAGTCGTGCCGATGAACAATTGACCATCAGCTTGAAAGACGCATTGAATTTGGTGGATATCAAAGTGCTTGATCACATTATTGTGGCCAGGCAGGAAACGTTTTCGTTTAGTGAGCGGGGATTGATTTGAGCGGTGCAGGCAGGGAGGTGGTGGGTGCTAACGGGGTCGAACCGCTGACATTCGCCTTGTAAGGGCGACGCTCTACCAACTGAGCTAAGCACCCGTGCCTTGCAACGAAGGCCGCATTATACCGAATCTCTTTTTTACTGCAAGAGCCAGCAAAAAAATGTTTTGTGTTTTGTGAGGGCTACTTAGGCTTAAACGGTCAGTCGTTTGGTGATGTTGATTAATTGCAGCGAAATGTCGGCCATGCCAGTTTTGCGCTTGTCTGCCATCTCGGACAATAACAAATAGGCTTGTTCTTCACTCAGGTCGCGCTGGTGCATTAAAATCTCTTTCGCCGAGTCGACCAGCTTCTGGTCTTCTATGCTCAGAATAATGGGCGGTTTTGAGAAAGGTGAGGCTGACATGTTAGTGGGTACAGGTCTCATTGCTCATCATTAAAAAATGTTCTACTACAATTTAGCAATCTGCATGCCAGTTGGTGATTTTTTGTTAATGTGATGATTTTAAACAATAATTACCCTTATTTTTGGGCTTGTTCGTTGTTGTTCTGATCTCTTGAGGTGCACCAAGGCAGTGCCATTGCACCACATCAACAACGTCTGGGCCCTGCATGTTTTTTGCGTGCAGAGGGCCTTTTTGTTACAGTGCAAATCATTAAAAAAACAGGGATGAATTCCATCATGATGAAAGCTTTTTGGGGGCGTGCAGGTTGGGCCAGTGTGGCTTTGCTGGGGGCTGCGGCACTGGCACATGTGGCCATGGCGCGCGGAGAGTCGCTGAATGCGTTGTGGCTGGTCACCGCAGCGGTCTGTGTATATTTGATTGGCTATCGTTTTTATTCGGCCTGGATTGCCGCCAATGTACTGGCGATTGATGCGACTCGCGCCACACCGGCGGAGCGTTTAAACAATGGGCGCGATTACGTGCCCACTCATCGCTGGGTGGTATTCGGACATCATTTTGCTGCCATTGCCGGGCCAGGCCCATTGGTGGGGCCCACTTTGGCGGCGCAGTTTGGTTATTTGCCGGGCACCTTGTGGATATTAATAGGCGCAGTACTCGGCGGCGCAGTGCAAGATATGGTCACCCTGTTTTTGTCTACGCGCCGCAATGGCCGTAGTCTTGGGCAGATGGCGCGTGACGAAATTGGCCCGATTGGTGGGACGGCGGCGCTCATCGGCACTTTCATTATCATGATTATTCTAATCGCCGTGTTGGGGCTGGTGGTCGTAAACGCCATGAAGCATAGCCCGTGGGGCACCGCTACGGTGGCGTCCACGATCCCGATTGCCATGCTGGTGGGTGTGTATATGCGTTATTTGCGCCCAGGCCGCGTGTTAGAAGCCTCTTTGCTCGGTGTAGTGTTGTTGCTGGCATCGGTGGTGTTTGGCGGCTGGGTAGATCATCATCCGGTGTTGGCTGCATGGTTTGATCATGAAGGCTTACCGCTAGCGTTTAGTGTCATTGCTTACGGCTTCGCGGCGGCAGTGTTGCCAGTCTGGTTGTTGTTGGCGCCGCGCGATTATTTGTCTACCTACATGAAGCTGGGCACCGTGTTGATGCTGGCGGTTGCTATTTTGTGGCTGCGGCCAGAGATTCATATGCCCGCCATCACGCCTTTTATTGATGGCACCGGCCCCATTTTTGGCGGCAAATTATTCCCGTTTGTATTCATCACCATCGCTTGTGGCGCCATTTCAGGCTTTCATGCGCTGATTGCCAGCGGCACCACACCTAAGCTGATCACCGGCGAGAATGATATTCGCATGATCGGTTACGGCGCTATGTTGCTGGAGAGTTTTGTCGCCATCATGGCGATGATCGCCGCGACAGTGTTAGAGCCGGGCGTCTATTTTGCAATTAATAGCCCGGCTGGCGTGGTGGGTAAAGAGGCGCTGGATGCAGTCAATACCATCAGTGGTTGGGGCTATCAGGTCACCGTTGAGCAGATGCAGCATCTGGCCAGTGCCATGGGCGAAAGTACGCTGTTTGCCCGCACCGGTGGCGCGCCCAGCCTGGCGGTTGGCATGGCCAGCATTTTGGGCACAGTATTTGGTGAGCATTTGCTAGCATTGTGGTATCACTTTGCAATCATGTTTGAGGCGATTTTTATCCTCACCACGCTGGATGCCGGGACGCGCGTTGGCCGTTTTATGCTGCAAGATATGCTGGGCAATGTGCATCCCAAGCTCGGCGAAACGTCTTATACGCCGTCTGTGCTGCTCACCAGTGCGTTAGTCGTGGCGGGCTGGGGCTATTTTCTCTATATCGGCGTGATTGATCCAAATGGCGGTGTCAATATTCTGTGGCCGCTGTTTGGCATTGCCAACCAAATGCTGGCGGCGATTGCACTGTCTGTCGCGACCGGCGTCTTAATCAAGTCCGGTAAAGCCACCAAAGCCTGGATCACCGGCTTGCCATTGGTTTGGCTGCTTGTCATTACAACAAGCGCCGCCTACGAAAAAGTGTTTAGCGACGATATTCGGGTTGGCTTTTTTGCGGCTGCGAATGATTTGTCACAAAAGTTGGCGAGTGGTGTATTGCCAGCAGAAAAAGCAGCTGTGGCACCGCAACTGATTGTGAATCAGCAGCTGGATGCCTGGTTAACCTTATTTTTCGTGGCGATGTTGTGGATAGTCGTGCTTGATATGCTCAGAATGAGCGGCCGCTATTTTGCCGGGCAGCCAGTCAGGCCATCCAATGAAACCGCTTATGTCGCCTCTAAGCTGGTGTAGGTAAGAGCGCATGCGTGCATACTGGTTAAAGCAAGCTTGGCAACGTATACGCCAGTTATCTGGTGATGATGCCTATGAGCGTTATCTGGCGCATTACAACGAACATCATGCCAGCGAGCCCGATGCGCAACCGGCGCTGTCTCGCGCCGAATTTTTTAAGCAGTGGCAAGACCAAAAGTGGACTGGGGTGAAGCGTTGCTGCTGATTTAGCCGCAGATAGAAAAAAGGCCGCTCCATCATGAGCGGCCTTTTTTCACTAAAATACTTATTTGTAGGACTTTGAATTGTCTCGGATATATTTGAGCATCGCATTAAACATAGGGTACCAATTATATTGGTCGTTGACCCCTTTCCACTGGTAATCCAGTTCTGTTTCTGTGATGAAAATATCCTCCATGTTTTGCGGGTCTGTGAGAATGAATTTAACAGACTTGTTCGCGTAACCTTCTTTTTTAAATTCGACTCTAAACCACAAGAAGTCCTTGTAATACTTTGCTGCGTTATTGATGCCTATCTTGTCATTTACCGAAGGAATTTTGTCAGTGAGCTGAGCCTTCACAATTTTTGTTTCCAGCTCAGATAGCGTCATTAACTCATCGAAGTAGTGCATGTTGGTAATTTGACCGCGTACAAAGTCATGATCAGCAATCAGTAAGAGAGATTTTCTTTTGTCGAGGTCAGTAGGCTTGCTCAGTACGACTTGAGCCTCTGTTTTGGCTGGGTAATAGCCGGTTTTTGGGTCAATCGGCACCACTTTAAAGACACTGCATGCACTTAATAAGGCAATGGCACATAAAATAAATAGTTTTTTCATACACATCCTGATTGTTATTGGTTTGCTTTTATCCATAGTGATAATTCATTGAACAGTGGGTATAACAACTGTTCGTCAGTCTCAGCGCTTTGCAGCGTCCTCGCCTCGAATAGATCTTCTGCGTTGGTCGGGTTGGTGACAATTAATGCCAGATATTGTTTACTATTTTCTGATTTAGGCGAGAGTCTTATCCATAAAAAAGGTTTGTAGTTATTCGCCAGGCGACTTAAGCCGATTTGACTATCTAAATTGATCACTTTATCTTGCAGGTTATTCGCAATCACCACCTTCTCTAGGTCGCTGTAGTTAACCACTTGATTGAAATAATTAAAAGCTTTCAGTTGATCAAAGCCATATTGAAAATAGTATTGGTTTGATGAAAAGAACGCGGTGTCTTTATACGGCGTTAAGGACAACGAAGTTTTCTTAATAATCTCTGCCTGACCTAGCTTCCTGCCTTGAGCCGGCTGGATGAGTCCAGAGGTGGTCTCTACTTTGCCGACTTTGAGTTCTGGCATGCACCCTGATAAAGAAATAGCGACAAGTAATGCTGCGAGCAGTTTTTTCATTATTGTTTTCCTTTTTATTAGAGGCGTGATTATGCCGCAGTTCGTGGCTATCGCACATGCCTTTCAACTTGGTTTGCAGGCAAAAACGCAGCCTTGATGACAAGGGGCTCGGTAGCATTGATCCATAGATCAGAGCCTGAAGGCGCTATGGTTTAAGCGTTAGGTGGTGATGTTGAAATTGATATGTTATCCAGCGTGTTATTGGCTGGAAACGTTTTGATCTTCGATCGCTCGTGACACACTTATATTTGATCGCGCTTTTATACATGTAACAATCCTGTAAGCGAGGTATATCGCGACGGTTTATTCAGTTAAAATAAGCTTTTAACGACCATCCTAGTATTTCTCATGCCTAAATACCGTTCTCACACGACTACCCAAGGTCGTAACATGGCTGGTGCTCGCGCTTTGTGGCGTGCCACCGGCATGAAAGATGAAGACTTTTCCAAGCCGATTATTGCGGTAGCTAATTCGTTTACCCAGTTTGTGCCGGGTCATGTCCATTTAAAAGACATGGGACAACTCGTCGCCCGCGAGATCGAAAAGGTGGGTGGGGTTGCCAAAGAGTTTAATACTATTGCCGTGGATGATGGCATTGCCATGGGCCATAGCGGCATGCTGTATAGCCTGCCTAGCCGCGACCTGATTGCCGATAGCGTGGAATACATGGTGAATGCACACTGTGCTGATGCGCTGGTGTGTATTTCTAACTGCGACAAGATTACCCCTGGCATGCTCATGGCTGCGTTACGCCTGAATATTCCGGTGGTGTTTGTGTCTGGCGGCCCGATGGAAGCTGGCAAGGTGAACTGGAATGGCGAAGTGCGCAAGCTGGACTTGGTTGACGCCATGGTGGAGGCTGCTGATAGTCATGTCAGCGATGCTGAAGTGGCTGAAATTGAGCGCTCTGCTTGCCCAACCTGCGGCTCTTGCTCAGGCATGTTTACCGCTAACTCGATGAACTGTTTAACTGAAGCGCTGGGTTTAAGCTTGCCTGGCAATGGCTCGACGCTGGCCACGCATTCTGCGCGCAAGCAATTGTTTTTGCAAGCAGGCCGCCTGATTGTAGAGCTGGCCAAGCGCCATTACGAGCAAGATGATTACAGCGTATTGCCGCGCAGTATTGCGACCATGCAGGCTTTTGAGAATGCCATGAGCCTGGACGTTGCGATGGGTGGCTCTACCAACACGGTGTTGCATTTGCTGGCAGCCGCACATGAGGCGGGTGTGGATTTCACCATGAAAGACATAGACCGCATTTCACGCCAGGTGCCTTGTGTGGCCAAAGTAGCGCCTGCCACCAGCAAATACCATATGGAAGACGTGCATCGTGCCGGTGGCGTAATGGGTATTTTAGCGGAACTCAATCGCGCCGGTGTCATCCATACCGAGGTGCCAACCGTTCATAGCCCTAGCATGGGTGAAGCATTGGCTAAGTGGGATATTGTTACTACGCAAGATGAAGACGTGAAAAAGTTTTTCCGTGCCGCCCCTGGTGGCATTGCAACCACCATTGCCTTCAGCCAGAGCATGTTGTGGCCAGCGCTGGACGATGACCGCGAAAATGGCTGTATTCGCAACAAAGCGCATGCTTACTCACAAGATGGCGGCCTGGCAGTGCTTTACGGCAATATTGCTTTAGATGGCTGTATTGTTAAAACCGCTGGTGTGGATGACAGCATTCTTAAATTTAACGGTCGCGCACGCGTTTATGAAAGCCAGGATGCGGCAGTCGAAAGTATTTTAAATGATGAGATTGTGGCGGGCGATGTGGTTGTGATCCGCTATGAAGGTCCACGTGGTGGCCCTGGCATGCAAGAGATGCTGTACCCAACCTCGTACCTGAAGTCTAAAGGCTTGGGTAAAGCCTGTGCCTTGCTGACAGATGGCCGTTTTTCTGGTGGTACGTCTGGGTTGAGTATCGGTCATGCTTCACCAGAGGCGGCCGAAGGTGGCGCAATTGGCCTGGTGCAAGAAGGCGATGCCATTGAGATTGATATCCCGAACCGCACGATACATCTGGTGATTAGTGATGAAGAAATGGCGCATCGCCGTGGCCAGATGGACGCTAAAGGTCGAGATGCATGGAAACCATTGAATCGCGAGCGTGTGGTTTCACCAGCCTTGCGCGCCTATGCGGCCATGAGTACCAGCGCTGCCAAAGGCGCGGTGCGTGATGTGGCGCAGATTGAGAGAGGGAAATAATGAGCGACGAATGTAGTCTCCTGGCCAACAGCATGGAAATGACCAAGCGTATGACATTACATGCGCATGTTACCCAATGGCAGGACGAAAATGGCTTGCAGTACCTGGAGATTGATAACCCGCTGGCAACAGGCAAAATCGCCTTGCAAGGCGCGCACGTCATGCAGTGGCAACCCAAGTTCCTGGCCAATCCGGTGTTATGGCTATCGAGCAATGCGCGCTATGTTAAAGGGCGCTCTATCCGCGGTGGTACGCCGATTTGCTGGCCATGGTTTGGTGCACACCCGACGGACAGCACACTGTGCCCACACGGCTTTGCGCGTGTGATTCCGTGGCGCGTGATGGATATTGATGCCACGCCGACTGGTGCGACGCGCATCATTCTTGAGATGCAGCAAACGCCAGAAGCGCAACGCCAATTGTCTTATCCATATGAGCTCACCTTAACCATCACCATTGGCCGTCGTTTGCGAATTGATCTGGCGACCACTAACCTGGCTGAGCATCCGTTTGTCATCAGCGAGGCATTTCACACGTATTTTAATGTCAGTGATTTATCGAACGTTAAAATCACCGGCATGCAAGACCTGGTTTATCTGGACAAGTTACTCAAATATGAGCGCAATGTGGAGCACAACGCGCTCACATTTGACGGTAAAGAGTATGACCGTGTTTATGTACACCACAGTTCTGATTGTGCGATTCATGACAGCGGCTTTAACCGCATTATTCATGTGGCCAAGTCCGGCAGTGATACCACCGTAGTGTGGAATCCGGGCGCTGATAAAGCTGGCGCGATGGGCGACATGGGCGTGGGTGAAGAGTGGCGTAAAACCATTTGCGTGGAAACCACCAATGCGATGGACAACATGGTGGTGATTAACCCGGGCCGCAAACATGTGCTCAGTGCAGAGTACTCTATCGAGACCTTGTAACATAGACGCGACACGTGTCAACCGTTAAGTTGCACATGCGTTTTTAGCTTGTTGGCAAAACGCCAAACCAGTTGAAATTATCCGAATCACCGTGCGTTTTCACGGTTTTTCTATTGTGGATTTTGTCTGGTCAGGTAATATGCCACATGCATGAGAATTGCATTACGGGGTTCTATTTGTTTAGAGGATATTCAAGGAGATCGCATGAAAGTTTTATTATCCGCAGTCGCAGCAGCGACTTTGTTGATGGCAGGTTCAGCACACGCTGTTGATGCCGCTGCAGCTAAAGCACTGGCACAAAAAAGTGGCTGTTTGGCATGTCATAGTGTTGATGCCAAAGTATTAGGCCCTGCATACAAAGATGTTGCAGCAAAATACAAAGGCGACAAAACTGCTGAAGCCAAGCTGATTGAAAAAGTGAAAAAAGGTGGTGCTGGTGTTTGGGGTAATATCCCTATGCCTGCAAACAGCCCACAAGTGAAAGACGAAGACATCAAAACCATCGTTGACTGGGTGTTGTCTCTGTAATTTAAGCGTTGCTGTGATTCAAAAAAGCCGACTCATGAGTCGGCTTTTTTATTGCTATTTATGCGCGTAACTTGCTATGCCGCAATGAGTAAACAAAGTAAAAAATCACGCCGACGATAGCCCACGAAATAAAGCGATGCCAGGTTTCTGCTGGTAAAAAAGACATCAGCGCTGCGCATGAGATGACGCCACCCAGCGGAATCAGTGGATTAAAGGGATTTTTAAACGGGCGCGCGAGGTCTGGATGGGTTTTGCGTAAACGCATCACGCCAAAACACACCATAATAAAACTGGCCAAGGTGCCAATATTGACTGTTTCTGCCAGCTCGCCCAGCGGAATAAAGCCCGCCACAATAGACACGACAATGCCGCACATCAGAATGATTTTGCTAGGGGTTTGTCGTTCGGGGTTGACCGCTGAAAAAACCGGTGAAATCAAACCATCGCGGCTCATGGCAAATAAAATGCGGGTGAGGCCATAGAGCAGCACCAGTAACACCGTAATAAGCCCAGCCAATACACCTGTCGCCACCAAGGTCGATGACCAGGTGTAGCCCAGCTTGGTTAGGGCATAAGCCACTGGTGAGGAGGTGTTGAGCTCGGTGTAGGGAATCACGCCGGTGAGCGTGCCAGATACAATAATATAAATGATGGTGCAGAAAGTCAGTGAGGCAATCAGGCCAATAGGTAAGTCACGTTGTGGTTGCTGGCACTCTTCAGCTGCGGTCGAAACAGCATCAAAGCCAAAGTAAGCAAAAAATACCAGTGAGGCGCCGGCCAGTACGCCAATATTTTTGCCATTGTCTAAGGTTTCAAACCAGCCAAACGGCATAAATGGTTGCCAGTTGGTGGTGCTGATATGGCCGACAGACAAGGCCAGAAAGATGGCGATGGTAGACAGCTTGATAATCACCATGATGTTGTTGGCGCGGGCACTTTCCTTAACGCCCACCATCAGTAGCAAGGTTAATATCCAGATGATGGCAAAAGCGGGCAAGTTAATCGACCCGCCAAGTATAGGTGCCTTGGTGAGATGCTCAGGCATGTGCCAGCCGAGATTGCTCAAGGTGTTTACAAAATAACCTGACCAGCCATTGGCAACCGCAGCCGCGCCAACGCCGTATTCGAGCAGTAGCATCCAGCCCATCATCCAGGCAGCAAATTCGCCAAAGGCGACATAGCTATAGCCGTAAGCGCTGCCGGAGCCGCCAATTGACGACGACAATTCGGCATAAGAGAGTGCGGCAAAACCGGCGGCGATGGCGGCAATAATAAATGAGAGGACGACGGCAGGGCCAGATTGTGTGGCCGCCGCAATGCCGGTAAGGACGAAAATGCCGGTGCCGATGGCGCCACCTATGCCTAATAAGGCCAGGTCAAAGGCGGTTAAACATTTTTTAAGGCCGGTGTGCGCATGTGGTTGGATTGGTTTTTTGCGCAATAATTGTTCTAACATTGATTGATTCTCCCCTTGTTTGCCTAGGGTAAAGCAATCGTTGTACCAGCGTCAATGCTGGTCGTGCATTAGCTGGCGTAATGCTGTTGCAATGTGGCAATCATGTAGCTGTGGTCGAGCACGCCTGCGCTTTCGCGGATGCTGTGCATGGCCCACATCGGGTTGCCGACATCCACTGTAGCAATGCCTAATTGCGCGGCCATGATCGGGCCTATGGTGCTGCCGCAGCCCAAGTCTGTGCGATGCGCATATTGCTGGTGCGGCACATTTGCCTGATCGCACAACTGCATAAAGCGTGCAGCGGTGCTGGCATTGGTGCTGTAACGGTGGTTAGCATTGGTTTTAATCACCGGCCCGTGATTCATTTGTACGTGATGACAAGGTTCGTAGCTGCCAGCATGGTTAGGATGAAAAGCGTGCGCCATGTCTGCACTGATGAAAAAACTGTTGGCAAAACCGCGCAGCTTGTCTTCTTGTGATAACTGCGTGGTGTGACAAATGCGTTCAATCACATCCAGCAAAAAACTGCCACCAGCCCCGGTTGCGCTTTCAGAGCCGACCTCTTCGTGGTCAAATAATGCACAAATAGAGGTCGCCTGCGGTGTTTCAGTGCTTAATAAGGCCTCAAGTGCAGCGTGGCAAGAAGCCAGATTGTCCAACTGGCTGTTGGCAATAAACTCCTGCTCTATGCCCCAGAAACTGCCGGTTTGGGTGTCGTATAAGGCAAGGTCCCAGCTGACAATGGCTTGCGCTGGCACGGCCAGTTTGCCTGCCAAGGTGTCTATCAGTAATTGTTTGGCCGTTTCGGTATTCGCGGCATGACCAAAAATCAGTGGCAGACCGGTTTGCTTGTTGAGCGCCAGCCCTTTTTCATTGACTTCGCGGTTCATGTGGATCGCCAGGTTGGGCAGTCGCGCGATCGGTTGGTCTAGTCGGATCAACCGCACCTCCAGGCCTTGCGCGGTGCGGATCATTACGCGTCCGGCCAGGCTTAAGTCACGGTCAGTAAAGGTGGCTAAAATCGGGCCACCGTAAACCTCGACGCCTAATTGCGCCAGGCCTTCTGTGCTATAGGCTGCTTTGGGTTTGAGGCGTAAGCCGGGCGAGTCCGTATGCGCACCTACGATGCGGAAGCCGCTTTGCGCTATGGCCTGCTGGCCAGGTACAAATGCAATGATAGAGCCGCCATCGCGCACCACAAAATATTTGCCCCCTGCGTTGAGTTGCCACGCTTCGGTTTCCTGCAAGTGGATAAAACCATGCGCTTTCAGTTGCGAGGCAACTGTTTCCACCGCGTGCCAGGGGCTGGGGCTATGATCAATAAAGGCCAGCAGGGCTTGCGCTTGTTGTCTGGCTTCTATTGAAACTTGCATGTTTATACCCAGTCTTTCTCAATCAAAAAATTGCTATAGAGGTTGGCTTCTGCGCTGTTGGCTTCTGGTTTCCAGTCGTAGCGCCATTTCACAATTGGCGGCATGGAGAGCAAGATAGACTCAGTACGGCCATTCGATTGCAGCCCGAAAATAGTGCCACGGTCAAAAATCAGGTTGAATTCGACGTAACGGCCACGGCGATAAGCCTGGAAATCACGCTCACGTTCGCCGTAAGCGGTGTCTTTGCGGCGTTGCACGATTGGCAAATAGGCATTGATAAAAGCGTCGCCCACTGCTCGTTGCAGGGCAAAGCTTTTTTCAAAGCCTAATGCGCTAAAGTCATCAAAAAACACGCCACCGATGCCGCGTGGCTCTTTGCGATGTTTGAGGAAAAAGTATTCGTCGCAGTGTTTTTTAAAGGCAGGGTAGTAATCGGCACCAAACGGCGCCAATGCCTCTTTGTTCACACGGTGAAAGTGGATGCAGTCATCCTCAAAACCATAATAAGGCGTGAGGTCCATGCCGCCGCCAAACCACCAGATATCCTGTTCGCCAGCGTGTTGTGCTTTAGCCACAAAAAAGCGCACATTCATATGCACCGTGGGCACGTAAGGGTTGTGCGGGTGAAACACCAATGACACGCCCATGGCTTCCCATGGACGCCCTGCGGCCTCAGGGTGGGCAATGCTGGCGGCAGGCGGTAGTTTGTTGCCTAGCACATGTGAAAAACCGACCCCGGCGCGTTCGAACACATTGCCGCCCTCGAGCAGGCAAGAGTTACCGCCGCCGCCCTCGGGCCGTTGCCAGCTGTCCTGCAAAAAGTTTTTGCCATCGACAAGTTCTATGGCTTCGACAATCCGGGCTTGTAAGCCTTGCAGAAAATCAAAAACAGCTTGAGGGCGAATCTGGTCTGTCATGGTCATTCGTTTTCAGGGCGTTTAGTTTTTAATGGCGCGATAGCCAATATCTTTACGGTACTGTGCGCCGTCAAACTGGATTTGTTCCAGTATTTTATAAGCTTGCTGTTGCGCTGATTTCACCGTTTCGCCCAGTGCGGTGACACAGAGCACGCGGCCGCCACTGGTTACTACTTTGCCATCGGTGAGCGTGGTGCCCGCGTGAAACACATGACCATCTTGCACGTTTTTTGGCAGGCCGGTAATTTCGTCGCCCAGTCTTGGGGTGTCAGGATAGTGAGCGCTCGCCATCACCACGCCCAACGCAAAGCGCCAATCCCAGTCGGCTTTAGCTTGGTCCAGTGTGCCATCTACGGCATGTTCTGCTAGTTCAACCAGGTCTGATTTCAAACGCATCATGATTGGCTGTGTTTCAGGGTCGCCCATACGGCAATTGAACTCCAGTGTTTTGACCTCGCCACTTGGGCTGATCATCAAGCCGGCATACAAAAAGCCGGTATAAGGAATGCCATCTTTAGCCATGCCTTCAACCGTAGGCACGATGATTTCGCGCATGGCTTTGGCGTGGATGTCTGGCGTGACCACCGGGGCTGGCGAGTAAGCGCCCATGCCGCCAGTGTTTGGGCCCTGGTCGGCATCGAGCAGACGTTTGTGGTCTTGGCTGGTGGCCAGTGGCAAAATGTTTTTACCATCGACCATGACCATAAAGCTGGCTTCTTCGCCGGTTAAAAACTCTTCAATCACCACACGAGCACCGGCATCACCAAGCTTGTTGTCCGACAACATGGCGTCGACTGCCGCATGTGCCTCTTCCAGCGTCATGGCAACGACTACGCCTTTGCCTGCTGCCAGGCCGTCAGCTTTGATTACAATCGGCGCGCCATTGGCATCAATATAGGTATGGGCTGCTGTGGCATCGCTAAAGGTTTGGTATTTTGCGGTCGGGATGTTATGACGCACCATAAACGCCTTGGCGAAGTCTTTGGAGCTTTCAAGCTGCGCCGCGGCTTTGGTTGGGCCAAAAATCTTTAAATCGGCCGCGCGAAAGGCATCCACTACGCCTTGTGAAAGCGGTGCTTCGGGGCCAACGATGGTCAGCGCGATTTGCTCGTCCTCGGCAAATTTCACTAATTCGTCAATTTTGGTGATGGGCACGTTGACCATGTCCGGGTTGGTGGCTGTGCCAGCGTTACCAGGCGCGACATAGACGCGGCTGACTTCTTTGTTTTGTGTCACTTTCCATGCCAGTGCGTGCTCACGACCGCCAGAACCAATCACTAAAATTTTCATTTTGTATTACCTAATTGAGTTTGAGCCACAGAGGGCACAGAGAGCACAGAGGAAAACATGATTAAAGAAGTTCTCTGTGGTCTCGGTGCCCTCTGTGGCAAATAAAATTAATGTCTAAAGTGACGAATACCTGTCACCACCATGGCCAAGCCACGCTCGTCTGCTGCGGCAATCACCTCTTCGTCGCGCATGCTGCCGCCCGGGTGGATCACGCAGCTTGCGCCGGCGTCGGCTAACACATCGACGCCGTCACGGAACGGGAAGAAGGCGTCAGAGGCGACCACAGAGCCTTGCAGGCTTAAGCCCGCATTTTGTGCCTTGATGGCAGCGATTTTGGTGCTGTCGACACGGCTCATCTGGCCTGCGCCTACGCCCAGGGTCATGCCATTGCCACAGAATACGATGGCATTGGATTTCACATATTTGGCTACTTTCCAGGCAAATAGCAGGTCTTGCAGTTGTGCTGGGGTGGGTTGCAGTTTGGTGACGATTTTCAGATCGGCCAATTGCAGGTCGTGGTTGTCGGCGGATTGCAGCAAAATCCCTGAGCCAACGCGTTTGGAGTCAACCGCGTTGCGGCCTTGCTCCCAGGCAGTGTTGCCGCCTTGTGGTAAAGCAATTTTTAATACACGCACATTGGCTTTGGCGCTAAAAATGGCCAGCGCTTCTGCTGTAAAGTCAGGTGCAATCAATACCTCTACAAATTGCTTGGAGACCGCTTCTGCTGCGGCGCCATCCAGCGTGCCATTAAACGCAATAATGCCGCCAAAGGCAGAGGTCGGGTCAGTTTTGAGTGCTTTGCTGTAGGCTTCAAGTGCATTGGCGCCAAGTGCAACACCGCAAGGATTGGCATGTTTCACAATCACACAGGCCTGGCCAGTAAAGGATTTGACGGTCTCCCAGGCCGCGTCGGCATCAGCGATATTGTTATAGCTGAGCTCTTTGCCTTGCAATTGTTGTGCAGTCGCCAAGCTACCTGGCGCTGGATACAAATCGCGATAGAACGCGGCTTGCTGGTGGCTGTTTTCACCGTAGCGCAGGTCTTGTACTTTGACAAAGCTGCTGTTCATTTGGCCCGGGAACTGGCTCAAGACCGGCTTGCCTGCAGACTCGGTTTCGGTGAAGTCAATGGCAGACAGATAATTGCTGATGGCGGCATCGTATTGGGCAATACGGTTAAACGCTGCTACTGACAGCTTGAAGCGTGTCGCTTTGGATACGCTACCGTTGTTGGCTTGCAGCTCACTCACGATTTCAGCATATTGTGCGGCATCGGTGAGCACGGCTACGTCATTCCAGTTTTTGGCAGCTGAGCGTACCATGGCTGGGCCGCCAATGTCGATATTCTCAATGGCGTCTTCCAGTGTGCAGTTGGCTTTAGCGACGGTGGCTTCAAACGGGTATAAATTCACCGCCAGCAAGTCGATATTTTCAATGCCATATTGCTGCATGGCAGCCACGTGCTCAGGCAAGTCGCGGCGACCGAGCAGGCCACCGTGCACTTTTGGGTGCAGTGTTTTGACTCGGCCATCCAGCATTTCTGGAAAACCAGTAAAGTCACTGACCTCTTTGACCGGAATATTGTTGTCACGGAACAGTTTGGCGGTGCCGCCAGTAGAAAGGAGTTCTACACCAAGCTGGTGCAGGGATTGTGCCAGTTCGAGCACACCGGTTTTATCGGAAACACTGATAAGCGCGCGTTTAATCGTCATAATGAATTGAGTGGAGTTGCTTGATAAAGAAAATGAAAAGGTCTGATGATTAACAATCATCAGACCCGGTTTAGTCTATTCCAGGCCGTAGGCGGCCATTTTTTTTCTCAGGGTGTTGCGGTTAATGCCCATCATGTCTGCGGCTTTGCTTTGATTGCCACCGACTTTATTGAGTACGTATTCCAGCATGGGTTTTTCGACGCAACCCAATACCATGTCGTAAATGGCGTGCGGCGGTTGCCCGTCCAGGTGCGTGAAATAATCGTCCAGTGACTCGCGCACGGCGAGGCTTAATTTGCTATCGGTCTGCATTATGCCGCCAACTCCTCGTTGCCATTGTTTTCATCCTCATTGTCGACATAGACCAATCGGTCGTTCTTCGCTTTGAGTTCGGCAAAAAAGTCGTTGATAGCTTGTAGTTGTAATTCTATGGTTTGCAGGGTGTTCATGTTGTGGCGGAAAGCCGCTGACCCTGACAAGCCTTTGGTATACCAGGAAATATGCTTGCGTGCGACACGCATGCCGGTCAGGTCACCATAAAAGTCATATAAATCATGCAAGTGTTCCAGCATAACCTGGTGAATTTCATCCACGGTGGGTGGCAGCATATGCTCACCCGTGAGCAAGAAATGCTCGGTTTCGCGAAAAATCCATGGGCGGCCTTGTGCGGCGCGGCCAATCATCACGGCGTCTGCCTTGGTGTAATCAAGCACGAACTTGGCTTTTTCTGGCGTAGTGATGTCGCCGTTGGCGATGAGTGGAATGTTAATCGCCTGTTTGACGGCGGCAATGGTGTCGTATTCTGCGTCGCCATGATAAAGGTCGTTACGCGTGCGGCCATGAATCGTCAGCGCCTGCACGCCAAGGTCCTCGGCCATTTTTGCAATCTGGATCGCGTTTTTGTTTTGTCTGTCCCAGCCGGTGCGGATTTTCAGTGTGACCGGCACATCTACGGCATTGACGACTGCCCTGAGAATTTGTGACACCAGTGGCTCGTCACGCAGCAGCGCAGAGCCCGCCATTACATTACAGATTTTTTTGGCTGGACAGCCCATATTGATGTCAATGATTTGTGCGCCATTGTCAACGTTGTGTCTGGCAGCTTCGGCCATCATGGCAGGTTCTGCACCGGCAATTTGCACCGAGATTGGGCTCACTTCACCCTCGTGATTGGCGCGGCGCTTGGTTTTTTCACTGCCATATAACAAAGAGTTGGATGTCACCATCTCAGACACGGCCAGGCCTGCGCCCATTTTCTTGCACAGCATGCGGAAAGGGCGATCAGTGACACCCGCCATAGGGGCGACCACCAGATTGTTTTTCAGAATGTGTGAGCCGATTTGCATGTGATTGAAAAAACAGTGAAAAGACCGACTATTTTAACTGCAAATCACGCATCAGGGAATGCGTAATAAGAATTATTGCTTATTTTTTACGCAGGTTGATATGTGTGTCTATCAGTTGCAGGGCGTGGTCACGGAATAACGTGCCCTCGGTGTCTTTGACCCACATATGCAGCAAGCCAGAGAAAAACAGGTGGGTATCCATGGCGAGTTCGGCGGCGGTTAACTGGGTGCCAACCTGACCGATTTCTTGTGCTTTGGCGTAGGCCTGTTCCAATTTGTGCACGAGTCCGCTACAGTTACTTAAAATAGACTTGAGTACATCGGCAAATTCGTCCACATATTCGCATTTGGTCATCATAACTTCATAGGTGGCGCGCGTGGTCTGGTCGTCATCGAGAATCTGGATGGTGCTGGCCATATGTTTGCGAATGCGGCCCAGGGGGTCGCGGTTGGACTCGTCGGCGTTACCAAGCAAGGTGTCGTCCATACGGTCAATCAGGGGCAGGTAGACCTCTTCGCGCATGGCATGGAAAAGCTCAGCCTTGTTTTGAAAGTGCCAGTAGACGGCGCCACGCGTGACGCTGGCGTGGGTGGCAATTTGCTCCAGGCTGGTACGGCTAACACCTTTTTGCAGGAACATCTCGCGCGCTGCATCAATAATGCGTTGGCGGGTAATTGCGGCATCTTCTTTGGTTTTACGTACCATCAGTCTCTATCGCTCGTTTAAGTTTCATTAAAGTTTCTTGTATATAGGGTATTTTACCAGTTGTGACAGGTTGCTAGTTTTTCGCAGGTTGATCGGCAAATTTTTTGCAAAACCCATTTACATACATTCGTGTTTGTATATAATATACATCCAAGACTGTATGTAATCAAGTCTATTTTAAAAATTTTTAGAGGATAACATGTTGATTTCACAGACTATCCAGCCTCGTCGTACGCTGCTCGTGCTTGCTTTGGGCATTGTATTGAGTGCCTGCGGAAAATCATCCAACGAACAAGCCCCGGCGGCGGGCGCGATGCCAGCCATGCCGGTGACCACGCAAACGGTGACAGCAGAAACTGTGCCGGTGCAAACCGAAGTGGTGGCACAAACTGAAGGTGCTAAGCAAATTGAAGTGCGTCCACGTGTGGGCGGCATTGTGTTAAAACGTTTGTATCAAGAAGGCGAATCGGTGAAAGCCGGTCAGGATATGTTCCTGATTGACCCGGTGCCTTTCCAGTTGCAGGTTGAGCAGGCAAGAGCGTTAATTGCGCAGCAAAAAGCCCGCATTGAGCAAACTGCGCGTGAAGCGCAACGGTTGAAAGGCTTGCTGGAAACAAAATCTATCAGTCAGCGCGAGTATGACAATGCGGCCTCTGATAACTCGGTGGCGGCAGCGACGTTGCTGCAATACCAGGCGCAATTGCGTGAAGCTGAACTAAACTTGTCTTATACCCATGTTAAAGCACCAGAAAGCGGTATTGCTGGGCGTTTTGTGTTGTCTGAAGGTGCGCTGGCAAGTGCAAACACCACGTTGCTGAGTACGATTGTACAAGTCTCGCCAATTTGGGTGCGTTTCAGTTTGTCTGAGTCTGATTTACTGACGCTGGGCGGCCATTTGCGTCCAGGCCGTGTGCAGGATGTGCGACTGATTCTGGCGGATAACAGTGAGTATCCACAGTCAGGCAAACTCAACTTTTCTGCCAGCCAGATTGACCCGGCTTTAGGGACACAACAGTTACGCGCTGAGTTTCAAAACGCTGATCACGCCTTGTTGCCAGGACAGTTTGTGCGCGTGCGCCTGACTACTGGTCAACGCGATGGCGTGTTCCTGATTCCGCAAACTGCGATATTGACCGGTCAGCAAGGTAAATTTATCTTTGTGGCTGAAAAAGACAAAGAAGGCAAAACCGTGGCTGCCGTGCGGCCGATTGTGGCTGGTGGTTGGTTTAATGATCGCTGGATTGTGCTGAATGGTTTGAAAGCAGGTGACCAGGTGATTGTTGATAACCTGATCAAAGTCCGTCCAGGCGCGCCGGTGGCACCGCATGCGGCAGACGCTGCGCCAGCAGGCGAACAAGCCAAAAGCTAATTTGGTAAGTGCTTAATGTTGTTTTCGATTTAATCATGTTATCTGGGGCCTGAGTCTAACTTCAGGCCCGTCTCAGGAAAAACGATATGACCCGATTTTTTATCACACGGCCGATTTTTGCCAGCGTGCTGTCTATCATCATCGTGTTGGCAGGGTTGGCTGCGGCATTTAAATTGCCGATTGCACAATATCCGCAAATTGCACCGCCAACTGTGTTGATTACGGCCAGCTATCCTGGCGCCAGTGCTGAAACACTGTCTAAAACCGTGGCAGCACCGATTGAAGAGCAGTTAAGTGGGGTGGAAAACCTGCTTTACTTTAACTCAAGCTCAGACAGTAGCGGCACCTTAACCATTACCGCCACGTTTGATATTGGCACCAATGTTGACCAGGCGACGTTTAACGTCAGTAACCGCGTCAATATTGCCTTGCCGCGCTTGCCAGAAGACGTGCGCAGGACCGGCGTTGTAGTGCAAAAGCGCTCCAACGACATCTTGTTGGTGGTGATGCTGATCTCCAAGAAAAAAGAGCATGACCGCTTGTTCTTGAGTAACTATGCCACGCTGAATGTGCTGGATGAGTTTAAACGCATCAAGGGCGTGGGCGATGTCACTATTTTTGGTGGCCAGGATTACTCTATGCGCGTCTGGTTGCGTCCTGACCGTATGGCGCAACTGGGGGTGTCTACCAGTGATATTTCTGCCGCCATTGGCGCGCAAAACGCGCAGTATGCGGCAGGTAAAATTGGTGCCGAGCCAGCCACGCCTAATCAGCAACTGGCGTTTACCGTCACTGCCAAAGGCCGTTTAATCGAGCCAGAAGAGTTCGGTAATATTATTATTCGTGCGCAAGGCCCTAACGGCGTGCTGCGCCTGAAAGATGTCGCGCGTATTGAGTTGGGTGCACAAACCTACAACGTGGCGTCTGCCCTCAATGGACAGCCTGGGGTTGCGTTGCCTATCTTTTTGCAAACGGGTGCGAATGCGCTCGAAACTGCCGAAGCCATCAAGGCCAAAGTGGACGAGTTGAAGCTCAAGTTTCCTGAAGGCATGGACTACAACATTCCATATGACACCAGTGACTTTGTAAAAGCGACCATCAAAGAAGTGTTTCATACCTTTGGCGAAGCGCTGCTTCTAGTGGTGCTGGTGGTGTTCCTGTTCTTGCAAAGCTGGCGCGCAACCTTGATTCCGATGATCGCAGTGCCGATTTCTATTATCGGTACGTTTGCCGGTTTGTATCTGTTTGGATTCTCAATCAACCTGCTTACCTTGTTTGCCATGATTCTGGCGATTGGTATTGTGGTGGATGACGCGATTGTGGTGCTCGAAAACACCGAGCGTCTGATGAAGGAAGAAAACCTGAACCCGCTGCATGCGGCCATTAAATCTATTGCCCAGGTACAAGCGGCGGTGGTGGCGATTGTACTGGTGCTGTGCGCGGTGTTTGTGCCGGTGGCTTTCCAGGGCGGTATTGCTGGTGAGTTGTATCGCCAGTTTGCGGTAACAGTGGCTATTTCTGTGGTGATTTCAGGCGTGGTGGCGTTGACGTTAACGCCAGCCCTGTGCGCCATGATTTTGAAAAATGGCCACCATGAAAACGCCTTTTTCAGAAAATTTAACCGTGGTTTTAGCCGCTTGACCAACTTGTATACCGGCACGGTTAACCTGACCCTGCATCACAAAATTATTGGTGCGGTAGTGTTTGGTGCCATGGTTGTTGTCATGATTTTCTTGTTCCGTGCCGTGCCAGGTGGTTTTGTACCGCCAGAAGATCAAGGCTATGTGATCAGCATTGTGGTGATGCCGGATGGCGCAACCTTGAAACGTACGTCGCAAACCACAGAAAATATTCGTGCGACGATTGCCAAAGATCCGGCCACTGCGCATGAATTTGCTGTGAACGGCTTTGAATTGCTGACCGGCGCTAACAAAACCAATGCTGCCACTATGTTTGTGCGTATGACAGACTGGGATAAACGCACCACCAATGCTGACCAAATGGTGGGCAAACTGATTGGCATCGGCATGAGTCAGCCAGACGGTTTGAGCTTTGCGGTGAACCCGCCAGCAATTCGTGGCCTGGGTTCTGCCGGTGGGTTTGAGGTGTATGTACAAAGCCATGGTGATACCGATCCGATCAAGCTGGCGCAAGTCATGAATAACTTTATGGATGCGATGCGTGCGAGTCCGCAATTGACCGGTATTAACAGCTTCTTCCGCCCAACCGTGCCGCAGTTGTTTATTGAGGTAGATGAAGCCAAGGCGCTGTCACAAAACGTGAAAATTGCGGATATTTACGCGACCTTGCAAAGCACCATGGGTTCGCTTTACGTTAACGACTTTAACCGTAGTGGCCGTACTTATCGAGTGCAGTTGCAAGCCGAGGCTGAGTACCGCATGAAGCCGGAAGACTTGGGCAAGGTGTATGTGCGTAGCCAGCCAACGGAAGATAATCCTAACGGCAATATGGTGCCGATGTCTGCCCTGGCCAAGGTCAGCAATATTGTCGGTGCCGAGCAGTTAGAACGTTACAACGGCTTGCTGTCTGCCAAAGTATTTGGTAGCGGTGCGCCAGGTGTGAGCTCGGGCGACGCGATCAAGCTGGTGGAAAAGATTGCCAAGGAAAACCTGCCGGATGGTTACCAGATTGCCTGGACTGGTCAGGCTTATCAGGAGAATCGTACTGGTTCTGCCGCGCTGGTTGCCTTTGCGTTTGCGACCATCATGGTGTTCTTGATTCTGGCGGCACAGTTTGAAACCTGGGCATTGCCATTAGCGGTGATTATGGCGATTCCGTTCGCGATGACAGGGGCCTTGATCGCCGTGCTGACACGTGGCATGAACAACGACATTTACTTCCAGATCGGGCTGATTACGCTGATCGGTTTGGCGGCTAAAAACGCGATTCTGATCGTGGAGTTTGCCTCGCAAAAAATGGAAGAAGGCATGCCGTTGGCTGAGGCTGCACTGGAAGCTGCACGCTTGCGTTTCAGACCGATTGTGATGACGTCGATGGCGTTTATGCTGGGGATTATCCCGCTGGTATTCGCGACCGGTGCGGGTGCGGCAGCGCGTCAATCCATGGGGACTGGTGTGTTTGGCGGTATGCTGCTGGCGACCTTTATTGCCACTATCTTTATCCCGTTGTTCTTTACCTGGCTGACCAATGAGAAAAAAGTGCGTCACCATGGGCATATTGTAGAAGAGGAATCGGTATGAAACCGACCATAAAATTTGCATTAAAACCATTACAGCAGTCATTGCTGCTGGGGCTGCTGACCTTGTCTATGACTGGTTGCCAGATGCTGGGTGATTTGTATTCGCGTCCGGCGCCACAATTGCCAGCCGAATATGGCGCTACGGGTGCCAACGCACTCAGCGCCGAGCAGCAACTGACCTTGCAACAATGGTGGACCTTGTTTAATGACAGCCAGTTGAACCAATTGGTAGACACGGCATTAGCCAAAAACAATAACGTGCAACTGGCGGTTGCACGCATTGAAGAGGCAGATGCGCAAATGCGCGAAATTGGTGCCAATTTGCTACCTACCGTGACAGCCACAGGCTCCGGTTTGCGTAACCGCGTCACCGAGTCTGGCGTGTTTCCGGTGTTTGGTAACAACCCGCGTAAAACCTACAAAGTTGGTTTGAACGGCAGCTATGAGCTCGACCTGTGGGGTAAATTGCGCCGCGCCAATGAAGCTGCACGTGCGCAGTTATTGGCGACACGTTATGCCAAAGAGGCCGTGACCTGGTCACTCTCTAGCCTGGTGGCGAATCATTACCTGATGATACGCAGCCTGGATGCGCAATTGCTGGTTAACGAACAAAACCTCAAAACCGCACAAGACAGCCTCGACTTGGCCAAACGCCGGGTCGAAGGCGGTGTGTCGACTATCCTGGATGCCCACCAGGCCGAATTGGTGGTGACCACATTGCAAACGCAAACGTTGGAATTGAAGCGTTTGCGTGCCTTGAGTGAGCATCAACTTGGTTTGCTGACTAATGACCTGGGCTTAAAAATTGCCGCTGGTGACCTGATGACCATGCCAACGCCACCCGTCGCGCCAACCGGTTTGCCTTCTGCGTTGATGGAAGCCAGACCGGATGTGCGCCAGGCAGAGCAGGACATGGTTTCAGCCAATGCTAATATTGCCGTGGCACGTGCCGCGTTTTACCCTAGCATTTCGCTATCAACGACTTACGGTGGTGAGAGTATCGCGCTCAACAACTTGCTCAAATCACCCGCACGCGTGTGGTCACTGGGGCTTGATATTAGTATGCCGATTTTCAACGGTGGTCGTCTGAATGCCCGTTTAGATCAGGCGACGGCACAGCAAAAACAAGTGCTGGCAACCTATCAAAGCACCTTGCAAACCGCCTTTACCGAGGTGAGTGATGCGCTGGTGAACGCGCAGCAATACCGCGAGCAGGAGGCATTGGCCGAGTCCAAAGAAAAAACCACTGGCAATATTCTGCGCGTTGCAAAAAATCGCTACGAGGCAGGTTATACCAGCTACCTTGAGGTGCTCGATGCACAGCGCAACCATAATGAGGCCACGCAAGCGGTTGTACAGAGTCGCCAGAACACATTAACCGCTTCGGTTGATTTGTTCAAAGCATTGGGCGGCGGCTGGAAGCCAGAGAGCGTCACAGCCGAAGCCGAGTCTAAGAAATAACGCGCTAAAAAGTCATTCTTTTGTTGTATGTGTGAGCTAGCCGGGCTAACGAGGTTTCGTTAGCCCGGTTTTTTATTGGCTAGGCAAAAGCTGCGGGCGCCTTTAAGATGCGGGCATGACCACACCTTCTTTAAAGCATATTGCGTTTGCCAGTTTCATTGGCACCGCTATTGAGTTCTACGATTTTTATATTTACGCCATGGCGGCTGCGTTGGTGATCGGGCAAGTATTTTTTCCTGCGGGTGACCCCGCTATTCAATCTTTAAATGCCTTACTTACTTTTGGCCTGGCGTTTATTGCGCGGCCCGTCGGCGCTTTGTTGTTTGGCCACTTTGGTGACCGCATTGGTCGTAAATCAACACTGGCGGCCTCTTTGCTGGTGATGGGTAGCGCGACTTTTTTGATTGGTGTGCTGCCTGGCTATGCCAGTTGGGGTGTCTGGGCGCCTATCGTGCTTTGTCTGCTCAGGGTTGCGCAAGGCATCGGCCTCGGCGGCGAATGGGCCGGGGCCGCATTGCTGGCGACCGAGTATGCCCCCGCGCACAAACGTGGCTGGTATGGCATGTTTCCGCAACTGGGGCCGTCGATTGGGTTTTTACTGGCGACACTGACATTTTTAGGCTTGAGTGTGTGCTTGAGTGACAGCCAGTTTGAGCAATGGGGATGGCGCGTGCCGTTTATCATCAGTGCGGCGCTAGTGATGGTGGGCTTGTATGTCAGATTTAAACTGGCCGAAACGCCAGTGTTTGCACAGGCGCAATCGGCACAGCATTTGCACCGCTGGCCGTTAAAGGCGCTGTTGTTGCAACACGGGCGTGCGATTGTGCTGGGTGCGCTGGCCATGGCAGTGTGTTACCACCTGTTTTACACGGCGACGGTATTTTGCCTGAGCTATGGCACACAAACCCTGCATATACCGCGACCATTGTTTTTGGGCTTGCTGTGTATTGCTGTGCTCGGTATGGCGCTTGCCACACCGCTCGCTGCCTGGTGGGCCGACCGCATCGGCAGGCGCCCGGTGCTGATGATAGGGCAAATGCTGGCGGTGATGCTTGGTTTTGCGCTGGCCCCTATGCTGGGCAGCGGTGATAGCTTATGTATCGTACTGTTTTTATTTGCGGCCCTGTTTTTGATGGGGGTGACGTTTGCGCCCATGGGCGCTTTTTTGCCCGAGCAGTTTCCGGTGGCGGTGCGTTATAGCGGCGCAGGCCTCAGCTACCAGTTGGGCGGTATTTTAGGCGCGTCTTTTGCGCCAGCCGTTGCACAGTTTTTGGTGCAGCAAGGTGGCTTGCCCTGGGTAGGGGCGTATATGTCGCTGATGGCCTTGATTAGTCTGTTGGCCGTGTGGCACATGACCTCGCCCGCAGTGCTGGCAGACTAAGCTGCAAGCACTGTGCTTGTTCGCATCTGTTCTTGTGCTGGTAGCAGGTATAATGCAATTTTTCTCACGGTGACACGGTATGTTTACCCATCCGGGCTTTAACCCTATTGCATTGCAAATCGGCAGTTTCGGCATTCACTGGTACGGCTTGATGTATCTGGTCGGTTTTTTTGGTGGCTTATGGCTGGGACAATATCAGGTCAACCGTTTGCGTAGGCTCGACGCCGCATCACCCTGGCAAGCACGTGACCCGGACGATATGCTGTTTTACATCGCGCTGGGCGTAGTGTTTGGTGGCCGTTTGGGCTATGTGCTGTTTTACCAGCCTGCGTATTTTTTGCAGCACCCGCTGGAAATTTTTGCGCTGTGGCAAGGTGGTATGTCGTTCCACGGTGGGTTTATCGGTGTCATGCTGGCGATGGCTTTGTTTGCGCGCAAACGTGGTGTGGTCTGGTTACAATTGATGGATTTTGTCGCGCCATTGGTGCCAATTGGCCTGGGGGCAGGGCGTTTAGGTAACTTTATCAACGCTGAGTTGTGGGGGCGCCCGACCAATGCCGATTGGGGCATGGTGTTTCCTGCCGTTGACCAGTTAGCGCGCCATCCGTCGCAGTTATATGAATTCGCGCTGGAAGGCATCGCGCTGTTTCTGATTTTATGGTTGTTTGCCGGTAAAAAGCGACCAATAGGCGCTGTCTCAGCCATGTTTTTGCTAGGCTATGGCAGCTTTAGATTTATTGTCGAATTTACGCGTGAGCCGGACAGCTTTTTAGGCCTGTTATCACTGGGTTTGAGTATGGGGCAGTGGCTGTGCGTGCCCATGATTCTGGTCGGGCTGGGCATGATGCGCTGGGCGTATCGCAACCCTTAATTAAGGGTTGAATCTGGCTGTGTGGCTAACTCCAGGGCGCTCAGCCAGTGTATGGCATAGTCACGCGGCTGTTGCGTATCGCCGCACATCTCCAGGCTGGGCTGCAGGCCACCACAAAATGCTGGTCGTTCCGGTTTGCCAAACAGCTTGCATCTGAATAACTCATCTAGTTGCACACAGGCCACCCCGGCTGGCTTGCCATGCGGCATGCCAGGGATGGCGCTGTTAATAGATGGCGCAATACAACATGCGCCACATTGCGGACGACAGTCCACGGATTAAACATCCACCCAGGGGTAGCCGAGTGCTGAGACCCCTGCCTTTAAATCCTGCATGGCCTGTTTCACCGCGTCACTTTGTCCTTTTAGCCCGACTTCAGTGGTGCGGCGTTGATTGGTGCGCGGCAAGCTGAACAGCTTGAGCATGGGGTAACGGCTGAGCACCTGATGCATTAAATCAATCAGGTCGCTTTCACCCGCCTCAGTCACCACAATGGCTTGTTCCAGGTAGTCTGCTGTATGAAACAGGTGACTGTAATAAGTATCGAGCACCCATTCGACCATCGGGTGCGCCATTTCAGGAAAGCCCGGCACAAAATAATGCTGATTCAAGCTGAATCCCGCTACGCGGTTAACCGGGTTAGGAATCAGATCGCAACCTTGCGGAAATTCGGCCATCAACACGCGCTTAGGGTAGGCGCCTTCACCATACTGCGCTTCGATATTGGCCACCGCACCGGCATGGCGTTCAATGTTGACACCCGCAGCGGCAGCGGCACATTGCCGGGTATGGTCATCTGGCGTGGCCCCTATGCCGCCAAAACTAAACACGACATCGCCGCGCGCCATACTTGCTTTGAGGTGACTGGTAATTTGGTCGGGAATATCGCCAATAAAATGTGCCCAACTCAGTTGCAATCCGCGGGCTGACAGCAGGGCAATCACTTTGCTTAAATGGGCGTCCTGACGTTTGCCAGAGAGGATTTCATCGCCAATAATATAAATACCAAACTGATTCATGGTTAATTTGCGTAAATGTGTTTTGAAAGTGTTTTTCAAGGTCATCATAATACCAGTCAGCGCTTTTAAATTTGTTTTGTCGTGAAACACGCATCACAAAAATTAATTAGCGCCAGCAGTGTGTGCAAGCGCGGGCTGAGTTGAGCCGCTGCACCACGCCCTGACAAAGTCACCATGTGTGATTGGATAACAGCAATTGACGAACTTTTTGTTTGATTTTGTGAGTCCAGCAGGTGCCATCATCCTCTCCCGTTATGCAGGATGGATGGTCGCTTTGTCTTATTTTATTGCCGTGGTTGCTTCTATCTTAGCCATGCATCTGGCCGACCTGGCCACACAGTTTCAGTTAAAAAGAGATCAAAAGGTTGCGCTGCTGAGTGGCGCCATTGCATTGGGTGCCGCCGTCTGGAGCATGCATTTTTTAGGCATGCTGGCATTCGAGCTTTGCGTCACTGTGAAATATGCGCCGCTGCCCACCTTGCTCTCGATTTTGCCCGCGTTTGTCGCCTCCTGGGCGGCGATGCGCTGGATCTCGCACACTGAGCGCGGCGTCAAACATTTATGGTTAGGTGGCGTCATTATTGGCCTGGGCATTGGTGTCATGCACTACAGCGGCATGTTAGCCATTCGCACTGCCGCCACCATGACATTCAAACCATGGTGGGTCATGATGTCTGTGGTGGTTGCGGTGTTGTTGGCCGTACTCGCCTTATGGTTTAGGCAGCAATGTGAGCGGTTACAACGGCTACGCGCCTGGCGCCACCTAGTGAGCGGGTTGGTAATGGGGGCAGCCATTACGCTGATGCATTATGTTGGCATGGCAGCCGCCACGTTTGTGGGCATCGCCGAATTTGTCGAACCAGCACCAACCGTAGACCGCTGGTATCTGTCTACACTGGTGACCTTGGGGGCCATGACCTTGATCGGTGCTGCCATGGCGCAAAATATGATTGCCAGGCAACGTCAGCTAGGCCGTGATTTGCAATTCAAAGAACATCAAATGCGGGTGATCTTTCAAAACTCGATTGATGCCATTGTCATCACCGATGCCAAGGGCTTTATCAACATGGTCAATCGCGCCTTTGAGGGTATGTTTGGTTATCAGGCGCAGTTGATTATCGGCAAACATATTTCAAAAATGATCCCCGATTGGAAACAGTTGAATGCCTATGCCAAAAAACGCAGGCAACTGGATACGACTGAAAAAATGGTGGCCGAGCGCAAAGGCTTTCATGCCGATGGCCACGAAATCCCGCTCAGGATTGCGCTGACCCGCGTGGTTGAAAATGAATCCAATTTTTGTATTAGTTTTTTGATGGACATGACCGCGTTTCACACCCAGCAAAACGCGCTGGAAAAACTGCTGACCGAGGACCCGTTGACTGGATTGTTTAATCGGCGTGGCTTACTCAGCCTGATGCGAGGCATTGCCAGCGGCGCGCATGCGCACAACGTGAATCGCGGCATGATTTTACTGTTTTTGGATTTAGACGGATTTAAAGCCGTGAATGACCAGCTAGGACATGCCGCAGGTGATGAGGTCTTGATCACGGTCTCACAACGCATCCCCAGCGTGCTGCGTGAGGATGATATGGTGTGCCGGTATGGCGGCGATGAGTTCGTGATTCTGCTCACCTTCACCGATCACCCGGAAACGCTCGCCAGCAAGATTGCAGACAAGCTGATCGACACCATTCAAAAAACCATCAGGCTGCAATCCGGGCAAGAAATCACGGTTGGTTGCAGTATCGGCGTGGCCTTTGCCTGGCCGCAAAAAAGAGAAGAAATTGAAGCCTTGCTGCAAAAAGCAGATGCGGCGATGTATCAGGCAAAAAAAGGAAATGCTGGAAAAGTCATCTTTTCCAGCATTTAGTGTTTAGATGAAGAGATGCGTTTAGGCTTTTCTGAGCACGCGCGAAATAAAGATCAGGAACACCGCGCCAATGGTAGCCACAATAATGCTACCAACAAGGCCGCCACTGGCACTTAAGCCCAGCAAACCAAACAGCCAGCCACCAACCACCGCGCCCGCAATGCCTAAAATCAAATCCCAGATCAGGCCAAAGCCATCACCCTTCATAATCAGACCAGCCAGCCAACCTGCAATAATACCAACGACTATTGTCCAAAGCATGTGAATCTCCCTTTGTTGTTGTGATGAAACCGTATGCTAACCAAAGTGGTTGCTGCAATCTGTCAGTGGTTGTAGGAACTGCCTGTCAGAAAAGACTGGCAAGCTGGCGCGCCTCGAGTTATTTTTTTAACCCCACCAGCACCATCGCCACCCCTGCCACCAGCACAATAATGCTCAATGCTTGCGGAATTTCGACGTCTTTAGTGATTTCTGCACTGGCCTCCAGAGAGCCGAGTTTAGCCACGGTTTCTTTGCTTTCATAGCTAAAGCCCTTGAAAACCAATCCAGCTACGCCAAAAGCGACCAAGATAATGCCGATCATAAGCGAAGACTTCATCGCGTACCCTCCAAATAAGTCATGTGATGTATTACCTTAACATACGCTGCAGGTTTAATGTGCGGCTTTGCTGCCAGGTGTTGCTCGCTTAAACCAATCTGCTTGCTGTTTTAATAAACAGCATCATGATCACCCACATTGATAGGAGTGATCTCATTATTTTGAATAATCAACTCCAAGGTAATACGATACGACAGATTGATAGACACAGAGTGCAAGCCGCTTAATTTGCCAGCGAGTGGGTATAAGCGCAATGAGGGGTGATGCGGGTTGGCTTCAAGCAACTGTAATGTTTTTAAGTATTGCGACCGTAACTCAGGATGGCGTTTTAAAAAGCGTGCAGCCCGCTTATTGTATTGCTCGGTAAAAACTAAATTGAAACTCACTTTAGTTCACCGCTATTAAGGCTGATTGAAATGATCCAAACGTGTCAAATGTGCTTCAGCGGATTCTTTGACAAACTTGCCTTCTGCCAAATTAGCGCGACTTTCAGCCAGCGCCGCTTCCAATTCACACTCGCGTAAATAGTGGTACTGCGCTAAGTCCATCACCACATATTTATCTTTGCCACGCACAGAAACAACCACCTCTGTTTGCCCTTCCAGAGAAGCTTCAATGGCGGCAACGCCTTTAGTTTTTAAATCATTTGCGGTCAACTGTTGCATGATTAGCATCCTTAATGGTGCGATTGATCGTATTTTAAACCATATTCTGTGATGCGAAAAATATTAAGAGAGACCGTCACTTATCTCTGCATTTAGGTTGATGATCAACGCATCATTAATGCGCGCTTTCCCAATTGCTGCCGCTACCCACTTCAGCCAGCAACGGTACATCCAGCGTCGCCACACTTTGCATCAGTTTTGGCAGATTTTCCTGAATCAGCGCCAGCTCGGCGTCGGGTACTTCCAGCACCAGTTCATCGTGTACTTGCATGATCAGTTTGGTCTGCAATTTTTCGGCGGTCAGCCATTGGTCGACTGCAATCATGGCCAGTTTGATCAGGTCGGCGGCGGTGCCTTGCATGGGTGCGTTAATGGCTGCGCGTTCGGCGCCGTTGCGGCGTTGCACATTGGCGCTGTTGATTTCGGGCACCCACAGGCGGCGGCCAAAGTAGGTTTCTACATAGCCTTGCTGTTTGGCTAGCGCGCGGGTGTTTTCCATATAGGCTTTCACGCCTGGGTAGCGCGCAAAATAACGTTCGATATAGTTGGCGGCGGCGCTGCGCTCAATGTTGAGGTTTTGTGCCAGGCCGAATGCGCTCATGCCGTAAATGAGGCCGAAGTTGATCACTTTGGCATAGCGGCGCTGTTCGTTGTCGACGGCGGATTTTTCTACGCCGAAGATTTCAGCTGCTGTCGCGCGGTGAATATCTTCATTGTTGGCAAACGCGGTGAGCATGCCTGCATCTTGTGATAAGTGCGCCATGATGCGTAATTCAATTTGTGAATAGTCAGCTGACACGATATGCGCGCCTGCTGGCGCCACAAATGCCTCGCGGATGCGGCGGCCTTCGGCAGTACGCACCGGGATATTCTGCAAGTTGGGGTCAGAGCTCGCCAGGCGGCCGGTAATGGCGACGGCCTGGTTATAGTTGGTGTGCACGCGCCCGGTCTGCGCATTGATCATTTTGGGCAGTTTGTCGGTGTAGGTCGATTTTAGTTTGGCCAGGCTTCTATGTTCCAGAATCACTTTGGGCAAAGGGTGGTCGAGCGCCAGTTCCTGCAACACATCTTCGTCGGTAGACGGTGCGCCAGACGGCGTTTTTTTCAGCGGCTTGATGCCCAATTTACCAAACAGAATCTCTTGCAGTTGTTTGGGGCTGCCGAGGTTAAACGGTTGCCCGGCCAGTTCAAACGCTTGTTTTTCAATGTCTACCAAACGCAGGCCGATTTCATTGCTCTGGCGATTAAGCATATGGCTATCAATCAATACGCCGTTTCGCTCTATGCGTTGCAGCACCTGCATGCTAGGCAATTCAATCTGTTGATAAATAAAATTGAGTTTGTCCGAGGCGCTCACTTGCGGGTAAAGCGCCTGGTGCAACTGTAGCGTAATGTCTGCATCCTCAGCGGCATAGTCAGCAGCTTGCTCAACGGTGACCTGGTTAAAGCTGACTTGTTTAGCCCCTTTGCCTGCGACGGTTTCGTAGCTGATAGGCGCGATGCCTAAGTGGCGTTCACTGAGTTCGTCCATGCCATGGCCTTTGTGGCTCTCAAACACATAAGACTCCAGCAACGTGTCATGCGCCACGCCTTGCAACTGGATGCCGTGATTTGCCAGCACATGCATATCGTATTTGAGGTTTTGGCCCACTTTTTTAATCGCGGCATTTTCCAGCATCGGCTTTAACTTACTCAGTGTGGTTGCCAATGGCAATTGTTCTGGGGCGTCAAAGTAGTCGTGTGTGAGTGGCACGTAAGCCGCTTCGCCGGGTGTCACGCTAAATGAGACGCCAACAATTTTTGCCTGCATGGCGTCGAGTGAGGTGGTTTCAGTGTCAAAACACACCAGTTCTGCTTGCTGTAGCTTTGCGAGCCAAACATCTAAATCAGCCTCGCTGAGGATGGTCTGGTACTGGCGGCGCGTGTCTGGGGTGTAGCTGTGTTCAGGCTGCGATGGTGGCTGGCTGATTGCCGTGCTTGCTGTTGTGTCAGTGGTGCTGCCATCAGCCAGTTTATCCAGATCACGCTTCCAGCTGCGGAATTCAAAATGGTCAAACAAGGCCAGCAGTTTTTCTTTATCTGGCGTTTGCGTTGTCAGTTCGTCAAAGCTTTCACATAAGCCGACATCGCAGCGTATGGTAATCAGCTCACGCGCTGTTGGCAGCCAGGGCAGGGCTTTGCGCAGGTTTTCACCCACGACCCCTTTGATATTGTCGGCATTGGCAATAATGTTATCGAGTGTGCCGTATTCGGTCAGCCATTTGACTGCAGTTTTCGGGCCCACTTTTTCTACGCCGGGCACGTTGTCTGCGGTATCACCGACCAGAATCAGGTAATCAATGATCTTGTCTGGCGGGATGCCAAATTTATTTTCAACACCGGCTACATCCAGCACATCATCGGTTTTGCGGAAGGCGTCACGCATGGTGTTAACGACGGTGATGTGCGCATTGACTAACTGCGTGATGTCTTTGTCACCGGTAGAGATAATGGTTTTAATGCCTTGTTGTTCGGCTTGTTTGGCCAGAGCGCCAATCACGTCATCGGCTTCTACACCTTCTTCAATAATCAAGGGCCAGCCCATCGCACGTATCGTTTCATACAAGGGCTCGATTTGCACGCGCAAGTCATCCGGCATGCTGGCACGATTGGCCTTGTATTCGGCGTAGAGGTCGTCACGGAAGGTTTTGCCTTTGGCGTCGAACACACAGGCGCTGTAGTCAGAGGGGTAATCCTTGTGCAGGCGGCGCAGCATATTGAGCACGCCTTGAATCGCACCAACCGGCTCATTGGCCGAGTTGCGCAAATCAGGCATGGCGTGAAAGGCGCGATAAAGGTAACTGGAACCGTCTACCAGAAGCAAGGTTTTCATTGTGCGTTCTCGTGAATCAAATCAATGGCGTATTTTACGCATTTCAAAGCGACTTCATGTACACTAATTTGGATTGTTATTTGAAAGATAGATGTATGAATAGTCAAAAGCTACCGAGCATGGTGGAGCCGGAGTTGTTGGATGGCGATGATGTTTCCCATGAGTCCTGGCGTGCCTTTGAGATCATGGCCGAGTTTGTTGGGGCAACTGAAAGTCTCAAAGCCATCATGCCTGCCGTGTCCATTTTTGGCAGTGCGCGTACCAAGCCCGACCATCCTTATTATTTGCTCACCGAAGAAATTGCGCGTTTATTGTCAGACTCAGGCTTTAGTGTGATTTCTGGTGGCGGCCCCGGCGTGATGGAGGCAGCCAACAAAGGCGCGTTCCCTGGCCGTGGCGCCAGTGTCGGCTTGAATATCAGGCTGCCGTTCGAGCAGCATGGCAATCCTTATCAGGATATTGGCATCAGCTTTAAATACTTTTTTATGCGCAAGGTGATGTTTGTTAAATATGCCAGCGCCTTTGTGGTGATGCCGGGCGGCTTTGGCACGCTGGACGAGGTGATGGAGGCGATTACGCTGGTGCAAACCGGCAAGAGCCGCAAAATCCCGATTATTTTAGTCGGTAGCCAGTTTTGGGCCGGGCTGGTCGACTGGTTACGCAATACGCTGGTGGCTGAGGGCATGGCGTCTCCTGGCGATATGGACCTGATTCAGATCATTGATGAGCCGCAGCAGATTGTGGATGCAATTTTTAAACACTATGAAACCACCGGTTTTGAGCTCACCCCCACCGAGCGCAAGATGCAGCTTTATCTGTAAATGTTTGCCTGGTTGTGCCCGGTCAGTCTTGCCGGGCATTATTTTGTAAGTTTATTATGAGTGCAGTGACCGCCAGCGCGTGGGTTTTTGCTAGAATAGTCATCACTGACTAAGGAGTCCTCCATGCGTGATTTTTCCCGTTTATTGCTGGCCATCTGCATTGCCGCCATTGCGATGCCAGTATGGGCTGCCGCCCCTAAAGATGCAGAGCTGCTTGAGGAGGTGCCGCCGCCGCCCAAGGTGATTGAAGGGCAGCCGATTGACCAGCCTAGTGTTGCCAAGCGCAAAGATGGCGAAAATGACGTTGAGGAATATAGCCTGAATGGCGAGGTTTATATGGTAAAAGTGACGCCACCAAGTGGTAAGCCTTACTACCTGCATCGCGAAGACCGCAATGGTGACTGGGTGCATGATGGCCCGACACGCCCACTCTCCGTTCCTAAATGGATTCTGTTTCGATTCTAATTCTGATCGCCTGCCATCACTGGCGGGTTAGCACATACCATGTCTGTTTTTACCACCCTGAGTTTAGATGAAGTGCGCCAGTGGCTGACGCCTTTTAATATTGGCGAGTTGCATACCTTGCGCGGCATTGCTGCCGGTATCACCAATACCAATTATTTCGTTGAAACCAGTCAAGCGCGCTTTGTGCTCACTGTGTTTGAAAAAAACGATTTTGATGAGCTGCCCTATTTTGTCCATTTGATGACGCATTTGTCACGCCATGGCATTTTATGCCCGCGGCCAATTGTGGATACTAAAGGCACGGCCTTGCAGCGTATTCACGGCAAACCGGCTTTAATGGTGAGTTGCCTGCAAGGCAGCGATGTCAGTCAGCCCAATTTAAAACAGATTGAGGCCGTGGCAAAGACATTGGCACGCATGCATGTGGCCGGGCTGGATTTTCATGAGCAGTCACACAATCAGCGCGGGCAGGGCTGGCGCGTCATGACCGCGCAACAGGTGATGCCAAAACTGGCGCCAGTACAGCAGCACTTGCTGCAAGAAGAATTAGAGTTTCAGCATGGCCTGGATTTATCACGATTGCCACATGGCGTGATTCATGGTGACTTGTTCCGTGACAATGTGTTGTTCGATGGCGATGCGTTGGGCGGCTTTATTGATTTTTATTATGCTTGCCATGATGTGCTGGCTTACGATATAGCGATTGCGGCCAATGAGTGGTGCGTCGATGCGACTGGCAACTTTGTCGATGACAAGCTGGCGGCCTTTATGAGCGCCTACCAGTCAGAACGGCCATTTACCGAGGCCGAGAAAAAGCATTGGCCTGCCTTGTTGCGTCGCGCTGCCTTGCGTTTCTGGTTATCGCGCCTGTATGATTTTTATTATCCGGTGACCGGTGAGCTGACACATGCCAAAGACCCTGCGTATTTTGAGCGGGTGCTGCTCAATCGCAAAGTTTTAACTTAATGATTCAAGAATATAAAAAAGGGATACACATGACAGAAACCGGGAGCCAACGCGGTGTGCGCTGGGTGAAAGAAAGCGTGGCTTTGTTCCGAACACAGCCGCATGTCTGGATGTTGTGTTCGCTGGCTTATATCGTGATTTTCATGGTCTTGCCCTCATTGCCCATGTTAGGCTTTTTGGGCTTGATTTCAGTGGTCATTTGGCCGGTGTGCATGGCATTGGTGGTGATGTTATACCGCCAGGTAGATTTGCAGGGCAGTATGTCACCGCCGGCGGTATGGCATCAATTGCAACAGCACTTTAAACCATTGGTATTGCTCGGCGCCAGTTGCCTGGTCTATGCCGTATTAGCCACCTATTTGCTTAGCAGCGAGCTTGCTTCACTGATTTCGCATGCGCCAACCAAAGCCGGCATGACCGAGTCACAAATGACGCTGTTTCTTGAAAACACCCTGTCTTTTATCGTCAAGGTGTTACTGCTGTTGCTGCCGTTGTTTATTGCCACCTGGTTTTCGCCCATGCTGATTGCCTTAAATGGCTACCCCTTGCTCAAGGCGATTAAATCCAGCATTGCAGGCATGTTGCAGTACACCGTGCCAATGGGAGTTTCCTGGCTGGTGATGACGATTGGTATGCTGGTGGTGATGCTGGGCTTGGGGCTGGTGATTGGTATTTTAGGCGCGTTAATCCCCATGTTGGCACAGTTGCTGATGCCACTTTTGGTGTTTGCCGCGTTGCTGGTGATTAATGCCTTGATGTTTGCTTTTCAGTACATCAGTTATAAAGACGTTTTTAGAGCTGCTCCGCAGGCATAAACCTGTTTTTCTGCCTGGGCAATCGCTATGGTGTGGCCGTCGGCGCCAGTTTGCGGCGCTCTATAAAAAGACTGTTGCCTATGGTTTTTTTGGCTTGTTTTTTGGCATTGCTCATGGCGCCAGCTACTTCGTGATGGCTGGCAAACGCGTCTGAGCATGCGCGCACAGCGCCTATCGACAAACTGCCAAACGGATAAAAATGCTCGTTGCCCAAGCGGTCTTCTATGCGTATGCCGCCCAGTTGCACGTCTTTCAGGTCATAAAAGTCTGGCATCACTTTCACAATGGTCTCCAGAATGTCATGACAAATGACCTCCCAGTCTTCGCTTTGAAAAATCAGCACAAAGTCATCGCCACCAATATGGCCGACAAAGTCGTGCTCATTGTTCACCATGCTGCTTAATAAACGCCCCACAAACTGAATCACTTCATCGCCACGCCGATAACCATAAGCGTCGTTAAACGGCTTAAAGTGGTCTAAGTCACAATAGCAGGCGACAAAAGGGATGCGTCGCTCTAGCAATTTATCAATATGGGCATTAATAGGCACATTGCCCGGCAGCAGGGTAAGCGGGTTGGCATAACGTGCAGCGTGGATTTGCATATTGGTGACCTCGCGCAGCAAGGCATGTCCGCTGCCCATGCCCACATAGCGCTCACCATCTACAATCATAAAGCCATTGAGCAGATATTTGGGGTCAGCCGCCAGAATCAACTCACTCAAGGCCAAAATCGTCATGTCTTTTTGCACCATCAGGCAGTGCGTGTCCATAAAGGTGGTACAAGACTTTTTGCCATGTAACTCTTTTTGGTAGCGTCTGGCAAAACGGTCTATGGTGTCGTAGCGGCTAATTAATCCCAGCGGCGTTGCCTGTTGGTTAATCACCGGAATCGAGTTGAGCGCGGTGTCGCTGTTAAACCAGTTATAGACCTCTTCGTTGGTCATTTCTGGAAAGGCGGCCGCCTGATAGCTGGTTAGCCCAACCACCGTGGCCTGCTTGGACGTATGGCTTTGCTGGTCGGCAAACAAGCGCACAATGTTTTTATGCAGCAAGTTGTAGACCTCTTCGGTCAAGGCGTACTGAAACTTCGGAAAAGGTCGCCCAAACAGATAGCCCTGGGCAAAGTCCACTTTCAGGTCTTTAATCACCGCGAGCTCTTCTTTGGTTTCAACGCCCTCTGCAATAGTCAGTGTATTCGATTCAACCGCTATTTTTTGTATGCCGCGCACAAACTCCAGTTTGATGGGGTCGTTGTGAATATTGGCTATAAAATGCTTGTCGATTTTGACATATTCAGGCGAAAGCTCTGACCACAAGCGCAAGCTGGAGGTCCCTTCACCCAGGTCATCCAGCGCAATTTTAAAGCCTAGTGCTTTAAAGCGGATAATTGCCGCGCGCAACTCAGCATAGTCACGGATGGTCGAGCTCTCGGTGACTTCGATGACGATGTCACTGGGCGACAGGCCGCATTTTTCCAGCTGGATTAGGCCAAAAGATAAATGCCCCTCGTTTAATAACAGGCAGTCCGGGCTAAAATTCACAAACAGCGGGTGGGCTCTATCGGTGCGGCTATATTCATTAAAAATCACCTCGCGCGCCGCATACTCCATTTCAATATTCAAACCGCACAAACTCGCCGCATTAAACAATGCAATGGGTGAATGCAGCCTGGACTCTACCGGGCCACGGATCAGCGCCTCATGCGCAAACACGCACGCTTGTTTAATATCGACAATCGGTTGAAATAACGGCAACAGGTTTTTCTGTGCCAGGATGGCTTCCACTTCGAGCTGGGGCGGGGCGTATATCATGCAAGCAGTATCGACTGCTGGCAGCGGTTTCTTGACCTGAATCTTGATGAAATATTTATGACAATGATGGCGTGGCCACGCCAACGGTAGATATTGATGTGAGCGCCATGCCAGCCAGTGTGGGCATGGCGCTCACAATGCCGTGATTACTTAAACTTTTTCCAGTTTGGCGTATTCCAGCATCAGCGTTTTTAGGCCAGCACTGCCAAAATTCACTTTAATCGCCAGGTCATTCGCGTTGCCTTCATAGCTCACCACCACGCCCTCACCAAATTTGCCATGCCGCACGCTCTGGCCAATTTTAAACGGGTAACTCGCTTGTGTACTGCTTGCCTGTGCCGGTTGGGCAGTATATTGCCCGCCCGCGGCATACGATTTGGCGACAGGCTTGCTGTTGAGGCGTTTGGTCAAATCTGCCGGGATCTCATCAATAAACCGCGAGGCAATGCCGTAACGCACCTGGCCATGCAGCATGCGGCTTTGCGCATAGGTGAGATAGAGGCGTTGGCGTGCGCGCGTCACGGCAACATACATCAGGCGGCGTTCTTCTTCCAGGCCACCATTTTCGTAGGCCGCCTGCTCATGCGGAAACAAACCTTCTTCTACGCCGCCAATAAACACGCTATGAAACTCCAGGCCTTTGGCCGCGTGCACCGTCATCAACTGTAAGGCCTCATGGCCCACATCCGCCTGATGGTCGCCTGCTTCCAGGCTGGCGTGGTTTAAAAACTGTGTCAGCAGGTCGGCATCTTCTTCCATATTATGATGGTTGCCCAAATCGCGGTTGCTAAAGGCAACGGCAGCGGTGACCAGCTCCTGCAAGTTTTCAATGCGGTCTTCGCCTTCTTTGTCATTCTGGTAATGCGCCATCAGGCCGCTCAGGTTGATGACCATTTCTGCCATTTCGCCCAGAGTGATGCCGTAGCCTTGGTCGACCATCTGGCGAATCAGCGCAACAAAGCCATCCAGCCCCTTGCTGCCCAGCTTGCCTTCGCCGACTTTATTGGTGGCTGCTTGCCACAAACTGCATTCGTTTTGGCGCGCAGCTTCTTGCAGTTGTTCCAGCCCACGGGCACCAATGCCGCGCGGTGGAAAATTAACAATCCGCAACAAGGCGGTGTCGTCGTTGGCATTGGCAATCAGGCGCAAATAGGCCAGCGCATGCTTGATTTCAGCGCGCTCAAAAAAGCGCAGGCCGCCATAGACGCGATAGGGGATATTGGCTGAAAACAAAGTGTGCTCAAGAATGCGCGACTGCGCATTGCTGCGATAGAGCAGCGCCATGTCGCCTAGCGGCACGCCTTCTTTTTGCAGCATGTTTACTTCGTCAACAATAAACTGCGCTTCGTCAGTATCGTTGTAGGCTTCATAAATACGAATCGGCTCGCCTTTGCCCGCCGAGGTCCATAAGTTTTTGCCCAGGCGGTTGCTGTTATTAGTGATGATCGCATTGGCCGCGTCGAGGATATTGCTGTGCGAGCGGTAGTTTTCCTCCAGCTTGACGATGTTTTGTACATTAAAGTCGCGCTGAAAATCGGTCATATTGCCCACGCGTGCGCCACGAAATGCATAAATGCTCTGATCGTCGTCACCCACGGCAAAAATACTATTGTGCGCGCCACCCAGCAACTTTAGCCATAAATATTGCAGGCGGTTGGTATCCTGAAACTCATCGACCAGAATGTATTGAAAGCGCTGCTGATAATGGGCACGGATATGCGGTTCACGCTCCAGTAGTTCATAGCAACGCAGCAACAATTCGGCAAAATCGGCCACGCCCTCGCGGTTGCATTGCTGGTCATAAGCCGCATAAATCTCACGCAATTTCTGGCTGTGGCCGTCATAGGCATCCACTGTTTCGGCGCGTAAGCCTTCTTCTTTGCAGCTATTGATATAGCCCATCACCTGCTTGGGTGGGTACTTTTCATCATCCACGTTCATCATTTTCATCACGCGCTTGATCGCAGACAGCTGGTCGGACGTATCAAGAATCTGAAACGTGCTCGGCAATCTGGCCTCACGGTAATGCGCCCGCAACATGCGGTTACATAAACCATGAAAAGTACCTGCCCACATGCCGCGCGTGTTAATCGGCAACATGCTGGTTAAGCGTGTCAGCATCTCTTTGGCGGCTTTATTGGTAAACGTCACCGCCATTAAGCCCATGGGTGAGGTTTGGCCGGTTTGAATCAGCCAGGCGATGCGGGTTGTCAGCACACGCGTTTTACCACTGCCGGCGCCGGCCAGAATCAGTGCGGATAAATGCGGCAGGGTGACCGCTTGCAGTTGTTTGTCGTTGAGACCCTGAAGGAGATTGGTTTCAGATGGCATGCGGATATTATCGCATGATGTGCAGGGTAATTTGGCGGATTGTTTGGCCAATGCCGATGCGCCATTCCAGCGTGGGCTGCAATCTGGGCTTAGTGTGATTTCAATGACAAGGTTATTCTTTGATTAGGTAGAGTAGTAGGGTGGGCATTGATGCCCACATGTTTATGGTTGTTTGTTAGGTTGCGTTTCGCCTTTTCGGCGAGTTACTTTTCTTTGCTTGCCCGAAGCGACAACCATCATCGTAGTATGGGTGCTTGGTTATTTGATGATCCATCACTTTCGCCTTTTCGGCGACCATTCTTTCTTATGCTTGTCCATAAGAAAGAAGGCAAAGAACAAGACACCCCAGCTTCCGCTTGTATCCTGCGCTACTCGGCTTGCCGGGCGGCCATCGAAACTCAACCTGGCAGCTCACACAAACCGTGAGCTGCTGCGGGATTCAGACAGCCGATGACCGAAGGCTCCCGCCAATCCTGCGTTGCTCGGCGCGGCAGATGGGGACCCCGAACACCATGCGACTGCAACCGTAAGGGAGTTGAAGAGAAAAGAATCTGGTTTTTGACCGTCCAAACTTCAACGATGTTGCTTAGATGAGATAAATCCCATTCCATTACGCTGAGTAGCGGAGACAAAATAAGGAGAAAGGGAGCGACTGTTTGAGCTCCGCAACAAGCCACGTTGTGTGTGGCTTGTCAGGGCGAGTTTCGTGACCGCTTATTTTGTTGAGCAACGCAAGGGAGCCGCAGGCCGTGATGGCTGGGTGCCCTCTTTTTGGTTACTTTTTTGGGGCAAGCAAAAAAAGTAACTCGCCATCAAGGCGAAAAAATTGACGAAACAATGAGCGAGTGTGTGAGTGCTCACCAAAGAATTACTTTTTCTAGCATTCGTAGTCAGGTTGTCATGCGCATCTGCAGTAAATTAAATTGACGATAATAAATTATCGGAACTTTTCAAAACACCTAATACTCATACCAGCACGATGATGATGAATCATCTTTCCGCTTCTTTCCTCCCTGAGCGGAAGCCTTTACGATGAGGCCTGTTGCCCCGATTTACCCCTTAATCGGGGCTTTTTTTGCCTGTTACTTTTGATTACACGCCGCCAGTAAACCCGGTTTGGCGCCAGGCTTCATAAAGCAAAATAGCGGCTGAGTTTGATAAGTTGAGGCTGCGGCTGTGCGGCAGCATGGGTAGCCTCACCCGATGCTCTGGCGCAAACTGGGCGCGGATCTCTTCGGGCAAGCCGCGTGATTCCGGGCCAAATACAAACACATCTTCGTCTTCAAATTGCAAATCGGTGTGCCGCGTGCTGCCTTTGGTCGTGAGTGCAAACATACGTTTGTCATGCAAAGCTTGCTGGCATTCTTGCCAGTGTTCATACACTTTGAGCTCGGCATACTCGTGGTAATCCAGCCCGGCGCGTTTGAGGTGTTTGTCTGACAACTCAAAGCCTAATGGTTTGACCAAGTGCAGTTTGGCGCCTGCGTTGGCACATAAACGGATGATATTTCCAGTGTTGGGCGGAATTTCTGGTTCGAAAAGCACGATATGAAACATTTTTGGCTGTTTGTTTACAAACGTAAGGGTAGAATGACAGTGATATGATAGTCGAGAAAAGTCTATCAAGATAAATAATTAAAACGCCATGGCTCGTCCCGAGAAAATTAGATTAGGTGAAATTCTGGTCAGACAGAATTTCATGACTCAAGCTGAGCTCGATCAGGCGCTGGAAGAACAGCGCAAGACGGGTAGACGCTTGGGTCGTGTCATTGCTGAAAAAGGCTACGCCAACGAGCGGCAAATTGCCGAGGCGGTTGCTTCTCAGTTGAATATCCCATTTTTGGACCTCGGCCAGTACGAACTGGACGTGAAGCAGGTTCAAAAACTCCCCGAAGTGCAGTCGCGCCGTTTCCGCGCTATTTTGCTCGAAGAGCGTCCCAACAGTTTCTTGATCGCGATGGTTGATCCATCTGATGTGTATGCTTATGACGAATTGGTCAGGCTGCTCAAGCGCGACATCGACATTGTGGTGGTGCAGGAAACGCTGCTGATGCAGACGATTGATCGCTCTTATCGCCAAACCGAACAAATCTCGTCACTGGCGTTAGAGCTGCAAGAAGACTTGGCCGCCAGCAATGTGGACCTCGCCAGCCTGATGGGCGTTGACCTGGGCATTGACGATGCGCCAGTGGTTAAGCTGCTGCAAACCATTTTTGAAGACGCGGTGCAGGTGCGTGCCTCTGATGTGCACATTGAGCCGCAAGAAAATAAACTGCTGATCCGCTTTAGGATTGATGGTGTGATGCACTTTCAAACGCAGTCCGACAACAAAATTGCGACTGCTTTGGTCATGCGCCTCAAGATTATGGCTGGCCTGGATATTTCTGAGAAACGTTTACCGCAGGATGGCCGCTTTGGCTTTACCGTGAAGGGCCGTGCAGTGGATATGCGTATTTCTACCATGCCAACGCAGTATGGCGAAACGGTAGTGATGCGGTTGCTCATTCAGAATACCGGCCATTTCAACCTGGATAAACTGGGTATGCCGCCAGAGTTGCTGGCGCGTTTTCGTAAGATGATCGGCCGACCGAGTGGCATGGTGCTGGTGACCGGCCCAACCGGTAGCGGTAAAACGACTACGTTGTATTCTGCCTTGAGTGAATTAAACACGCCGGAAACCAAAGTCATTACGGTAGAAGACCCGGTGGAATATCGCCTGCCTGGCATTATTCAAACGCAGGTGAACGAAAAAATCGAGCTGGATTTTCCTAAACTGTTACGTGCCATTTTGCGTCAGGACCCGGATATTGTGCTGGTGGGTGAAATGCGTGACGAAGAAACCGCGCAAACCGGTTTGCGTGCCTCCATGACCGGCCACTTGGTGCTCTCTACATTACATACCAACGACGCCTCAACCGCCCCCGTGCGTTTGATCGACATGGGCGTGCCGCGCTTTATGGTGGCGATGTCGCTGCTGGGTGTGCTGGCACAACGGCTAGTGCGGCTCATTTGCCCGCATTGTGCCGCCGAGCACACGCCAACCGAGTCAGAATCAGTTTGGTTAAATCAAGTGATACAGCAGCCTGATGTGGTGACCAATTTTAGGCATGGTAAAGGCTGCCAGCACTGTAACCGCACTGGTTATTTGGGCCGCGTTGGTTTATATGAGTTTTTAGAAATGACGGATGAGTTGGCGATGGCGGCTAACATGCCGGACACCAATGTGTTTATCAAAAAAGCGCGCGAAAGACTTAAAGGCAAGACCTTGCGCGACCAGTCTTTGCAACTGGCATTAGACGGCAAGACCACGCTCGATGAAATCATGCGTGTCGATAACCAGTTTGAAGAGTAACCCTTTAAAAAGCCACGCCTATGCCGATATTTGAATACAAAGGTCGTACCGACGATGGCATGATGGTCAGCGGCGTGCAAGAAGCAACAGACCTCGATGCGCTGGGCGCGGCACTCATCATCTCAAAAATTACCCCGATTGAAATCAAGCAAAAAGCAGCTGGCGCAGTCGCTTTTAATTTGTTTGAAGAAAAAGTCACCAGCCTAGATGTCATGCTGTTCAGTAAGCAGATGTATACCCTGCTCAAAGCCGGTATACCGATTATGCGTGCCTTGGCAGGTATTCAAAGCTCGGTGGGTAATGCCAAGCTAGCACAAGTGGTTGGGCAGCTACGCGTGAGTTTGGATTCAGGCCGTGAGTTGTCAGTCGCCATGGCTGAGCACCCTAAGGTGTTTGATAGTTTTTATATCAGCATGATCCGTGTCGGTGAGGGCACCGGTAACCTCGACAATATCTTTTTGCGTTTGGCTGAGCACATTGAATTTGAGCGCTTTATGCGCGGGCAAATCAAATCTGCGTTGCAATATCCAACCTTTGTACTCATCGCGATGGCGATTGCCATTGTGGTGATTAATGTGATGGTGATTCCGCAGTTTGAAAAAGTGTTTGCCAACATGCATGCAGATTTACCATTCATTACAAAGATATTGATCGCGTTTTCCAGTTTTATGCGTAATTACTGGTTTGTGCTGATTGGCATGATTGTGGGGGCGGTCTGGATGTTCAAAACGTACACGAGTACAGATGCCGGGCGGGCTCAATGGGATCGCTACAAAATGCGCATTCCCATTGCGGGCAAAATTATTTTTAAAGGCACCATGGCCAGGTTTGCGCGCACCTTTGCCTTGTCTACGCGTAGCGGTTTGCCTATTCTTTCGGCTTTGCGCCTGGTTTCACAGACAGTTGAGAATGATTACCTCGGCGCCAAAATTCTTAGTATGTCTGCTGGCATTGAGCGCGGTGAGACGATTTTAAGAACGGCCACGCAAACGGGCGTGTTTAATCCGCTGGTGTTGCAGATGATTGCTGTGGGCGAAGAGTCTGGCTCGCTCGATGATTTGATGCAAGAAGTTGCCGATATGTATCAAGCTGACGTGGAATATGACGTTAAAACATTAGGTGCGCAAATCGAGCCCATCTTGATTATCTTTTTAGGTGCCTTGGTGTTGGTGTTAGCTCTGGGTGTGTTCTTGCCGATATGGGATATGAGTTCGGTTATGTTGAAGGGTAGTTAATCATTTGCTCTGGCATATGAATGGTTTGTGAAGCGTGATGAATATGGACCAAAATTGTCTGGCATAGATTTTGCTGATGGGTAATTAACGCAGTTATAACCTGCCGCTGTGATGATAAGGGCAGGGACTTTTTGATTAGGAGTCTGAATAATGAAAAAACAAGCAGGTTTTACATTGGTTGAATTGGTAGTGGTAATTGCAGTATTGGGTATTTTGGCGGCAACGGCTTTGCCAAGGTTTGTTAACGTGCAATCTAATGCACGCGTTGCAGCTGCGAATGGTCTTGCTGCATCTCTCCGGTCAGCGGCTAACCTTGCACGCGCCTCGTGGGTAGCCGCTGGAAATAATGCAGCTACAGTGCCTATGGATGGGAATAACGTCACAGTCGTTGCTGGGGTTGGTTATCCAACTGCAGATGCAGCTGGCATTGGTTCTGCATTGCAACAAGTAGATGGACAGTTTCAGCCAGGATATGTTGGTGGGGTTGCAACATTTACAGTAGGCGGTTTTGCACAATGTACAGTCATTTACACTGCTGCAACTGGTGTAGTCACTACTCCCACATTAAGTGCTGCTAATTGCGGCGGTTGATTCTTGTTTTTATGATAAAAGCAGATGGATTCACCCTTGTTGAATTGGTTGTGGTGATCGCTCTGACTGGAATCATGATGGCAGTCGCCGCCCCCAGATTCACTAGTGGTGACATCTTCGAAACCCGCGGCGACGCGGGTTTACTTTCATCTACGCTGCGTTATGCGCAAAAAACGGCCATTGCACAGCGCAAGAAAGTGTTTGTGTTACACAACGATGCGGTAGAGCCCAATACGGTTAGCCTGTGCTTTGACCCTAACTGTGGCGCGGCGCAAGTGGTGATTAACCCGGAAACCGCTGGCGCCTATGTGCTCACTTTTTCGCACAGTGTGATCGTTGGGTCGTCTAACAAAGCTTTGGGGTTTGATGGCTTGGGCCGGGCAGACCCAAACGAGTTGGCTACCTATAGAGTGACCAATAAAAAGAATGAACTGCAATTTGTTGGCATTTCGGTAGAAGCAAATACGGGTTACATACACTAACAATCCACCTGGTGAGCAGCCAGGTGACGCATATGACTAAAACAGGTAACCACAACAATAATAAACACATACCAGCCGGCAAAAAAAACCATCACGGTTTTTCGCTGGTTGAGATGGTTGTGTTTATTGTGATTGTGACCACCGCCATTGCCGGGGTGATCGGCGCGCTGGCATTTATGAGCGGTCACTCAGCGGACCCGCTCGCGCGCAAACAAGCGATTGCGATTGCTGAATCACTCATGCAAGAAATCCAGCAAATGCCTTTTACCTTTTGCGACCCGGATGACCCAAATGCGTCTACCGCCAATAGCGCGGCTGATTGCAGCACTTCGCAAGCCAACTTAGGTGGCCCCTCTCCCGCAGGTGAAAGCCGTTACAGCGCCACTAATCCGTTTGATAATGTCGCCGATTATGGCGGGTTTACCATGCCAGGTGGTGGCTGCACGGGTATTTGCCGCATAGGCAGTTCAACTGCACTTGCGGGCCTCAATGCTTATTCGGCCTCTGTGGCGATTAATCAGGCTGGGGGCGCTGGCGCTTTTGCCGGGTTGCCAGCAGCAGCTGTTTTGCAAATTGTCGTCACGGTGACTGGCCCAGCCAACACAACCATACGCTTAACCGGTTTTAAGGTTCGCTATGCGCCGAAAATTTAAGCAGCCTCGCTTGGCGATGTCTGGTTTCACCTTGGTGGAGCTGGTGATTGTCATTGTCGTCATGGCTATTTTGGGCGGTATCTCCGTCAGTTTTATTAAAAACTCTGTCCTTGCCTATGTGAACTCAGAAGCTTATTACGAGCTGGCCGACCGTGCCGATATTTCCTTGCGCCGTATGTCGCGCGATATTCGTAATGCGTTGCCCAACAGTGTGTGGGTTTCTGGCGGGGGTGATTACGTCGAGTTTGTGCCTATTAAGCAAGGGGGGCGTTATCAGCAAGATGATTTCGACGCTGGGAGCCACACTTTGCGCGTGCTGGGTGCAACCGTTAACGTAGACGCTGGTGACCAGTTAGTGATTTATAACCTGGGCATTACCGGGGCTGATGTGTATGAAACCGCTAATAATAATGTGCGCGCGCTAAATACAGGCGCCAACGTCGGTTCTGTGACATTCGCGGGCAACCTTTTTCCTTTGCCATCTCCTGGTAGCCGTTTTTATATCGTCAACGGTGCGGTGGCGTATGTGTGCGACGTGGCAAACCGGCGCTTATTAATGGTGAGCAATATTGCCATCCCTTCTGCGCACCCGGCGAACTTTAACGGGGCGAACGCTAACGTTGTGGTTGAGGATGTCACCGAGTGCAGTTTTACCTACACTGAGGGTGTGATGCAGCACTCAAGCGTGGTCACCGCACAACTTACATTACAGAAAAACGGTGGTGTAGCCAGGTTGGTTAACTTGATTAATGTGGTGAACTCGCCATGAAAAGTATTGCTTATCGCGCAAAGGGATTTATGTTGCCTGTGGCAATATTTTTACTGGTGACTCTTGCAGCACTGGTGGGGTATTCCATGCGGTTGTCGTTGCTGGCACAAATGGGCACGATACAAGACGTGCAAGGTGCCAATGCTTATTTAGCGGCCAGAGCAGGGGTAGAGTGGGCGGCTTATCAGGTACTGTCACCCGGCTCTGTCGGGATGCAAGGGTGTATCGCCTCACCAACGACACTCACGATTAATAACTTTAGTGTGTCTGTCACGTGTAGTCGGAGTGTGCTTCAAGATAAAGGCACTACGCAGGATATTGGCATTTATAGCATTACTTCAACTGCTTCGATAGGTGCGGTTGGTGCCCAAGACAGAATAGAGCGACAAATTGCGGTGACACTCAGCCGATGCTTATATAGCGGCCCGCCTGTTGAGGAATGTAACTAACAAGGAATACGTAGTGAACGGATTCACTAAAAAAATACTTTTGTGTTGGGTGTTGTGGCTATGTTTCTCAACTGGCCTCCACGCAGCAGTTGTGCAGCTAAACTCTGGCGGTGGATCTACTACAGATAATGGTTTGCGTACTTACATTGAAGATACAACGCAGATTCAAGTCCGTAGGCTAGATAATACTGGCCAGTTGTATAGCCCCACTGCTGTGCCCAGTAATACACTGCTTGATAACGGTATTTACCTAAGGGCCAATGGTGGTCTGATTGGCCCTGACCATTTTGGTTTTCCAAATAGCCTCACACCCACGGCTTATATTAATCGTACAGTTTCAACGCCCACCCCGGCGACTGTTTCCCAAGGGGTGACGCAAAGCACCACATCTCAATTTAGTGCGCCACGTTTTAGCACTTTAATTGCAGGCCCTAGCGTGACTGTCAACTGGAAGTACACTTATCCACTAGATTACGTGACTGCTGAAGTCACGTTAGTGATTCCTGTGGGTTACCCTGTGAGCAGCTCTAATCCAGTGCGCTATTATCATGCAGTCGATACTTATTTGGGTGGTGATGACCGTGGTTGCGGTGTGCGCTATGTGGATACCAATGGCAAGCAAATTGTCGGTACTTATCCATTGTCAGGCAATACCAATGCCCCATGCCCTTCGAGCAACAGCTTGCCAGCCAACCTGGATGTTGTTGAGTCGTTCAGGGAGCGTAATCGTAGCTTTGATCACTACTGCGTGGGTGCATGGGATTCCTTTTGGACCAACACAAGTTCCAATGCTTGTGCCATCGCCAAAACAAGTTCTTTAAGTGACACGTTATCAACCGTAAAAATTGATACCGGCGTTGCCATTGAGTATGATTTTACGTCGGTTGGTATTTACACCTTTAGTTACGACTTTGTGGTTGGCTCCACTTTTGTACCTAATTACGACCATTTTGAGATTCGCCATGCGGGGACTGCGACGCTATGCCCAACCGAAGTGAAAGTGCTGGCTTGTTTATCCTCCACCGTGCCTTGCCCGGATAATCAGTTGGTGAGTTCGGGGGAATTAAAAGGCAGCCTGACAGTGTCACCAACCACACCAACGGTGACCGATACACCGGATCCGTTTACATTAGGGTCTAGTCAGTCAATTGGTACTGTCACGATGCAAGGCAGTGCCGCAGCCACCTATACGTTGGGCGTGAGTGGGCTGACTAAAACACCATTGAGTGGCGTGAAGTGCTGGAACACTGCCACCAGTTCACAGAGCTGCAGTTTTACTTTTACCAATACGCCGTGTGTGAATACATTTGAGTGTATGGAAAATGCGCTCACTTATACTAGTTCGGGGCGCAATCCGCTTTATACCAAGTTGCTGGGTAGAGATTTTGATGTGGATGTGGTTGCTTTACTTGCCAACGGAGCACAGTCTAGCGGTTATAACTCTGTGACCGGGCTCACGGTGGATTTAGTTGTTGAGAGTGGAAATACTAATACTTGCAGTACAGCCCTGACGGATATTGTGGCCACTAAGTTAGTGACTTTTGCGGCCTCTGATAATGGCCGCAAAAAAGTGACATTTACTGCATCTGATGCGCTCACCGGAGGCTATCCAAAGGTTGCTTATCCCAAACTCCGGTGCCGGGTGCGCGATTTGGGCCTAGCTAAAACAGGTTGCTCGTCAGATAACTTCACGGTGCGTCCGCTATCTCTCAGCGTGACTTCCAGTGATGCGCTGCAAACAACGTCTGCCGCTACGCCGTCTGACTCTACAACGACCAGATTCCGGGCTGCCAGAGATCCCTTTAGTCTGAGTGCCAGCAGTAGTGAGTCAGGGTATAACGGGACGCCAAAAATTAGGGCAAAAGTGCAAAATGATCCTTATGTGCCATTAGTAGCACATCCAGGTGCGCCGACTGTGGGCGTCGTCACGGGTGCTTTTCCTCAGGCAGTGTATGGCGTGAGCACGGGCACCAAAGCCTTTCAATATAGCGAGGTTGGCCACTTTAAGTTCAAAACGAGTGACGTTTATGATGATACTTATGCCTTGGCGGATATTACGAATGGGGATTGCATCGTAGGTTCGTTTGCCAACGAAGATCTCGTTAACACACCGAAAAAGTATGGCTGCAATTTTGGCAACACTGGTGAGACCTATTATTTTGGACGCTTTATCCCCGATAGATTTGAAATTACCACAGGTACTGTGGTCAGGGCGTGCGGCGCGTTTGCCTATTACGGGCAAGATACTACTAGTAGAGCCGCGCTGGAGGTTCCGTTTACAATCACGGCCACCAATGGCAGTTTAACCCCCGCGACGACTCAAAACTATGTGGGTAGTTATGCCAAGTTTGATCCTGCTGTATGGGCTAACTTTAACTTTACGACTAACCCGCCGTTGACGACTGTGGCTTTAACACGCAGCACGGCGACCAATTCGTTGATTGGGAGTTGGGCGGCTGGGGTTGCAGCGATGAATGCCAAGTTTTATGTGCCACGCTCAAATGTACCGATTAACGAACAAATAGTCACCGTACGTACACAAGTGCAAGACACCGATGGTGTCACCACAGCGACCTCTCCATTTGCTATCGCCAATACTGTGCCGTTCCGCTATGGGCGTCTCGCCATCACCCCTGTGCATGGGTCTGAGCTGCTGCCGCTTACAGTACCCCTTGAGGCGCAATATTGGAGTTCTACCGGCTACAGGCGGAGTACCGACGATAGTTGTACCACTTTTGATATCAAGACCATTGCGATGCCAACCTTGAGCTACAGGGGCAACTTGAACGCCTGTGAAACGGTGTTGAGTGGGAGCACGTCCATGATTCAAGGCAAAATGAGTTTGCGATTAAGCGCGCCTGGTGTGTCGGGCAATACGCCCAATACAGGTAGTGTGAATCTGGAGCTGAATTTTGAAGATGCAGGCGGGGATCAAACCTGTGTTGGCCCCGGCACTACGCAATCAAATGCGATCGCTGGAACCGCGGGCATGCGGAACTGGTTTGGTGCAGACCCGGTGGGTCGCGCCACCTTCGGCGTCTATAAAGCGCCCATTATCTACATGCGAGAAAACTTCTAGCGATAACAAAACCACCTAAATCAGGTGGTTTTGTTCTTTTTATCGTTGCTTTAAAGCGGCAAAGCAGGCACTAAAGTTGCTCTTATTAAAATGAACTATAAAGAGTTAACAAAGCAGTATGCAGACCTCTTGCGAAGCATCAGTCATTTTGCGCACATGATGATGGCTTCACCGGGTGAATTTTTTGTGTATACTAAGCTATGATATAGCTTGAAGTTTTGATTGTTATACATTGATTTTAAATAAAAAAATTATTTAGAAAGACGGATGCGTCGCCATGGAATGGTTTAAACGACAAAAGAATAAGCAGCAAGTGGGTATCAGTGTCACTGATATGCACGTGAGTACTGTCGCCGTGACGCCACCATCCGAAGGGGCCAAGCCGGTGGTCTCATTTGCCGCTGTTGAGCAGGTGCCACTACATGCAACGTCCACATTGCGTCACTTTGTGACCAAAAATGACCTTAAGACCTTGCCGTGCAATATTGTATTGAATGTTGATCAATACAATATTGTGCAAATTGATAAGCCGAATATGCCGGACAACGAGGTAAAACCGGCGTTGCGCTGGAAGCTGAAAGGCTTGCTGGATTATTCAGTCGAACAAGCGGTGGTGGATGGCATTGATGTGCCGGTAGACCCGTCTTATGCTAATCGCCAGCCGCTGATGCTGGCAATTTGCGCTAAAAAAGCCACCGTTTCTGCAATGGGTAACCATTTGGCTGAAGCGGGTTTTAACGTGAAGTCGGTGGATGTGCATGCGCTGGTGCAGCGCAATATTGCCCATTTGCTGGAGCATGAAGATAGAGCGCTGGTGATGCTCAGTATTTTGCCACGCGGATGTTTGCTGACATTCACCGCCAAAGGCGAGTTGTATCATGCGCGTTTGATTGAGCTTGACCGCGATTTTTTGAATGACCGCGGTGAGCTGTTTAAAGCTAACTTTGACAAGCTGGTACTTGAGTTACAGCGCTCGCTGGATAGTTTTGACCGCCAGTTTCCTTATTTGAGCCTGAATCGCCTGGTGGTAGCGCCGGTCTCTAATCGCGATTACCTGGTCAGTGGCTTGAGCTCTAGCCTCTATGTGCCGGTAAATGTGTTTAACCTGGAAGACATTGTCGAGTTGCCAGCCGATCAGGATTTCTCCAGCCTGGAAAAACAAGCCATGTTATTGCCTGCATTAGGCGCTGCCTTACGCCAGGAGATGGCGGCATGAGTCAGCAAATTAACCTGTTTGACGGCGGGCTGGTTAAATCTAAAGACTGGTTCACGCTCCCTGTGGTTGCGGCCATTTATGTTCTGGCAGCTGGCGTGATGTTTTACCTGTTTACCGGCCTGCAGGCTGAAAACGCACAGTTGCAAACGCAGCGTAATCAGGCTGTGACGCAATATGAAACCACGCAAAAAAAGGTGGATCAATTTGCCCAGCACGTGACGCCGATAGATAACAGCAAGCTTGAAGCTACGCTGAAAAGTCTTAATGCCCGCTTTGAGATGCAGTCGCAGATTCTGGCTATTTTTCAGCAATCAATCTCTGGGGCGGCTAACCATCTGGTGGATTATATGCGTGCGCTCACTGCTCAGCAGCAGCCTGGGCTTTGGTTAACGGGCTTTAATATTGAGCCGGGTGCGCAACATGTGACACTCAGCGGGCAGGCGTTGCAATCTGAAGATATTCCTTTGTATCTGGACTTGTTATCGACCCAGCGTATTTTTGAGGGCACGCAATTTTCTGGCATTCAGTTCAAGCAAGTTGAGTTGCACAGAGCACAAGCTGCGGCGAGTGCTACACCAGCGCCAACCCCTGTGCCTCCGCCGGCACCAGTTGTAGAGGCACCAGCTGGCAAAGGCGCTACCGAGGCAAGTGCTAGTGCCGGTGCAGCACCGGGTGTGCCAGCATCGCCTGCTGCGGCCCCTTCCGCCCCTGCGGCAGAAGTGACCCTGCAAGTGTATGCCTTTGAGGTGAAAGGGAAAGACCTGCAAAACAAGGCGAAGCGCGAAAACACGGTGAGCTGGGATGAGTTTGTGCGCCAAACAACGCAATCACCGGCCAAGCAGCCTTAGAGAGAACGACGCATGCGATTTGAACAATTACAAACAGTCAGCGATAAATGGATAGCGCTTTCCCAGCGTGAGCGCTGGATGATTTTTGGGGCTGGTTTGTTTGCCGTGGTTGGCTTGATGGATACTTTTTTGCTGGAGCCACAGCGTGCGCAGCTGGCGAGCACCCAGCAAGACATGATTAAAATCCAGAATGATACCGCCACACTGACCGAGCAAATGACCACCATTGCCACGCAGGCTGCACCACAGCCAGCGAGCAATGCGTTTCAGCATGATATTGACGCGACTACACAGAAAATTGCCAGCCAGTCCGCTGATTTAGTCAAGGTGTCTTCTTACATGGTGCCGCCACAAGAGATGGTGTCATTGCTAAAAAAATTACTGCAAAAACACACTGACGTACAAGTAGCAGAAATGCAGTCTTTGCCGGTGGTCGACTTTATTGAAAAGCAAAGAAAACAATTGCAGCCGCCAGGCGATTCGGCGTCAAGTAGCGCTGCGCCTGCCAATACTGAAGAGGTGTGGAAGAACGTGCCGCATGTGTATCAGCATGCGGTGAAGGTGCGGCTTAAAGGCAAATATTTTGCCTTAATGGCTTATGCCCAGTCGTTAAAAGCGATTGGCCAGACTTTGGCCTGGGAAACGGCAGCGCTGAAAGCTGAGTATCCTGAAAGTGAGTTAACTGTTCAGGTCTACACCCTGAGTGGTGAAAATGCATGGTTGGGGATTTAGCATGCGCTTGTTACTAACAACACTATTCATGGCGTGGACAACACAGGTGACGGTCGCTTTGGCAGAGGGCGTAGTAGATCCCACTAAGCCGCCTGCTTCGGTGATGGAGTATTTGCCGAACGCCCAAACGCAAACAGAACAGCCTTGGGAGCTGACGGCGATACAAGACAATGGCAAAGCAGGCTTCGCTGTGGTTAACGGCCAAATGGTGCAGGTGGGCGGCAGTTATGAGGGCTTTAAATTGATCTCGGTCAAAAACCAGAAAGCCGTATTTGTCAGCAAACTGGGCGAGAAAAAAGTGGTGGGCATGGGCCTGGCCAGTGTGATTAAGCCAGTGCAACTGCAAACCAGTATGAATAAGACAAACCAGCCAAGAAGATTAAAAAATCAGGCTAAAAAGTTGAAAAATAAAGATTGAAAATAAAGTGACAAACGCTTGCTGACCTCAACCTAGTGAGGCAGCAAGGGAACATCAATAGAGAGACTGCTATGAAAACTTTCGTGAACACCTTGGGTTTGATGATTATCGGTACCGGATTGGTCGGTTGTACCAGCAATCCGTTTGCCCCAAGCAATGTGTCGATTAATCCTAAGATTCAAAATGAGTTGGCGACGTCTGCTGCCAAGGCGCAAGCGCAGGTAGCGCCACCGCCCAAGGCCGTCACCGATGAGTTGTTTGAGCCGCTCAAGATTGAGCCGCCAAAAGCGCTGGCCAAACGCGTTGAGCCGCGGTTTGACCTAGTGGTGAACAAAGCGCCTGCCGCGCAGGTGTTGATGGGTATCGTTTCTGGCAGCCCTTACAGCATTGCGTTGAGCCCTGAGCTCAAAGGCGAGATTTCAATCAACTTGCGAGATGTGACTTTGTTTGAAGCCCTCAATGCCTTGCGTGATTTGTATGGCTATGAATACAAAATGAACGGCAAACAAATATTTGTTGAGCCGCAAACGATTCAAACCCGCGTGTTTCAAGTCAACTATATTACCGGCTCACGCAGAGGCACTTCTGCGACCCGCGTGACCTCAGGTACGGCGAGTGGTTCAGGTGCGGGTGGTGCGGCGGGCGTTGCAGGCCAGGCTGCTGCCATGACAGGCTCGAGCGGCACCGGTACGGGTAGTACGGGCACTACAGGTAGCGGCGCTTCGGGTGCGTCTAACCTGCAAGTGTATGCTTCAGATGTGAGCATGCGTACCAATAATGATTTTTGGGAAGAAATTGCCGCCTCGCTGAGTAGTCTGATTGGCGAAGAAAGTGGCCGCAAAGTGATTATCAATGCCCAATCTGGCTTGATCATGGTGAAAGCCATGCCTAAAGAAATCCGCCAGGTTGAAAAGTTTTTAAGCCTGATGCAGGTTACGGTTGACCGTCAGGTGATTCTGGAAGCAAAAATCATCAAAGTGCAGTTGAACAGAAACTCGCAACAGGGCATTAACTGGGCTGCAGCCAGACATACGCGTGGCCGCGACGTGACTTTTGGTAACATCAACGGTAATGCCTCACTGAGTGAAACTGGTGATTTGACCAATGGCGTTGTGACTACGACAGAGCCCGGCGCTTTGAGTAATAATTCGGTGACTTCTCTGGGTGGCTCGATGTTTGCGCTGGCCGTGCAAGGCAAAGGGTTTTCAGCCTTGCTGAATTTTCTGGAAACTCAGGGTAATGTCGAGGTGCTGTCTAGCCCGCGCATTGCGACCATTAACAACCAAAAAGCGGTGCTCAAGGTGGGTAACGACGCTTTTTATGTGACGAACGTGAAAACCAATGTGACCACCACAACGGGTGGTGCGATTGTGACACCGGATATTCAGCTGCAACCCTATTTTTCCGGTATTTCACTGGATGTGACGCCGCAGATTGATAAAGACGATAATATTACCTTGCACGTGCATCCATTTATCAGCGAAGTGACGCAGGTGAATAGAACTGTGACCTTGTCTAGCGCTAACGGCGGCACGTATACCATCCCGACGGCGTCTTCCAACATTAATGAAACTGACAGCATAGTGCGCACCAAAGATGGCAGCGTGATTGCGATTGGCGGTCTGATGCAGGAATCTGTCGACAATACGCGCACCAAAGTGCCGGGCTTGGGCGATGTGAAATTCCTGGGTAACCTGTTCCGCCAAAAGGATCAAAGCAGCATCAAAACCGAACTGGTGATTTTGCTGAAATCTACCGTGGTGCGCAGTGGCGAAAGCTGGGCGCAAGATATGCTTGATAGCCAGGACCGGGTTGAGAAGCTGAAGAGCGATAGCAGTTTTTAGGAGCGGGCATGTACCTGCAGCACTTTGGGTTGAAGGAGTATCCATTTACCATCACGCCGGATACCAGTTTTTATTATGCAACGCGTAGCCTGCAAGAGGCGCTGAATACGCTGTTGATTGCGATTCAATCTGGCGAAGGCTTTGTGAAGATTACCGGTGAAGTGGGCACTGGCAAAACCTTGCTGTGCCGCCGCCTGCTCAAGGCGCTTGAACCCGGCTGCAAAGTGGCGTTTATTCCTAATCCTTACCTGGACCCGCACGCCTTGTTAATGACGTTAGCCACCGAATTTGGCGTGGCGTTTAAACCAGACTTTACCCATCACGACATGATAGATGCGCTTAACCGCAAGCTGCTTACCTTTGCTGACGAAGGCCGGCATGTGGTGGTGTGCCTGGATGAAGTGCAGGCCATGCCGCTGGAAACCCTGGAAGCCTTGCGCCTGTTGAGTAACCTCGAAACCGAAAAACGCAAATTGATACAAGTGGTGATTTTTGGCCAGCCAGAGCTGGAAGAGCGTATTAATCACCCGTCCATTCGCCAGTTACGCCAACGCATTGGCTTTGAGTATCACCTCAAAGGTTTGCACTGGTCAGAATTAGGGTTTTATCTGAATCATCGCATGCATATTGCCGGTTATCAGGGCGGCATGATTTTTACGCCCGCCAGCCTGCGTTTGCTCTATCGCTATGCCAATGGTATTCCGCGTTTGCTTAATATCCTGGCGCATAAGTCATTGTTGTCCGCGTTTGGCCGCGGCCAGCAAGGCGTGTCGGCTGAAGATGTCAGGGCGGCGATTATGGACACACAGGCCAGTGTCAAAGCACAGCATCGCTGGCTGGGCCACGGTTTTAAATGGTGGCTGACGCTGCATACGGCCCTGGCTGGTCTGGGTCGTTAGTTTTCATATTGGGGAAGCACTTGAGTTTAATTAATCAGGTATTGCAAAACGTTGAGGCGCGCCAAGGGGCGGCCGCCACCGATGGCTGGGCCGGGCAAGTCAAGCCAGTGCTTAGCCACCAAGGTTCTGCTGCGGCCTGGGGCAGCAAGTTGCGATGGGCGCTGTTGCTATTGATCGTGATTGGCTGTTTGCTGGTGAATTGGCCCATGTTCATGGCTCGCTTTGCCCCGGCTCCGGTGCGCACCCATGCTGCGGTGTTAGTGGCGACGGCGACGCCTGTTGTGCCTGCACCCGCAATCACAGCGGTTGCATCATTGCCGGTTGAGCACGCGCCAGTGGCGCTAAATAATGCAGCCTGGGCGCCTCCGCAGCTAACCAAGGCCTTATTTAGCCCATGGCAAAAACCGGCCACGGACACAGCCCTGGCCGCGCCAATGGTCGCCAAACCTGCGAGCACCAAGATCGCATTGCGGCCACAGGTGGAAGGTGAGTTTACGATTAACCCTGCTGATAGTGCAGCGGCTAATTTGGTGGTGACTGCGATTGAGCCATCATCAGGCGCTGGCAACACACCCAAACTCGCGAAAAATAATGATGATGAGTCTGGCCCCAGAGGGGTGGTTAACAAACAGATTCGCCCAGACCAAGAGGTGAATTTGCAGATTCAACGTGCGGTAGACCAGGAGCAGAAAGGCCGCTTGAATGAAGCACTGGCCATTTTGCGCCAGGCGTTGGTGAGCTATCCGCAATCTGAAGATGCACGGCAGCTACTGGCGGCTTATTTGTTTGAGTCCCGGCAAGAAGCTGAGGCGGTGGCTGTGTTGCAAAGTGGTATCAAGCAGTTTCCGGGGCAAATTGGTTTATCTAAGTCGCTGGCCAAATGGCAGTTGGCACATGGCCAGCCCGACGCGGTGTTGCAAACGCTCAAACCGGTCGCCAACCTATTGATACAAGATGCAGAGTCACAATGGATGTTGGCCATGGCGTATCAACAAAGTGGGCAACATGCGGCGGCCTTGCCTCACTTTGAGCGCGCAACTATATTGCGGCCAGGGCATGCGCAATGGATTGTGGCGTATGCGATTTCTCTGCAAGCGGCGGGCCAGCCTGCACCGGCTTTGCAGCAATTGCAATTGGCTTATAACCTGCCCTTAAGTGAGCGCTTGTCGGAGTTCGTCGGGCAGCGTATCCGTCAATTAGGTGGCACGGCCGTGGTGCGTAGTGAATAACGGCCACCTTGGCATGGTCAGGGGTCATCACTTTTTAATGTCCGTGCCAGCACCAGCGCGGTTACCCGCGTAGCCCCTGCCTGCTTTAACACCCTGGCCACGGCGTGCATGCTGGCGCCGGTGGTCATCACGTCATCCACAATCATCACATGCTGGCCTTGCCATGGTTTGTGCGTTGCAAATGCGCCGCGTAAATTGCGCGTCCTGGTTTTCATATCCATGCCAGCTTGCGTTGGCGTATCAAGCACGCGTATGCATCCTTCTATGTCTAATGCTATACCGCTGTGCTGATGCACCTGTTTTGCCAACTCTAGCGCATGATTAAACCCGCGTTCTTTGACGCGATTGAGATGCATGGGCATGGCCATCATGATCTGCGGCCGTTCTGTAGCCGCTAAGGTTGTCAGCTGTGTGAGCAGGCTATTAGCCAGCAGATTGCCCAATGCCAATTGTTGATGGTATTTAAATTGATGCAGCAGCCTGTTGAGTGGGTAGGCGTAACGAAATGGCGCAAGTGTGCGATCAAAGGCTGGCGCATGTTGCAGGCAAATACCGCATAACGTGCCTGCAACGGTAGGCAGCGCGCATTGCGGGCAACGCGTCGAGGTATACCATGGCAAGGTGGCAACGCAATGTGCACACAGCCCATCTTGAAGCTGGTTGCGGGCAGTGGCTGGCGCATCACACAGCACGCAAGGCAAAGTTGCACCCAGCCATTGCTGGCACTGGTGATAAAAGAGTGTGTGATTAAATTTTAATCTGTTGTAAAATTTTTTCACGTCATATTTTAAACAACATATAATTCGGCCGGATTATTCATACAATTTTATTGCGTGGTGTTTATGGAACAACAAACTTCTGTTGCCGGTTGTGGCAGCGAAATGCAAACCTCCGTCATCAATCTGGATGGCTTGAAACCTTCGGCTGCTTGCCATCCTACGGTTGAGCGCTGGCGGGTAGAAGACATCATGGCACTGTTTGAGTTGCCATTCAATGACTTGCTGCACCGTGCCCATACCGTGCACAGAGAGCACTTTGACCCGAATGCGGTGCAAGTGAGCACTTTGCTGTCGATTAAAACCGGGGGCTGCTCTGAAGATTGCGGCTATTGCCCACAAGCCGCGCGTTACCACACCGAAGTGGATAATGAGCCGCTGATGCAACTGGATGACGTGTTGGCCGCGGCTAAAGCCGCCAAAGACAGTGGTGCCAGCCGCTTCTGTATGGGTGCTGCCTGGCGTGGCCCCAAGCAGCGTGACCTGGACCCGGTGCTAAAAATGATTTCTGAAGTCAAGGCCATGGGGCTGCAAACCTGCGCCACCCTGGGTATGTTAAAAGATGGCCAAGCCGAGCAATTGAAAGAGGCAGGCCTCGATTATTACAACCATAACCTGGACACCGCGCCAGAGTTTTACGGTGACGTGATCACCACGCGGACTTACCAGGATCGCCTGGATACCTTGGACCGTGTGCGCAGCATGAATATCAATGTGTGTAGTGGCGGCATTATCGGCATGGGTGAAAACCGTGCCCAGCGTGCAGGCCTGGTGGCGCAGTTAGCTAATATGGAGCAACCACCAGAGAGTGTGCCGATTAACTTGCTGACCCAAGTAGAAGGCACGCCTTTGCATGGCACCGAGCCACTGGACCCGCTTGAATTTGTACGCACGATTGCGATTGCACGTATCACCATGCCAACCAGCTTTGTGCGTTTGTCAGCAGGCCGCCAGAGCATGGGCGAGGCAGTGCAAACTTTGTGCTTTCACGCCGGTGCCAACAGTATTTTCTACGGTGAAAAGTTACTGACCACCGGTAACCCAGAAGTCGAATCCGATAACAGTTTATTTGCCAAACTGGGCTTGAAGAAAATTTAATGAGCAATTTGCTGGATGATTTGCAGGCCGACCTTGATAAGCGGCAAACACTGGGCCTGATGCGGCAACGCCGTTTGCTCGATTCGCCGCAGGCCGAGCATATTACGGCTAACGGCCAGCCTTTTCTGTCGTTTTGCAGCAATGATTACCTGGGCCTAGCCAACGATGCCGCGCTGGTTACTGCGTTGCAAGCGGCTGCGGCAGAGGCCGGGGTGGGCAGTGGCGCTTCTAACCTGATTACCGGCCATCACCGTTATCACGACCAGCTGGAGCAGGCATTGGCGACGTTTGTCGGTCAACCAGCGGCCTTGCTGTTCTCGACTGGTTATATGGCCAATATCGGCGTCATCAGTGCGCTGATGGGGCGAGACGATGCCGTGTTTTCGGATAAGCTCAATCATGCTTGCCTTAATGATGGCGCCTTTTTATCGCGTGCCACGCACCACCGCTTTGCGCACAACGATGTGGCAGCACTTGAAAAACTACTGCAAGCCAGCACGGCGCGCCACAAACTGGTGACTGCCGATGCCGTGTTCAGCATGGATGGTGATCTTGCGCCGCTGGCCGATTACCTTAGGTTGTGCGAACGTTACAATGCTTATCTTTACGTGGACGATGCACACGGGTTTGGCGTACTGGGACCACAAGGTCGTGGCTCACTCAAACACCTGGGCTTACAGTCATCACGTTTAATCATGATGGGCACGCTGGGCAAGGCCGCGGGCGTGGCCGGAGCATTTGTTGCTGGCGAAAAAATTGTCATCGACTACCTGATTCAATACGCCAATAGCTATATCTATACCACACCGGCGCCGCCACCGTTGTCAGCTGCCTTGCTGGCCTCGGTCAAAGAGATCGAGCATGGGGATGCGCGCAGAAAGCAATTATTTGACATGATTGCCTTGCTCAAAAGTGAGTTGTCACTGACACGCTGGCACTTACTGCCTTCTGAAACGGCGATTCAGCCGTTGGTCGTGGGCGATACGCACGAGGCATTGGCTCTGAGCCAATACCTGCAGGCACGCGGCATTCTGGTGCCTGCCATTCGTCCGCCGACGGTGCCTGCGAATACCTCACGTTTGCGCATTTCGTTGTCTGCTGCGCACAGTGAAGCCCATGTGCGGGCGCTCATTGACGCATTACATGCTGCCGAGCGCGACATTCCAGCCAGGGCACAGGAATGAGTTGTTTTATCGAAATCATGGGGCAGGGCAAACCGTTGGTGTTGCTGCATGGTTGGGCGATGAACAGCGCAGTCTGGGAGCGCGTGGTTAAACGCTTGTCTGCCAACTACCGTTTATTTTTGGTCGATTTGCCAGGCATGGGTCAAAGTCGTCCGGTTTACCCTTACCATTTGCACAGCCTGGCCGAAACGGTGGCCGAAGAGATTCCTGGAGTGTCGACAATTCTGGGCTGGTCGCTGGGCGGCCTGATCGCACAGCAGATTGCGCTCAACCAGCCCGATCGCGTTGAAAAGTTGATTCTGGTCGGCACCAACCCTTGTTTTGTCAGCAAACCTGATTGGCCGCATGGTATTGCAGCACGCCACTTTGAGCAATTTAATCAGCGTTTTGAGCAAGATTTTAATGCGACCTTGCTGAATTTTTTGACCCTGCAATGTATGCATGCCAAAGATGCCCGCGCGACCGTGCGCCAGTTACGCACTGCTTTTGCGGCCAAACCGACGCCCACGCAAGAAAACCTGAATCAGGCGCTCAATATTTTGCTGCACACTGATTTGCGTGAAGAGGTGAGCCGTTTGTTTCAGCCGACCTTACTGATTCATGGTGACCGCGATACGCTGGCGCCAGTGACCGCTGCGCATTGGCTGGCCATGCATATGCAGCGTGCACAGTTGCGCGTGATTGCCGGGGCAGCACATGCGCCGTTTTTGTCGCATGCAGATGCTTTCTGTGAGTCAGTTGAGGCCTTTATGGCCGATGACCAAGCCACGCAACAAGTGAGTAGCTAATGCAGGACGTTTACCAAATCGACAAGTCGCGCATGCGGGAGTCGTTTCATCGTGCCGCCAAACAGTATGATGCAGCTGCCATTTTACAACGCCAGGTACGTGAAGAAATGCTGAGCCGCCTGGACGTAGTCAAACTCGCCCCTGGCATTATTCTCGATGCTGGTTGTGGCACCGGGCATGGTTTGCATACACTACTCAAACAGTTTAAACAGGCACAAGGCATTGCGCTGGATATCGCCGAAGGCATGCTGGCACGTAGTCGCGCATTATTTCCCTGGTATAAACCCTGGCAATCACAACCACGTTTTGTTTGTGGTGATATTGAGTCGCTACCTTTGGCTACTGCCAGTGTCGATATGGTGTGGTCCAACCTCGCCGTGCAATGGTGTAACGACATGGATACCGTGTTGCAGGAGTTTAGGCGTGTATTACGCCCCAATGGCTTGCTGATGTTTGCCACATTGGGCCCGGATACGCTCAAAGAGTTGCGTGCCGCTTCTGGCGCCGAGCATACCCATGTCAGTCGCTTTATTGATATGCATGATATTGGCGATGCGCTGACACGCGCAGGCTTTAGCGCGCCGGTGCTGGATGTGATGCACTACACACTGACTTACGATAGCGTTGAATCTGTGATGCGCGACCTCAAAGCGATTGGTGCGCATAATGCCACTGCTGGCCGTGCCAAAGGCTTGAGCGGCAAAGGATTTTTGCAGCAATTGCGCCAAGGCTATGAGGTGTTTAGGCGTGAGGGTAAATTGCCAGCCACCTACGAAGTGGTGTTTGTACATGCCTGGACCGGTAGCCAGCCTTACACCGCGCCGGGTAGCAGTCCGGTGCAGTTTATGCCGCGTAAAGACAGCCTAAGGTAAACCATGCGCGCATTGCCACGTCATTTTTTTGTGACCGGGACCGATACCAGCGTCGGCAAAACGACGGTCAGTGTGCGCTTGATACAGCAACTGGTCGCGCAAGGCCTCACCGTCATTGGTATGAAACCGGTCGCGTCTGGCTGTGCGTGGGTAGATGGTCGCTGGCAAAACGATGACGTGTTGCAATTAACCGCGGCCTCCAATGTGAGTGCGCCGCCCGAGCTGATTAACCCTTATTGTTTTGCACCAGCTATCGCGCCACATATTGCGGCCGCCCAGGCAGGTGTCGAGATCGACTTTAAAGTGATTCAAACCGCCTATACGCAATTGACGGCCATGGCCGATGTGGTGATTGTAGAAGGCGCGGGCGGCTTGCTAGTGCCGCTCAGTGGTAGCCAAACCATCGCCGATTTAATTCAGGCCCTCAACTTGCCTGCGCTGGTGGTGGTTGGCATGCGGCTAGGGTGTATTAATCATGCCTTGCTCACCGTGCAGTTACTTAAACAGCGTGGCATTGATTTTTGTGGCTGGGTCGCCAACAGCATAGACCCACAGATGTCATTGCCACAGGAAAACTTGCAGAGCCTGATTGAGCGTTTGCAACAGCCGCCCTTATTAGAAGTCCCTTTTCAGGAGTCACTTAGCTAATGCCGCCGCCACTCCTTACCCGCATTGAGTTGCGCGCACCGGTGCCACCGATGACGCGACTGCTGATCCTATTGAATGTGCTGGTGTTTGTCGTCATGCTGTTTGGTGGTGCCGGTTTCTGGCATTCACCCAATACCGTGCAACTGACCTGGGGCGCTAATTTTGCCCCGGCCACCGCTGATGGCCAATGGTGGCGCTTGGCGAGCGCCATGTTTCTGCATTTTGGCGCCTTGCACCTGGGCATGAATATGCTGGCGTTGTGGGACGGTGGCAAACTGGTCGAACGCATGTTTGGCGCAGTGCGTTTTCTAGTTATTTACCTGATTAGCGGCGTAGGCGGCAACCTGTTATCTCTTGTCATACAAGGCAATGATGCGGTGTCTGGCGGGGCCTCTGGCGCCATTTTTGGTATTTATGGCGCACTGCTGGTGTATGTCTGGTTTGCCAGGCACCAGATGCAGACACAGGAGTTCCGCTGGTTATTTTGGGGCGCGTTACTGTTTTCTGCCCTGACGATTGTCATGGGCTACATTATTCCCGGCATTGATAACTCGGCCCATATCGGTGGTTTTGTCACTGGCATCGTGATGGCTGCACTTTTGTTACCAACCACCATCGTGCCCAGTCAACAATTAACGCTGACGCAGTGGCTGGCAGGGCTTGCCTGGGTTGTGGCGCTGTTTGTATTAGTGACCCATTTGCCAACGCCTAAATATCGCTGGCAGCAAGAGGTTGCCATACAAAAACAAGTGCAAAAGCTTAATCAGGTCGATCAGCAAGCGCAAAAAAAATGGCAGCAGATTATGCTGGAAGGCCGTGAAGGCAGCGTGAGCTTTGATGACATGGCCGCCCAGATTGATGCACAGGTTGCTACGCCGTATGAGCAGAGTTTTGAAACTTTGTCAGCGTTGCCAGAAGACCCTAACCTGCCATCTGCCGCCTTGCTGGAGCAAGCCAAAGCGTATGCGTTAAAGCGCAGTGAAGCGAGCAAAGCGGCGGCAGACAAATTGCGTAACGTGCCGTTTATGCCGGGGAAACCTTAATATACTAGGTGCCTGCGGCGGGCGACGCAATGATATTGGCTTCGGGGTGCGCAAGTTGCGATGCTGCCATCTGCTGCACAAAAGCCTTGGCATTGTCTGACCAAGGCTGTGTCGGTAATTGGGTCAACATCTCGACCAGGGCTTGGTTCATGGCCGCCTGATTAAATGGCTCTGCTAATACTTGGCCAGCTTGCGCCGCAGCCACATACCCCGCGTAACCACACACACCGCTCACCAGCAGCGGCAGGCCAGCCGTCATCGCTTCAATCAGCACGATGCCAGCGAGCTCAGAGCGCGCGGCGTGTAGCAGTAAATCACCGCCTAACATCAGTGCTGGAATATCCGGGCGGCCGCCTGCCTCAATGCAGCGCTCGGCCACACCGCGTTGCTCAGCGTAAGCCTGCATATTGCTGCTGGACTCGAATTCGCCAACAGCCAACAGCCAACAGCGTTGCCTGAGGTTTTCTGGCAAGCTGCTCAAGGCATCAATCGCCCGGTCTACCCCTTTACGCATAAAGGCTGAGCCCACCGTGAGCAACACAATTGCATCGTTTGGCAGGTTAAAGGTGTTGCGCACATAAGTGCGGGCGTCTTGCGCAGCCAACTGGCTAAAACGCTGTAGCGGAATATTGGGCGGAATCAGGTGAAAACGCGTATCTTCGGTGCCATACCAGCGTTGAAAGGTTGCCTGGTCATGTTGGTTGAGCAGTAGTATCTGCGTCGCGGCCTCTTTGCCAAACACGGCGTGTTCCATTGCTGAGAAAAAACGATAGCGGCCGGACAGTTTTTTATACCAGCGCTCATGATGCATACGCTCGGCGTAGCAAGGGTCAGCAGCAAAATAGACATCCAGCCCTGGCATGCGATTAAAACCAACCACGCGGTCAAAGCCTTGTTGTTGCACGGCTTGTTGCATTTGCCTGATCAGCGATTGGTGCCTGTGGTGATTGAGCCAGCCCTTGGCTTTAAACAGATGGACCGTGATGCCTTGTGGCAAATCGCCGCGCCATTCGCCAGTGAAAATAGTGACTTCGTGCCCGAGGGCGACGCAGTCGCGGGCAATGCGCAGCATATCGCGCTGAACGCCACCATAAGGAAAGTATTTGAATATCAGAAACGCAAACTTCATGCGATGGCATTGTATGCGAAAATAGCGGCCATGAAACGCATCCTGATCGTCAAAACCACCTCTATGGGCGATGTCATTCACGCCTTGCCTGTCGTTGAGGATATCTTGCAACATTTTCCTGATGCACACATTGACTGGCTGGTAGAAGAAAGTTTTGCCGATATTCCACGCCTGCATCCACGGGTGCAGCAGGTATTTACGGTGGCGGTGCGTCGCTGGCGCAAGCAATGGTGGCGGTGCCAAACCTGGCGCGAGATTGCGGCAGTCAAGCAGGCTGTGGCTGCCCAGCCGTATGATGTGGTGCTGGATTTGCAAGGCCTGCTAAAGAGCGCGGTCATGGCAACGTGGGCCCATGGCCCGCGCTATGGTTATGATCAACACTCTATCCGCGAACCTCTAGCCAGTCGGCTTTACCGGCATCACTATGCCATTAATTACCGCCAGCATGCAGTGATACGCATGCGCACGCTGGCGGCGTTGGCGCTAGGCTATGCCGTGCCACAAGATCCGCCAGCCTATGGCTTGTCCGCTTTGAACCATCCTTTGCAAATACCCGCCTTTTTGGCGCTGCATGCCACCAGCCGCGATAGTAAGTTGTGGCCAGAATCATATTGGGTCATGCTCGGCCAGCAGTATGCTGCGCAAGGGGTGCACATGTGGTTGCCATGGGCCAGCGCCAGTGAACATGCGCGTGCCGAAAGAATCGCGGCCCAGGTGCCGCAGGCGGTTGTGTTGCCTAAGCTGTCACTACAGCAACTGGCTAGCCAAATGCCACAAGCACGTTTTGCGGTGGGCGTGGATACAGGCCTCTCTCACCTGGTGGCGGCATTGAATGTGCCGGTGGTGGCGATTTATACCGATACCGAACCGGCGTTTACTGGTGTGGCGGGCGGGCGGGTGGCACCTGCGGTAAATTTGGGTGGCAAGGGGCAATTGCCAACCGTCGCTGCGGTGGTTGCAGCGGTCTCTGCCATGCTTGATTCTGTTTCTGCCAGCCGTTAAAAAATCCTCCACAATTGTATGCTTTACCCTTGAAATCAGTAGGGGCATCCCCAACATTGAAAAGATATTGAGAGAAAAATGTTTCATTGAAACCTCTCAAGTAGAACAGTATTGAATGAGAAGGGGAACCCCATGCAAGAACCAATCACACCTTCCGAGGTGGCCGCAAACGAATCCGCAGTGAATGAGGATGTGCACACCAACCCAGCGGATGCTAGCCAAGTGCGTATTAGTGAACTGGAAGCTGCGCTTGAAGAAGCCAAAGCACAAGTGCTGTATGTGAAAGCCGAAGGCGAAAATATCCGTCGCCGTGCGTCTGATGATATTGATAAAGCCCGCAAGTTTGCGCTGGAAAAGTTCAGTGGCGAGCTATTGGCCGTCAAAGATAGCCTGGATGCCGCCTTGGCCGTAGAAAGCGACGAAGTCGCCAGTTATAAAAATGGCGTAGAACTCACCGCCAAGCAACTGTTAAGCGTGTTTGAAAAGTTTAATATTGCTGAAATTAATCCGCTGGGTGAAAAGTTTGACCCGAACAAACATCAGGCGATCAGCATGGTGCCTGCCGAAGGTGAACCAAATACCGTTTTGAGCGTACTGCAAAAAGGCTACAGCCTGAATGAGCGTGTATTGCGTCCGGCATTGGTGACTGTGATTCAGGCCAGGTAAAACGGCCAGGCAGTAAAAACCATTTAATGAACAGGGGCTTGAAATCTTTCACGGCACCCCAATGTTCACTGCATCAGTAAATAAAGATTAACGAATTTAAGGAACTTATTCATATGGCAAAAATTATCGGTATCGACTTGGGGACAACCAACTCCTGCGTCGCCGTGATGGAAGGCGGCAAGCCGCGCGTGATTGAGAATGCTGAAGGCGCACGTACCACGCCTTCTATCATTGCCTATCAGGAAGATGGCGAAATTCTGGTCGGTGCACCAGCGAAACGTCAAGCGGTGACCAACCCTAAAAACACCTTGTTTGCGGTCAAACGTTTGATTGGCCGTCGTTTTGACGAAAAAGAAGTGCAAAAAGACATCGACCTGATGCCTTACACCATTGCTAAAGCCGACAACGGTGATGCCTGGGTAGAAGTGCGTGGCAACAAACAAGCGCCACCACAAATTTCTGCTGAAGTATTGCGCAAAATGAAAAAAACCGCCGAGGACTACCTGGGCGAAGAAGTGACTGAAGCCGTGATTACGGTGCCTGCGTACTTTAACGACAGCCAGCGCCAGGCAACCAAAGATGCAGGCCGGATTGCCGGCCTGGAAGTAAAACGTATTATTAACGAACCAACAGCCGCCGCACTGGCGTTTGGGATGGACAAGCAAGAAGGCGACCGCAAGATTGCGGTGTATGACTTGGGTGGTGGTACGTTTGATATTTCGATCATTGAAATTACTGAAATCGACGGCGAACATCAGTTTGAAGTGTTGTCCACCAACGGTGACACGTTCCTGGGTGGTGAAGACTTCGATAACCGCATTATCGACTTTTTAGCCGATGAGTTTAAAAAAGAAAACGGCCTGGACCTGCGCAATGACTTGCTGGCAAAACAGCGTCTGAAAGAAGCCGCTGAAAAAGCCAAAATCGAATTGTCTGGCGCACAGCAAACCGAAGTGAACCTGCCTTACATCACGGCAGATGCCAGTGGTCCAAAACACTTGGTGGTGAAAATCACCCGTGCCAAGCTGGAATCATTGGTGGAAGAGTTGATTGAGCGCACTATCAACCCATGTAAAACAGCGTTGAAAGATGCTGGTGTATCACCTGCGGATATCTCTGACGTGATTTTGGTGGGTGGTCAAAGCCGTATGCCAAAAGTGCAAGAGAAAGTGAAAGAGATTTTTGGCAAAGAGCCACGTAAAGACGTGAACCCGGACGAAGCGGTAGCGGTTGGTGCTGCGATTCAGGGAGGCGTATTGAAAGGCGACGTGAAAGATGTATTGTTGCTGGACGTTTCTCCATTGTCACTCGGTATCGAGACCTTGGGCAGTGTGATGACCAAGCTGATCAAGAAAAACACCACGATCCCTACCAAAGCTTCGCAAGTGTTTTCAACCGCAGAAGACAACCAGAATGCCGTGACCATTCATGTCTTGCAAGGTGAGCGTGAAATGGCTTCTGGTAATAAGAGCCTGGGCCAGTTTAACCTGAGTGACATTCCACCGTCACCACGTGGCATGCCACAAATTGAAGTGACTTTTGATATTGATGCCAACGGTATTTTGCACGTGTCTGCTAAAGACAAAGCCACCGGTAAAGAGAACAAAATCACTATTAAAGCCAACTCTGGTTTGTCTGAAGAAGAGATTCAGCGCATGGAAGAAGATGCGGCTAAATATGCTGACGAAGACAAAAAACTGCGTGAACTGGTTGATGCCCGTAACCAGGCTGACAGCGTGTTGCACAGCGTGAAAAAATCGCTGGCTGAATATGGCGACAAGATTGAAGCCGACGAAAAATCCAAGATCGAAGACGCAATCAAAGAGCTGGAAGCCGTGGCTAAAGATAGCGATGACAAAGAGGTGATTGAAGCTAAAACCAATGCCTTGATGGAAGCTTCACAAAAACTGGGTGAAAAAGTCTACGCTGACCAACAGGCGCAGGCCAATACTGAGAGCGCAGCGCCTGAAGCCGAAAAAACGGTTGAAGGCGATGTGGTGGATGCCGAGTTTGAAGAAGTGAAAAAAGACTAAGCTTGAAAGCGGCGGGCATTTGCATGCTCGCCCTTTTTCAATGATGTCGGCAAACACACTACGCTAATCGCGAGTGTGTTTGTCTTTATGGCGCAAGCGCGTTAAACGGAAAAACTATGGCAGCTGCAAAAAAAGATTATTACGAAGTGTTAGGTGTAAACCGCGACGCTGGTGAAGATGAAATTAAAAAAGCCTTTAAAAAGCTGGCGATGAAATTTCACCCTGACCGTAACCCGGATAACCCAAAGGCCGAAGAAAGCTTTAAAGAAGCCAAAGAGGCCTATGAGATTCTGAGCGATGATCAGAAACGCGCGGCCTATGACCAATATGGCCATGCCGGGGTTGACCAAAGCATGGGCGGTGGTGGTTTTGGCGGGTTTAATTCCGGCAATTTCAGTGACGCATTTGGCGATATTTTTGGTGATATTTTCGGCGGTGCCCGTAATCAGCGCTCCAATGTTTATCGCGGCGCTGACTTACGCTACAACCTGGAAATCTCACTTGAAGATGCTGCCAAGGGTACAGAGACCAAGATTCGCATTCCGGTGCAAACCAGTTGCGAAACCTGTCATGGCTCTGGCGCGCGCCCTGGCACCTCACCAGTCACTTGTTCTACCTGTAATGGCCATGGCCAGGTGCGCATGCAACAGGGCTTTTTCTCTGTGCAGCAAACGTGCCCTAAATGTCATGGCACCGGCAAAATGGTGAAAGAACCTTGCCCGACCTGTCATGGTGGCGGTCGCGTTAAGCAAAACAAAACCTTAAACGTTAAAATTCCGGCCGGTGTCGACGAAGGTGATCGTATCCGTTTGAGCGGTGAAGGCGAAGCGGGCGTAAATGGCGGCCCAACCGGTGATTTATACGTGGTGGTGCATCTTAAAGAGCACGCGATTTTTCAGCGTGAAGGCGCAAACCTGCATTGCGAAATGCCGATTAGCTTTAGTACCGCGGCTTTGGGTGGTGAAATTGAAGTGCCCACGCTCGATGGCGCAGCCAAGATGAAGATTCCGGTCGAAACGCAAACTGGTAGCGTGTTCCGCTTGCGTGGCAAAGGTATCAAACCGTTACGCTCCAGCGAGCAAGGCGACTTGATGGTGCATGTGGTGGTTGAAACGCCGGTGCGTTTAACCGAAAAACAGAAAGACTTGCTGCGTGAGTTTGAGAGCAGCACCCAAGCCGATGCGGGCAAACATAGTCCCAAAAACAAAAGCTGGGTCGATAAAGCGCGCGATTTTTTCAGTTAATTCACACTGTATTCATCCTGAGATATATTTCGGTCAATAGTCTGGCTGGCAGAATTCTGCTAGACTATTGACCGTTTCTTTTTTGACCGCTTTTTCTTAAGCGGTGTCTGCAAGTTGTTGTTTTTATTAAAGTTACAATTTAATAACAATTGAATTTTGTCTTTTACAATTCAGTTACAGCTTGGTCAAATTACTGCAATAACTCCTCCCTATACTGGACTCATCTTTAAACGAAACACAAAATGTTTTGTTTGATGGCTGGTTTAGTTGATTTTCAACGACTAGCATTGATTTCCTCCTGATCCAAACCCCCTTTTAACCCGCATTAGCGGGTTTCTTTTTTTCTACCTGTGCTTTTTGACCAGTGACGCGCTCGCGAGCAGGGTGGTCTACGCTGGCAACATCGTTTATGATGACATGCATCGTATGCAGCCTTTGATGTTTAACGCCGTGTCAGAGCAAACACTATCATGTTGAAAATCGCTATTTTTAATCAAAAAGCAGGCGTGGGGTCTACCACCACTGCACTCAATCTGGCTGCTGCCAGCCAACGTAAAAAACGCCAGGTCGCCTTGCTGGATATGGATCCGCAAGCCAGGCTCACTGAGATATACAAGCATACCGGCCTTGATGTAAAACAGCATTTGTTCAAGTTTTATCAGGAGGCGACGCCGCTGGATGCGCTGTGCCAGCCTTTGCGCAATGGCTTGCAATTGATCCCGGCTAACTCTGAATTAATGAAAGTGGATTCACAGTTTGGCCGTGGCCCAGTGACCTTGAGTAAGCTCGGGCAGGGCTTGGCTGCATTGGCGACAACGCAACCAGGGTTGGAAGTTGTGATGGATTGCTGCCCGTGTGTGGGTGTGATTTCACTGAGTGCCGTGTTTGCCAGCGACCTGGTGCTGGTGCCGGTTTCGGCTGACTATTTGTCTATTCATTCTGCAGTCAAAATGGATAAAGCGCTGAATGCTTTGCAGCCAGTATTAAAACGGAAAATACAGCGTCGCTATTTGCTGACGCGTGCCGATAAGCGCAAGGCCATGACCGTTGAAGTAGAGCAAGAGATGCGCCGCCTGTTTGGCAGTGAGGTGCTACTCAGCAAAATCCATGAACATACGGCCTTGGCCGAGAGTGCGCGCATGGGGCAACATGTGTTTGAGTATGATGCCGAGAGCGCTGCCGCACAAGATTACATGGCTTTGTATTTTGAATTGCAGGATGTCATCAAGCAATTGCCGCACTTGGAGCGATTGGCCGCTTGATGCTAAGACTCGCGGCGACTACTTAACCATTGCCGTCGCCAAAACACTAGCAGCATCGCCACAGCAATCAATAACATCATCAAGATTGCCCACCAAAAACCATTGGGGTCTTTAAGCCACGGCATCTCGTTAAAATTCATGCCAAAAATACCGGCAATCAGCGTGGCAGGCATAAACAGCATGGCGACCACCGTCAGTGCGCGCACCTCAAGGTTCACCCGCTGGCTCAGGCTGGTCATATAAATATCCATCAGGCCACTTAAAGTGTCGCGGATCGCCTCCAGGGACTCGGTAAAATGCACCGTATGGTCATAGAGGTCGCGCAAATAAGGTAGCGTTTGTGGGCTAAAAAAGCCGTGCTCATTGCGAATCAGACTATTAAGCACTTCACGCAGTGGCCACACGGCGCGCCGTAATTGTATGGTGACGTGCTTCAGTCGGTGAATATTCTGTAAGTCTTCAGGGCTGGGGCGGTCTAGCAGGTGGTTTTCCAGTTGCTCGGCATCGTCATTAATCGCTTCCAATACCTGAAAGTAGCGCTCCATTAAACTATCCAGCAGCGCATAGCATAAATAGTCAGGGCCGCTTTGGCGCAGCAGGGCTTGGCCCTGGCGCAAGCGTTCACGCACCGGTTCAAAGCTGCCAGATGGCCTTTCCTGAAAAGTAAGTAGCCACTCACGCCCTAATGCCATGCTGATCTGCTCTGAGCTGACGCTCATGCTTTCTGTGTCGTAGTAAAACAAGCGTGTTTCCAGAAACAGATAGTCAGGGTAGGTGTCGAGTTTTGGCCGCTGCTCAGTGTTTAAAATATCATCCAGCACCAGCGGGTGCAGCTTGAAGCGGCGGGCAACCGCTTGCAACAATGGGATATCAAGCACGCCATGTACATTAATCCACGCCACATGGTCGGCGGGTGGTTGCCAGTTCACAATCTCCTGCATAGTGAGTTGGGCTGACAGAATATCTTGCGTGTTGTAGCAAATCTTATGGATACAAGCCGCTGGCAAAGGCGGGCCTGCAGGGGTTTCCTCCAGTGCAGGATTATCAGCACCCAGCAGTCTGTGCTTGCGGTGCGTATGTTTACGTTTTGCCATTGTCATCTCAGGTAAAAATGCCGCTCCAGCATAAGCGTTCACTGGCCGGAAATCAACCCGCGAACAGGTGGCTGGCCAGTCTATGCTAAAATAAACAAAATTATTGAGTGGGAAAAAACGCATGTCTGGCAATACCATCGGCACCTTGTTTACCTTGACCTCATTTGGTGAGTCACACGGCCCTGGCATTGGCGGCATTGTGGATGGTTGCCCACCGGGCCTGGAGCTGACCGCCGCTGACTTGCAAATTGACCTTGATCGCCGCAAGCCTGGCACGTCACGCCATGTGACCCAGCGCGCAGAGGCTGACGAAGTGGAAATCTTGTCTGGTGTATTTGAAGGCAAAACCACAGGTACGCCCATCGGTTTGCTCATTCGCAACACAGACCAGCGCTCGCAAGACTACAGCAAGATTATGGATACCTTCCGCCCTGGTCATGCGGATTATACCTACACCCAAAAATATGGCATTCGCGATTACCGTGGCGGTGGTCGCTCCAGTGCACGTGAAACTGCCGTGCGTGTGGCGGCGGGTGCCATTGCCAAAAAATGGCTCAAGCAGCAATATGGCGTGCAGATTCGCGGCTACTTAAGCCAGATCGGCGACATTAAAGTGCCATTTGTGAGCTGGGATGCGTTGTCACAAGAAGGTAACGCCTTCTTTTCACCCAATGTTGAGATTCTGCCGCAGCTGGAAGCCTATATGGACCAAGTCCGCAGTGAGCGTGACTCAGTTGGCGCGCAGATTACTGTGGTCGCAGAAAAAGTGCCCGTTGGTTTGGGTGAGCCGGTATTTGACCGCCTGGATGCCGACATTGCACATGCCATGATGGGCATCAACGCCGTGAAGGGTGTGGAAATCGGTGCCGGATTTGATTCGATTGCGCAGCGCGGCAGTGTACACAGCGATGAACTGACGCCACAAGGCTTTGCCACCAACCATGCCGGCGGCATTTTGGGCGGTATTTCCAGCGGCCAGGATATTGTCGTTAATGTCGCATTCAAGCCGACCTCCAGCATCCCGCAACAACGTCATTCCATCAATCAGGCGGGTGAGGCGGTGATGATGCAAACCACTGGCCGCCACGATCCGTGTGTGGGCATCCGCGCCACGCCGATTGTAGAAGCCATGCTGGCACTGGTGCTGATGGATCATGCCTTACGCAACCGTGGCCAGAATGCGGACGTGCATTCCAGGGTGCCAACACTGTAACCACCATCATCGCCCAGGTTTGCACTTGGGCGATATTGACCAACGCGCGAGTATTTCATGAGTCACGCCTTACACTTCAATCTCTCGCGCTTCTATTTCATCTACTACTTTTTTGTCGGCGCATTTGTCCCTTACTGGGGCTTGTATCTCACCGCAGAATCTTTTTCCCCAGCAGATATTGGCATATTGATGTCGCTGTTTCAGCTCAGCCGCATTATTGCGCCTAATTTGTGGGGCTGGCTGGCAGACCATACCAAGCAACGGGTGCGCTGGATACGCACCACGGCTTTTTTGGGCTTGCTAGGCTTTATCGCCATTTTCTGGGCGCATGATTTCACTACCATGTTTGTGGTGATGATTGCCCTCAGCTTGTTTACCAGCTCAACCTTACCGCTGTCAGAATCATTGGTGCTGGCACATTTGGCAAGCACCAATGGCCATTACAGCAAAATCCGGTTATGGGGCTCGTGGGGGTTTATTGTGGCCTCGGTGCTGTTAGGATATTTAACCGACTGGTTTGGCATTGGTAGCTTGCTCTGGTTTATTTTGCTGGTGCAATGCACGCTGTTTGGCCTGACCTGGAAACTGCCAGAAGCCCACGTGCCAGCACATGCGCATGATGATTTTTCGGTATGGCAGATTTTAAAGCAACCGGCGGTGCTGTCGCTGTTGATAGGCTGCGCCATGATGGTGACAGCGCATGGCCTGATGTATAACTTTTACTCCATCTACCTGGCTGAGCATGGCTATAGCAAAGGCATGATAGGCTGGTTGTGGGCGCTGGGCGTGATTTGCGAGATTGGTATTTTTATCAAAATGCCGTGGATCATGGCGCGCTTTAAACTCAAAACCATTTTGTTGACCAGCCTGCTCATAGGCGTGGTGCGCTTCACCATGATGGGCCAGGTGCCGGACCAACTCTGGCTGTTGTTGTTGGCGCAAACCATGCATGCTTTTACCTTTGGCAGTTTTCATGCTGCCTCGGTCGAGGTGGTCACGCACTACTTTAATGGCCGTCATCAGGCCAAAGGGCAGGCCATTTACAATAGCGTGGCGTATGGCGTGGGTGGTGCGCTGGGTGGTTTGTTGGGCGGCTTTGCGTTGGAATATTTAGGCGGGCAGTTAACGTTTACGCTGGCGGCGTTGTTTCCGTTATTGGGTGCGATTGTGGTGGCCGCTGGTTTGCGCTTATCGCAGCCATACGCGCGCCAGGGCATGTTTAGCCATTGATGTGATCAAATAAAATAGCCCGCATGCGGGCTATTTTATTTGGATAACAAGCTTATTAGTTCACTCGTTTATCGCGTTCAATCAGGGCATAGGCGCTGTGATTGTGAATACTCTCAAAGTTTTAGTTTCGGCCACTACGTTTAACTTTGCCAAGCAAAGTTAGCCTGCACTGAAACTTTGTCAAAACAGGTTACTGAACGCGTTTGTCTCTTTCGATCAAGGCGTATGCACTATGGTTGTGAATACTCTCAAAGTTTTCTGATTCAACCACATATTTCACAATGCGTTTTTCATCATTGAGCTGTGCTGCCACATCACGCACCATGTCTTCGACAAATTTTGGATTGTCATACGCGCGCTCAGTGACAAATTTCTCGTCCGGGCGTTTGAGCAAGCCATACAGCTGGCAAGAGGCCTGATCTTCAATCAGGGTAATCAGGTCTTCCAGCCACATAAACTCATTTAGCAGTGCAGTCACGGTCACATGTGAGCGCTGGTTATGCGCGCCGTAGTTCGAAATCTTTTTGCTGCAAGGGCACAAGCTCGTTACCGGCACCATTACCTGCACGGTGATTTCAAAGTGACCATTTTTGATTTCGCCAATAAAAGTCACTTCGTAGTCGAGCAGGCTTTTGACGCCAGAAACCGGCGCTGCCTTATTGATAAAGTAAGGGAAGCGCATTTCTACATAGCCGGACTCTGCTTCCAATCGCTCTACCATCTGACGCAGAATCGTTTCGAATGAGTCGATAGAAATCGCGTGCTCGTTCATGTTTAAAATCTCGACAAAACGAGACATGTGCGTGCCTTTGAAGTTGTGCGGCAAATGCACATACATATCAAACATGGCAACAGTATGTTGCTCACCACCGGTTTTGTCTTTGACAATGACTGGATGACGTATAGATTTGATACCGACTTTGTTGATGTCCAGCCTACGCACATCGGGCGTATTCTGCACATCTTCTATCGTTGTGGGGATCACGGGTTGATTCATCAGGGTTCCATCGCGGGCTTTCCCGCCTGTTAATTAATAGTTGAGTTTACTACTCGGAAATTAATTTCTCAATAGCATACATAATACCGTTCTTGTCTAGACCACATTCTGTCAGCATAGTTTCGTGGTTACCGTGCTCAATAAATTGGTCAGGCAAACCCAGGCAGCGGATAGGTTTAGCCAGGCCATGTGCTTGCAAGCATTCCATTACCGCCGCACCCGCGCCACCCATTAATGCGTTTTCTTCCACGGTGAGTAGGTAATCGTGCGTGCGCGCCATCTCTAGTACCATTGCTTCGTCGAGCGGCTTGATAAACCGCATATTCACTACGCTGGCATTGAGCGTTTCTGCGGCTTGCAGCGCCGCTTGCAGCATGCTGCCAAAGGCCAAAATCGCCACTTTTTTACCTTGGCGCAGCAACTGTGCCTTACCAATGGGCAGTGACTCCAGTGCCTGAGAAATGCTTGCGCCTATGCCGCTACCACGCGGGTAACGTACAGCAGCCGTGCCAGGGTAATGATAGCCAGTAGTCAGCATTTGGCGGCACTCGTTTTCATCGCTAGGCGCCATGATGACAATATTGGGGATGCAACGCATAAAGCTTAAATCAAAGCTGCCTGCGTGCGTCGGGCCATCGGCGCCCACCAGGCCAGCACGGTCTATTGCCAGTAAAACATCTAACTCTTGCAATGCAATGTCATGAATCAATTGGTCATAGGCGCGCTGCAAAAAGGTGGAGTAAATCGCGACTACTGGTTTTAGGCCGTCGCAAGCCATGCCTGCGGCAAATGTCAGTGCATGCTGCTCGGCAATGCCCACGTCAAAATAGCGTTGCGGATAAGCCTCAGCAAAACGGTTGAGGCCGGAGCCGTCACACATGGCGGGCGTGATGCCAACCAGTTTGTCATCGGCGGCGGCCATATCGACCAGCCAGTCACCAAAAATCTGCGTGTAAGTGGGGCGCTCATTACTGCTCAGGCTATGGCCGTTTTGCGGGTCAAACTTGCTCACGCCATGGTATTTGTTCGGGTTATCTTCAGCCGGGCTGTAGCCTTTGCCTTTTTGTGTCACCACATGCAAAAACTGTGGGCCTTGCAACTGGCGGATATTGCCTAGCGTATCCATCAGTGTGTCGATGTCATGGCCGTCAATCGGGCCAATATAATTAAAGCCAAATTCTTCAAACAGGGTGCCCGGCGTGACCATGCCTTTGGCGTGCTCTTCGGCGCGGCGTGCAAATTCTTTGACTGGCGGCATGATGTCCAGCACTTTTTTACCGCTGCGGCGCACGCTGTCATACAGCTTGCCCGACATTAGGCGCGCCAGGTAGTTATTGAGCGCCCCAACGTTGTTGGAGATGCTCATGTCGTTGTCATTAAGAATCACCAGGATGTTGGTGTCCATGTCCCCGGCATTGTTCAAGGCTTCAAACGCCATGCCTGCGGTCATGGCGCCATCGCCAATAATCGCGACGCTACGGCGGTTGGAGCCTTGCGCTTTGGCCGCAACGGCCATGCCTAATGCCGCAGAAATCGAGGTGCTTGAGTGGCCAGTGCCAAAAGTGTCGTACTCACTCTCGTCACGCTTGGGGAACCCGGCAATGCCGCCTGCTTTGCGTAAGTGAGCCATCGCTTCGCGGCGGCCAGTCAGAATTTTGTGCGGGTAGGTTTGGTGGCCAACATCCCATACCAGGCGGTCGTCTGGCGTGTTGTAGATGTAATGCAGTGCGATAGTGAGCTCAACCACGCCCAGGTTAGAGGCCAGATGCCCGCCTGTTTGTGACACGCTCTGAATCAGAAAAGCGCGTAATTCTGCGGCCAGTACTTTTAGTTGTGACCGCTCAAGCGTGCGCAGATCGGTAGGGGATTGAATACGGGACAGCAGCGAAGTCATGATTAAAATGGGCGCTCACAAATAAATTTGGCAATGCCGCGCAGCGGATCTGCCTGCGGGCCAAAGCCAGCTAATAGCTGTAATGTTTGCGCATACAAGGTGTTTACCAAGGCTTTTGCTTCTTCTAAGCCCAGCAAGCTGACGTAAGTCGATTTTTCTTGCAAGGCATCTTTGCCTGCGGTTTTGCCCAGTGTTTGTGTATCTGCGGTGGCATCCAAGATATCATCGACCACTTGAAATGCCAGCCCCATATGCTGGCTGTATTGTGTCAGGGTTGTTATGAGTTGCTTATCCGTCTGGTCCGCCGTATAGGCACCCAGTAACGCCGCCGCTTCAATCAGTGCGCCTGTTTTATATTGATGCATGGTTTCGAGTGCGTCACGCGATAAACGCTTGCCGGTGCTTTGCAAGTCTATGCTCTGGCCACCACACATGCCGCGTGAGCCGGTTGCTTTTGCCAGCACTTGCACCTGTTTTAAGGCTTGTGCCGCGTTTGTGTTGGCAATGCTTTCAAATGCCAGGCTTTGCAAAGCATCGCCAACCAGCAAAGCAGTCGCGTCATCATAGTGTTTGTGGCAACTGGGTTTGCCGCGGCGCAGGTCGTCATCGTCCATACACGGCATATCATCATGCACCAGCGAGAATGCGTGGATCAGCTCTACCGCTGCGGCTGCTGCATCTGCCGCCAAGGGCGTGGCGCCAGCCAACTCTGCTGCTGCATAGCTCAATAACGCGCGTACACGTTTACCGCCACCCAGCACTGCATAGCGCATGGCCTCGTGCAAGCGCTCGGGGAGTGTATCGTCACCAGGCAATGCGCGTGACAATACCTGTTCAACACGTTGCTGATGCAACGTGGCCCAATGATCAAACACAAAAACAGGGGGAGTCATGAATAAAAACCAACCATCATCAACGCGTTAGTTCGCCTCAAATGGCGTCAGCTGTTGCTGCTGGTTTAAAATCATCACGGATTGTTCGGCTTGTTGCAGTGACGCCTGGCAAGCTTGCAGTAATTGCATGCCTTCGGTGTAAGCCGTTAATGCAGCCTCCAGCGGTAGCTCACCAGACTCCATGTTTTTAACAATAGACTCCAGCGCGGCCAGTCGTTCAGCAAAGGTTTGTTGGTCATTCACCGCAGAGGGTGACTTTTTAGAAGCACTCATGAAAATAGGCCTGTTAAAACGCCAGCTATTTTAACAAAACTCCCCAGTCTTGCGGGATTATTCTCAAGTGCGGCGCTAAGCTCAAGCAGGGAGCACGCGTAGCAAAAATTGGCGAATGTCGTTGATTTCTTCCTCGCAAACACTGTGTGGCATCTCATATTCATGCCACTCCAGCGGATAACCTGCCGCCTCTAGTGTTTGCCTCGACGATTGTGCTGTTGCCAGCGTAATCACACTGTCGTGCCGCCCGTGCGCCATCCAAATCGGACATTGTTTATTGGCCGGGTGTTGCGCCTGCTGTAATTGCTGCTTCAAGGGTAAGTAAGTGGATAACGCCAACACGCCCGCTAACGGTTGATTGAACCGCGTAGCCGTATGCAACGCCATCGCGCCACCTTGTGAAAACCCTGCTAGCAAAATACGTTGCGAAGGAACGCCGCGCGCAATTTCTGTTTCAATCATGGCGTTAATTGTCAGTTGCATGCTATTGATGCCGGCCTCGTCTTGTGGGCTATCTGGCTGCAGGCCAATAATGTCATACCAGGCACGCATCTCGTAACCGTTGTTTAAAGTGACAGGCCGATAAGGCGCATGTGGCAAAATGAATTTAATATGCGGCAAGTTGAGCATCTGCACGACAGGCTCAAAGTCGTGACCGTCGGCGCCAAGGCCGTGCATCCAGATGATGCATGCGTCTTTCGCTTGTGGATGTTTAATGATGCTTTCTAACACTTTATATGCCTAGTTTTATGACCGCTGAAGTTTAGCAAAAAAAGAATGGTTATTCGAGTTGAGGTTAAATTTAAAGTCAGGTCTTGGTACAAAGACCGTTGTTGGTTAGGTCGCAAGTGATTGCTTTTCCAGTGCCTGTTTTTGTTGGAGTAGCTTGCAAACTGGTGGCGATTTGGCTGGGGATTGTTATTTGTTGGCAGGCAGATGCGATGTGTGTAGGCAAATCAGGATGATGGGTAGAAATGGCAATAGAAACAGATTGTGCGTAGTGTTGGGCTTCGGCGAGGCACGCGTTGTCCGCTGCTTCATGAGTGTATTCTTGATAGTTTGGAATAGCGATAGCAGCAAGAATGCCAATAATGGCGATCACAATCATCAACTCAATTAATGTAAAGCCTTGCTGATGAATAAGTGCCTTCTGATTAAGCATTCTTAATCCTATCGGTTCTAAATGAAAGACCCCCTGCTAGGCGCAAGGGGTCTTTAGCGATTTGGCAGGTTGCTAAACCGCAACCAGCAGAGTTCAATTATTTAACAACTGTGCAAGCACCTGCGTTAGACATTAGGCAGGAAACTGTAGCACCAGTCCCGCTTCTAGGCGTAAAGACTAATGCAGCAGCGCTACTGGCGTCGGTTGGTTTGACTGGCGCAGCTGAGCAATTGCTAGTGGCAGTAATTGTGTAATCAGGCACTGTATTGCCTAAAACTAATTGGGCATAAGCACGTTTAGACCAAGCTGTGGCTTCTTCCATACATGCACCATCGTGTGCGGATTCCACGTAGTCTGTATATGCTGGAATCGCCACAGAAGCCAAAATACCGATAATGGCCACAACGATCATCAATTCAATCAGGGTAAAACCTTGTTGTACGTGTTTTTTCATCATGTTTTCCTTTTGAGTCAAGTTTAAAGTGAAATCTACTGTTTCATTCACTGCTTTTCCAACAGTGTTCGCTAACCCTAAAGCAACAGGTGTGCCAGCTTGTTTTTTGTGCGCTTAACTTGTTGAAAAATATGAATTAAAGGGGTTTTATGCTTTATTTCTTCGATTTGAATTTGGCCTGATTTGGCTAGGGTGACAAAATAAGAGATGACGTAAAGTGACAGCCATCGTCAAACTTTGGCAATGCAGGTGATGTTTTTGGTCAGGCGAGAGTGGTGGTGCAGAATGCAAAAAAGGGATTGTGTGGTACACAATCCCTTTATTTGGTGACAGTGTTTAGCTTTTGGCCAAAACTGCATTTGCAAAAACTGTTGTTTACAACGTAAGACTTACCAGAACTTCCACCAGGGTTTACTGTTGCCTTGCGTGCGCTTTCCAGAACCCTGGCTAATTACTTTCCCGATTCGGCGACCTTTTTCAGGCTTTCCAAGCCTGCGTCAAAGTAGTCGTTGACTGCTTTTGTAGCAGCATCGTCATTTTGCTCAGGTTTTGGGATGTTTGAAGAGTCAGCACGGGTGTAGCTGCCTTTAACGGTGACCACTGCTTCGTTGCCGCTGCCGGTCACAGTGATGCTTGGGTAAAAGTTAGACACTTGCAGGGTGCTTTTTTCAATCACGTATTCATACTTTAAACGCATGCCTGCGTCGTCAGCTGAGCGCAGTTTTTCGTACATCACGCCGCCGTTTTTGAGTTTAACGGTACGGTACGTTGCGTCATCACCGTTTTCGTCTTTTTTCTGCTCAATAGTGGTTGATTCAACCCCGGCGTGCCACGCTTGCACATTGCCAAAGTCTTTTAACAATGCCCACACTTTTGCCGGGGCTGCTTTGATGGTCACGGTTTTTTCAAAACGCAACGCAGCTGCGCCGTGCGCGCCAGCGGTGAGCGGGATCAACGGCAATAAAGAAACAGCAATAATGCCTAGAATTTTTTTCATTACATTTCTCCTGATATTTACAGATTTTTAAAACTAAAAGTAAGCGATGCTTGATACAAGTAGGCGGTCTTTGAGTTTTAAAAACAACCCGTGACTTTACCTAAAAAAAAGCTTCTTTGCGACTAATTCATTGGTCATCCCGTGAAAAAAACATATTTTATTTGGCTTGGAGTATAAATTGCCCAAACGACCGGCACAGTTTGGGGCTGGCAATGGTGCCAGTGACCGTGTTGGTATGTGCGTCAATCAGCGACACGGTGTCTGAACCCCAGTTGGCAACCACGACTTGCTGGCTGGCGACGTCGTATTCAATGCCTTCTGGAAACTCACCGACGGCGATGGTTTTTACCGTGTTGCCGTTGCTTAAGTCGATCACCGAAACAGTTTCTGCATGGTTGTTGCTGACATAGGCCCAACGGCTGTCGGGGCTGATGGCGACGCCATAAGGATGTTGCCCGGTTTTGACCGTCTTCGACTGGTAAGTTTCAACATTGAGCAAGGTTAAGGTGTTGCTGACAACGTTGACGACAAACAGTGTGTGGCCATCGGGGCTTAAGGTGAGCGCAAACGGGTGTAGCCCGACCGGGATCTGCGCAATGGTTTTAAGCGTTTTGGTATCCACCACGGTGATGTCGTTGCTGTCGCGGTTGGCAATAAACAGTTTTTTGTTGTCTGCGCTCACCAGTAGGCCAGACGGTGTTTTGCCTGCTTTGAATGTTTTTTGCTTTTCAGGATGCGCGGTGTCGATGGCAACCACCTGCTCACCGCCCCAATCGGCCACATATAAGGTATTTTCGTCGCGACTCAATGCGATACCCACCGCTTGCACGTGCACGGCGATGTCTTGCAGCTTTTGCTGGGTGTTGCTGTTGATGACAGAAACGGTTTGGCTATTGGCATTGCTGATGTAGACGCGCTGCTGTTTGGCCGCAATGGCGACCCCCACCGGGGCTTTGCCCACCGCAATGGTGTGGCTGACTAGCTTTTTATCTATTTCTAGCACTGAGACTGTGTCGCTGCCCTGGTTGGTAATATAAGCCAGGTTGCCGGCATGGGGCTGCAGGCTGTGAGCGACTAATATCAGCCCCAAAAGCATGGCTTGGAATTGTTTAGCTGAATAAATGGTGGGCAAGAAAAACAGGCGCATAGGTGTAAAACGGTTGTGAGAGTGATGGGTTGACATGCCTGTTAATTATATAACCATAAATTTATTGTGGGAATCTGGATATTTATTTGTAAATGTATGAAAAGAAACAAGATATTCGCCTCTGACCCTAACGGACTATTTTATACAACCGGCCGATTGACTTAAAATGGCCATGAAAATTTAACCCGATTAACTTTAATTGAAACCAAGAAAGTCACAATGAAAAAAATATTTGATACTGGTCTTAAATTGCTGCTGTCGTTTGCTATGCTGGCAACGGCGCAAACTGCGTCAGCGTTGACCACAGGCACCGTGGTTGGCAGCAACTTTGTCAACGGTCAATCCAGCTATATCACCACCTTTGCTGATGGTACCACTGCTACGTTTGCTGGTAGCAGCGCATTCAAGCAAAAAAGCCAGGCTGGCATTACTGGCGTGGGTATCGCTGGTGGCAGAACTGATGGCGAAATTGATATTGGTGAAACATTGACCGGCACTTTTTCTAAAGAAGTGATCGTGTCTTCAATCAACCTGGCATTGCTGTTTGACGGCCCAGAGTACAACGATGTTAAAGAAGTGGCAAAAATGCTGGTGAGTTTTGCTGATGGCGGTACAGGTGTTTACTATCTGACAGCGACTGGCGTACATTCTGCTGCATGGACTGGTGAAGGCTCAGTTGTATCAATTGGCAGTGGTGCAGTAGATGGTGGTACAGGCGCTTGGCAGTTAAATAACCCGTTTGGTTTCCGCTCAGTAGACAGCATCGTGTTCACGGCAGCCAAGGGCTACCCTAACTCGCATTGCAAAAACTGTGATAACCAGTCTGACTACACTTTTGTGAACATGACTGTGATTCCAGTACCAGAAGCTGACACCTCTGCCATGATGTTTGCTGGCTTGTTGTTGATGGGCGGTTTGGCTGCACGTCGCATGAAATCCTAATCTTTTCAGGATTAAACTAAAAAAGCTCACGCGATGTGAGCTTTTTTTTTGAACAAAGCAGGCATTGTTTTATGGCAGGCGTATGCTGGTTGTCCTTTCATTAAAGGGCAAAGTGTGAAAAAATTGCAGGAAATATTGAAGGCAGTTTTTTATGTTAGATCGTGATGGATACCGTCCGAACGTTGGGATTGTGCTTTGCAATACACACAACCAGGTGTTTTGGGGCAAGCGTATCAGAGAGCATGCGTGGCAGTTTCCGCAAGGCGGCATCAAATATGGTGAAACGCCTGAGCAAGCCATGTATCGTGAGCTGATGGAAGAGGTGGGTCTCAAGCCTGAGCACGTCAAAATTTTGGGCCGCACCCGCGACTGGTTGCGTTATGAAGTGCCTACCAGCTGGATCAAGCGTGAATGGCGCGGCAGTTACAAAGGGCAAAAGCAAATCTGGTTCTTGTTGCGATTGACCGGGCGTGACTCTGACGTATCGCTGCGCGCGACCGAGCATCCTGAGTTTGATGCCTGGCGCTGGAGCGAGTATTGGGTGCCACTCGAAGATGTGATTGAGTTTAAACGAGAGGTGTATCAACTAGCCCTCAATGAGCTGGCGGCATTTTTGCATCATGCTGGCCGCCGCACTGGTGGCAAGCCACGTAAACCTGCCCAGGCAAGCAAACTGCCGCCTACCGTCACCCCGGAGTAATCTATAACCACACGGCCGCTGCGCGGTCTTGTGGCAAAATCCAGTCTGGCCGCAAGCCATGGCAAGTGTAGCCGTTGGGGTATTTCACTAAGTAATCCTGATGCTCAGGCTCAGCCAGCCAAAAATCACTGGCAGGGGTGATTTCTGTTACCACCTTGCCCGGCCAGATGGCTGTTGCATTCATGTCGGCAATCAGTTGTGCGGCTACTGCTTTTTGTGCCTCGTTTGCATAATAAATGGCAGAGCGGTAAGACGGCCCCAAATCATTACCCTGGCGATTTAAAGTGGTGGGGTCATGAATCTGAAAAAAGAACACCAGTAATTGTCGCAGGCTAATCTGTGTCGCATCAAATTCAACGGCGATCGCCTCGGCGTGGTTACCATGATTACGATAGGTCGCATTGGCAATCTCGCCACCGGTATAGCCCACGCGGGTGTTGCTCACGCCAGGCAGGCGTCGAAACAGGTCTTGCATGCCCCAAAAGCAGCCGCCAGCGAGAATAATGGTGTCTTGCATAGGTTCTCTTTCTATCAGGTTGGATGCTGCATGCAGGCATGCAGCCGTGTTTGAATGACTTTTATTGCTTTGTCGTGTATCAAATCAAACACTTACAATCTGTCCAGTATAGGTGGTTTAGGTTAAAATGCTGAGTTTTAGTTCTAAGCAATGTTGGGGAACATATGTCAGTCAAGGTAGGCATTAACGGGTTTGGACGAATTGGCCGTATGGCGTTGCGTGCGGCGATTGAGCAAGCAGAGTTTAGCAATATCGAAGTCGTGGCCATTAATAGTTCGTATGATGTTGAATACATGATGTATTTGCTCAAGTATGACTCTGTACATGGCCGGTTTAATGCCAAGGTCGAGGCTGACAATGGCGCGCTGGTGGTGAATGGCAAACCTATTCACTTAACAGCGGAGCGTGACCCGAGCAAGATTGACTGGCGTATTGGTGGGGCAGATATCGTGATTGAATCTACCGGCGCTTTTTTGACACAAGACAACTGCCAGCCGCATATTAGTGGCGGCGCGAAAAAAGTGGTGCAATCCGCCCCAGGCAAAGACGACACGCCAATGTTTGTGTTTGGCGTAAACCACACCGAGTATGCAGGTGAAGCGATTATTTCTGCCGCCTCTTGCACCACTAATGGTTTAGCGCCATTGGCCAAGGTATTGCATGATAGTTTCGGTATCAAACGTGGCTTGATGACCACCATTCATGCCGCGACAGCCTCACAATTGACGGTAGATGGTACCTCTAAAAAAGACTGGCGCGGTGGCCGTAGTGTGTTTGAAAACATTATTCCTTCCAGCACCGGTGCTGCCAAGGCCGTTGGTAAAGTGATTCCATCGCTTAACAAAAAGCTGACCGGCATGGCCATGCGCGTGCCATCAGCCGATGTATCAGTGGTTGACCTGACGGTAGAGCTCAACACCGAAACGACGTATGAAGCGATTTGTGCCGCCATGCAGCAAGCTGCTGATGGTGCGTTAAAAGGTGTGCTGGAGTTTACCAATGAAAAAGTGGTTTCCAGCGATTTTCGTAGCAGTGCCGCTGCCAGCGTATTTGATGCGGATGCAGGCATTATGCTAGACCCGACCTTTGTCAAAGTGGTCGGCTGGTACGACAACGAATACGGCTATACCTGTAACCTGCTGCGCCTGGTTCAACACATTGCTTAATGATGCACGGGGCTATATGCCCCGTTTGTTTTTTCAGTGATATTCTTATCCTGACCAGTTTATATTCAAGCGGCGGTGACCGCTCAAGGGAGAGCTTCATGAAGTTCATCAAAATGATCGACCTCGACTTGCGTGGCAAGCGTGTGTTTATTCGTGCCGACCTCAACGTGCCGGTAAAAGATGGCGTGGTGACCAGTGATGCCAGAATTGTGGCCAGTATGCCCACCATTGAATATGCATTAAAGGCGGGCGCCAAAGTGATGGTGACGTCGCATTTAGGGCGTCCTGAAGAGGGTGTTTACAGCGAAGAAAACTCATTAAAACCAGTGGCCGATGTGATGAGCAAGTTGTTGGGTCAGCCGGTGCGCCTGGTCAAAAACTGGCTGGCGCCAAACGCACCCGAAGACAGTTTAACCATGCAAGATGGCCAGCTGATTTTGCTGGAAAACTGTCGCTTTAATGTTGGCGAAAAGAAAAACAACGATGAGTTAGCCAAAAAATATGCCGCATTGTGCGATGTGTTTGTGATGGATGCGTTTGGTACTGCGCACCGTGCAGAAGCCTCTACGCATGGCATTGCCAAATTTGCACCGGTGGCCTGCGCCGGGCTGTTGTTGACCAATGAGCTCGACGCGCTGAGCAAAGCCTTGCTGGCGCCTGCGCGTCCGCTGGTGGCGATTGTTGGCGGTTCTAAGGTCTCAACCAAGTTGACAGTGCTCGAAAGCCTGTCTGACAAGGTAGACCAGTTGGTGGTGGGCGGCGGCATTGCCAATACCTTTTTAAAAGCCTCTGGCCAAGAGGTCGGTAAGTCTTTATGTGAAGCTGACCTGGTAGACACCGCCAAATGCCTGATGGCTAAAATGGAGGCACGTGGTGCATGTGTGCCGATTGCCAAAGATGTGGTGGTTGGCAAACAGTTTGATGCCAATGAGCCCGCGGTTAAAAAAGCAGCCACTGACGTCGCGGCAGACGAGATGATTTTTGATATTGGCGCCCACTCTACGGCTGAGCTGGTCGATATCATCATGAAAGCGGGCACGGTGGTGTGGAATGGTCCGGTAGGCGTGTTTGAGTTTGACCAGTTTGGTGATGGCACCAAAACCATTGCCAAAGCCATCGCCGAGACCAAGGCCTTTACGCTGGCAGGGGGCGGCGACACGATTGCCGCGATCCAGAAATATGACATTTACGACAAAGTGTCTTATATTTCAACTGCGGGTGGGGCGTTTTTAGAGTTTTTAGAAGGCAAAACTTTGCCAGCAGTGGCTATTCTGGAAGAGCGCGCAGCTTAAGGCGCACGCAGGCTGATGGTGGTCGCTACACGGATAGCGGCACCGTCAGTCTATGATGTTTATCGTAGACTTCTACCCGGTTGCGGCCTTGTTTTTTTGCCACATACAAGGCTTTGTCGGCTTGTTCAATCAGCAAGTTGCCGTCTTCACTAAAGTTGAGCCACTGGTTACGCGCATGCTGCTCTTTGTGTGACTGCGATTGCTGAATGCCCAGTGAGGCAACACCGATGCTGACTGTCATCAGGCGATGGCCAGCAAAGCGTATATCGAGCGCCATCACCTTTTGGCGGATGCGCTCGGCAATTTTCGCCGCTTCCTGCTGTGTGGTTTGGCTCAGCACCAGGACGAACTCTTCACCACCATAGCGCGCCGCCAGATCGCCCGGGCGGTTGCTGTATCTTTTCAAAATGCCTGCCAATTGGCGCAGGCAATCATCTCCCGCACCATGCCCCATGCTGTCGTTTAACTGTTTAAAATGGTCAGCATCAACCATCATCACACTCAGGCTCGATTGATGACGGATAGCGCGCGACCATTCATCACGCATAAATTGCTCAAGACGACGGCGATTGGCAAGCCCGGTTAAAGGGTCGGTCAGCGTGAGGGCCGAGATGCGGTCTTCAGTTTGCTTGTGGTGCGTGATATTGGTGAGCGACAGTAAAAATAACTTACCATCGGCCAGTGTGGTTTGCATCGGTTGCAGGTTGAGGGTCAGCCAGGTGGGTTCTTGTGTCGGCGTGTGACACAAATAGTCAGTGCTAAAGTTTTCCAATGAGCCACTGAGCACGCGCTCAATGCCATCTAGCAACAGCGGCTGGTTGGTGTCTTCGTTGGCGCGGCAGATATCCAGATAGGCGATGCCAAACCAGTCGGTATTAAGCTCCAGGCCATACAGCAGGCCAAATGACCGCCAGGCCTGATTGACGTAAATAATGCTGCTGGTCTCATCAATCACTGCAATTTGCAGTGGCAATGTGTCCAATATACCACTCAGTAACTGTTCTGCGATATTCACAAAATTTCCGATGGTCAGTTGCATGCAGCATTAAATAGGGTTCACTCTATTCTATTGAAGGCTTTAGCGCCTGTCTAATGCTAATTGTTGAAGATTAGCATCAAAATTGCTTGTTTTTACCTATCCAGTGACAAAGGAGTCAAAAATGGGCATTCGGGTGGGTATTAACGGCTTTGGCCGCATCGGTCGTATGGTGCTGCGCGCCGCATTAAATCAGGCAGAGTTTAAAGATATGGAGGTCGTCGCCATTAACGGCATCGAAGCGCCCGACCACATGTTGTATATGCTCAAGTATGACTCGGTGCACGGCAGGCTGGCATATGATGCACAGTTAGAGGGCGATTTTTTGGTGGTGAACGGCAAAAAAATCCGCCTCACTGCGCATAGCAAACCGGCAGACATCGACTGGAAAGAAGAAGCCGTTGATGTGGTGATCGAATGCACCGGCGTTTTTTTGACCCAGGAGACTTGCGCGGCACATATTGCTGGCGGCGCGCGTATTGTGGTGCAATCTGCGCCTGGCAAAGACGATACGCCCATGTATGTTTATGGCGTCAATCACTATCATTACCACGGCGAAGATATTGTCTCGGCGGCGTCATGCACCACCAATGGTCTGGCGCCCATCGTGAAAGTGCTGCATGACCATTTTGGCGTCAAGCGTGGCCTAATGACCACCATTCATGCGGCGACAGCCACGCAAAAAACGGTAGACGGTACGTCTAATAAAGATTGGCGCGGTGGGCGCGGTGTGTTTGAAAACATTATTCCTTCCAGCACCGGGGCTGCCAAAGCGGTGGGCAAGGTGATTCCGGCGCTCAATAAAAAACTCACAGGCATGGCTATGCGCATCCCCTCGGCTGACGTGTCAGTGGTCGATTTAACCGTTGAATTACAGCAAAAAACCAGTTACGAAGAGATTTGCGCCGTGATGAAATACGCGTCAGAGCGTGATTTAAAAGGCGTGCTGGGCTATACCGAAGAGGCGGTGGTCTCTAGTGATTTTCGCGGCTTTCCGGCCGCCAGCGTGTTTGATGCCGGGGCGGGCATTATGCTGGACCCGACTTTTGTTAAGTTGATTGGCTGGTATGACAACGAGTATGGCTATACCTGTAACTTGCTGCGCTTAACCCGTTACGTGAGCTATGCCAAATTGTCGATGACCGATCTGCCGGAAGCAATGGACGAGGTGGCCGAAGCTGCTTGATAGACACGTGTTGTGCGGCGATAGACAATTTACTCGCCTGCAAGGGCGTCGCGCATTTATAATGCTGTTTTTACTTGTGTGATAGACATTATGCGTGCGCCTTTGCTCGAAACCTCCATCAAAAGCCTGAAAAAACTGCACCAGGGCAAGGTGCGTGATATTTACGATATCGACGCCCACACCATGTTGCTGGTGAGTACTGATCGCTTAAGTGCTTTTGATGTGATTTTGCCGACCGGCATTGAGCACAAAGGCGCGATGCTGACGCAAATGGCCAACTTCTGGTTTGAGCAACTGCAAGATGTGGTGCCTAATCATTTAACCGGTATTGCGCCTGAGTCTGTGGTCGCACCTGACGAAGTTGCGCAGGTAAAAGGGCGTGCCGTGGTAGTGAAAAAGCTCAAAGCGTTGCCGCTAGAGGCTATTGTGCGTGGTTATTTAGTGGGTAGCGGCTGGAAAGAATACAAAGCCAGCGGCACGGTGTGTGAGATTCCATTGCCGGGCGGCTTGCAACTGGCACAACAATTACCCAAGCCTTTATTTACGCCTTCTAGCAAGGCGGCGGTCGGCGAGCATGATGAAAATATCAGCGTGGCCCAGGTTGAGGCGCTCATTGGCAAAGACCTGACGGCGCAAGTGGAAAAAGCGGCGATTGCCTTGTATACCCGCGCCGCAGAATATGCGCGTACCAAGGGCATTATTATTGCTGATACCAAGTTTGAGTTTGGCGTGGATGCACAAGGTGTGTTGCATGTGATGGACGAGGCATTAACCCCTGATTCTTCACGCTTCTGGCCGGCAGACCAGTATCAGATTGGCAGTAATCCACCGAGTTATGACAAGCAATATGTGCGCGATTGGCTAGAAAGCTGTGGCTGGAATAAAGTGGCGCCTGGCCCTGAGTTGCCAGCTGACGTTGCACAACGGACTTCTGATAAGTATATGGAAGCGTTTGCCAAATTGACCGGGCGTACCTTGCTGGTAGATTAATTACTTATGAGTTTGCGTGCGCAACTGGCAACATTGGCCAGCCGCTTTAAGCAGGAGGTGGCGTTTTACCGTGCCTTGCATGCGCACCCGCAAACACCATGGCTGGCCAAAGCGTTGTTATGGCTGGCATTGGCTTATCTGGTGTTGCCGTTTGATCTGATTCCTGACTTTATTCCGGTGATTGGCCAACTGGATGAATTAGTGATTATTCCACTGTTGCTGTACCTGGCGCTGAAGCTGACGCCAGTGGCGGTGCGGCAGGCTTGTCGCGATGCTGAGACCGTTGTGCCGGATCAAAAATAGTGCTGTTTGTCAGTCAAATGTTCATATTATTCGCCTATAATGGCGCTTTTTTGTTGAAATGGGTTTAAGAAGATGTCTTTGAATTTGGTGCCTAGCGGCAAAGATTTGCCGCACGACTTTAACGTCATTATCGAAATTCCGGCCAACGGCGACCCGGTTAAATATGAAGTCGACAAAGAAAGTGGCGCGCTGTTTGTGGATCGCTTCATGGGTACGTCCATGCAATATCCATGTAACTACGGTTATATTCCACACACGTTGGGTGACGACGGAGACCCGGTTGATGTGCTGGTGATTACGCCTGTGCCTTTATTGCCAGGGGTCGTAGTACGCTGCCGCGCATTGGGCATGCTGAAAATGACAGACGAAGCGGGTGGTGATGCCAAAGTGTTGGCGGTGCCTATCGAAAAAGTCTGTGGTTTGTATGCTTATCAAAAAACATTGAGCGATGTGTCTCCTTGGCGTTTAGACATGATTGCGCACTTCTTTGAGCACTATAAAGACCTGGACAAAGGTAAATGGGTGAAAATCGAAGGCTGGGAAGGCATTGAGTCTGCTCATGCAGAAATCATGGATGGCGTTGAGCGCTACAATGCATTAGAAGTGAAACCCGCGTTTTAATTTGCATGACGTGTGACAAAAAAGTCGGCCTGGGCCGACTTTTTTATTGGCTGTGGTACACCCGCTGTTAGTGCAACAGAGGAACGATCAGCAATGCCACAATGTTGATAATTTTAATTAACGGATTCACGGCCGGGCCAGCTGTATCTTTGTAAGGGTCGCCCACAGTATCGCCGGTTACCGCTGCCTTGTGTGCATCTGACCCTTTGCCGCCATGGTGGCCATCTTCAATGTATTTTTTGGCGTTATCCCAGGCGCCGCCGCCAGTACACATCGAAATGGCCACGAACAGGCCAGTGACAATGGTGCCCATGAGCAAGCCACCCAATGCGACCGGGCCTAAAAATAAACCAACCAGAATGGGGGCCGCGACCGGCAGCAATGAAGGCAGCATCATCTCTTTAATGGCCGCACTGGTCAGCATATCCACCGCTTTACCATATTCTGGTTTGGCGGTGCCCTCCATAATGCCTTTGATTTCGCGGAACTGGCGGCGCACTTCTTCCACCACGCTGCCTGCTGCACGGCCGACGGCTTCCATCGCCATCGCGGCAAACAAAAATGGAATCAGGCCGCCAATAAACAGGCCGATAATCACTTGCGGGTCGCTTAAGTCAAAGCGGGCGGTAATGCCTGCACTTTCCAGTTTGTGCGTATAGTCAGCAAACAATACCAGCGATGCGAGGCCTGCAGAGCCGATGGCATAGCCTTTAGTCACGGCTTTGGTGGTATTACCCACTGCATCGAGCGGATCAGTCACCTCGCGGACGCTGCTAGGCAATTCGGCCATTTCGGCGATACCGCCTGCGTTGTCAGTAATCGGGCCGTATGCATCCAGCGCCACCACAATGCCCGCCATACTTAGCATGGCCATGGCGGCAATCGCCACCCCATACAAGCCTGCCAGGTGAAACGACACGTAAATAGCAATACAGACCGAAATCACCGGCAAGGCGGTCGACTTCATGGACACGCCTATGCCTGCAATAATGTTGGTGGCGTGGCCAGTAGTCGAGGCTTGCGCCACGTGTTTGACCGGCGCGTAATCGGTGCCGGTGTAATATTCAGTGATCCACACCAGGGCTGCGGTTAATACCAGGCCTACCGCACAGGCGCCAAATAATGCCTGGCTGGTAACGGTGACTTCACCATGTGTGTAGCCTTGTGGAAACACATATTGCGTGACAAAGTAAAACGCGATGAGCGATAGCACGCCCGCCACAGCCAGACCTTTATAAAGCGCGGGCATGACGTTTTTCATGCCGGGCGATGCTTTGACAAAGAAACAGCCAATAATGGAAGCGATAATCGACACCGCACCCAGCAATAACGGGTAAATCACGCCGTTGGCACCGGCTTCGGCCGCCATCAGGCCGCCAAGCACCATGGTGGCGATGAGTGTTACGGCGTAGGTTTCAAACAGGTCGGCGGCCATGCCGGCACAGTCGCCCACATTGTCACCCACGTTATCAGCAATGACTGCCGGGTTGCGCGGGTCGTCTTCGGGGATGCCTGCTTCTACCTTGCCGACCAGGTCAGCGCCCACGTCAGCGCCTTTGGTGAAAATGCCACCACCCAGCCTGGCAAAAATAGAAATTAAAGAAGAACCAAAGGCCAAGCCAATCAGCGGATTTAAATCAGTGGCTTGTTCTGCACCCAAATAAATATAAAAGCCAGCCACACCCAGCAGCCCGAGTCCGACCACCAGCATGCCGGTAATCGCCCCCCCTTTAAAGGCGACATCCAGCGCAGCGCCTATGCCATTGGTAGCGGCTTGGGCGGTGCGCACATTGGCTTTCACCGACACGTTCATGCCGATAAAGCCGCAAGCCCCTGATAACACTGCGCCGACGACAAAACCAATGGCTGTTTGCAAGCTTAAAAATACGCCGATTAAAATGGCGAGGATGATACCGACCAGGGCGATGGCTTTATATTGTCTGGACAAATAGGCAGCGGCCCCTTGCTGAATCGCTCCCGCAATCTCCTGCATGCGGGCATTGCCAGCGGGTAAACCTGAAATCCATTGACTCATTACTACGCCATAAAGCACCGCCAACACTGCAGCACCTAGCGCTAACATTAATGCAACTGACATGACTTCTCCTGTTCCTGATGAAACTGCGTTGAACGTGATGACTGCTTGCAAACCTGCTATTTAATTTGTAAATGAAATGTAACAGGTTGAGCCATTATTGCACTAATAAAGTGCGTCTACAAGCGCGTTTTAAGCGGTTTTTTGAAGGCAAAAACCAGGGGGATTAATCGTCACGTTGCTGATCAATAAAGTGACGTAACGCAGCTGTCAACGCTGGATTGTTGGCCTCGTTAGCATAGGTTTCCAGCGTGTTTAAAGCGTGATTTGAAGGGGCTTTGATGCGCTTATGCTTGCTTTGCGGGCGAGATTTTACTTGCACTTTGACCTTAATTGCGTTAAGGTTTAAGCCTTTGATTTTCCTGGAATTTTGACAAAAATCCCGGATTTTTTGCAACAGTTGGGTTTCCATTAACCTGATTCTGCTGGCCACCGCGCCTGATTGCACGGCAATCGTTAAAGCGCCATCATGCAGTGCCAGCACATGCGAAAGCCTGGAGAGTTCCGGGGCAACTGCTGCCCAGCATTGCTGTAATTGCTGCCTATCATCCGCTTCTTGTAACAGAGGCTTGAGATCGTGATGATGCTTGAAAATCTGATTGATTTTGAACATGGCGGATTGTCCACAGAATGCTTGAATATTGTACACCACCAGGGCCGTGATCGTTGGATGACCATCAATCTGCCGGTGAATAGCGAGAGTTCTTAGCATGATTAATATCATTATTGTTTCAGAAAAAATGGCCAAGCCCAAAACGCTGGGCGTGTTTGAAAGCGCTGGCCTGCTGTTGGCACTGATCCTGGTGCCGGTTGTCTTAACCTTATTATTTATCACGCCGCAACAGGTGATCAAGTCGCAAGGCGTAAAAGCGATGTTGCCGCCGCATTTACGTGGTGCCATGTTGTCTACTCAAAATCATCTCGATGCCTACGCCAAGCAAATTGGTGAGTTACAGGCGCGTATTTTGCGCCTGGATGCACAGAATCAGCGTTTGTCCAAACTAGCAGGGGTTAAATCGACCGCAGAGCCCATCAATGAGCGTACGCCGGTGAATGAAGTGCCTGAGAGTGACGTGCCGGGGCAGGGCGGCCCGTTGGTGAAAGATTCTCCATTAAGTGAAGAAGACTTAAAAGCCACCATTGAGCAAATGTCGGCAGACCTGGATTTTCGTGATGAGTATCAGGGCAAGATTGAGGCTAAATTGTTGCAGAAGAGTGTGCTGCGCGAAATGTTGCCTAATAGCAGCCCGGTCGCTGCGGCTTACAGTTCATCCAGTTATGGTTGGCGCATTGACCCTTTAAATGGGCACCGTGCGTTTCATGAAGGGTTGGACTTTCCGGCCTCGGTCGGCATGCCGGTTTATGCTGCTGCCGATGGGATTGTGACCACGGCGGTGCAAACGCCAGATTATGGCAACTTGCTCAAAATTGACCATGGATCAGGCCTGGAAACCCGCTATGCGCACAATTCCAGGTTGCTGGTGAAGTCTGGTGAGCGGGTGATGAAAGGGCAAAAAATCGCCTTGATTGGCAGCACCGGCCGCTCTACCGGCCCGCATTTGCACTATGAAATTCGCCTCAATGGCAACCCGCTCGACCCACGTGAATACCTCAGAAGTCACTCCTGAGATCAATCAATCAATGTCGTCCATGACCAGGGGTATGGTTGCTCACATGCAATAATTGAGACAACCGCCCTCTATATCTTATACAATCTCGGTTTATTCCAATTTAACGCCGCGCATGCGGAAATCGGTGTGACTCATGTTAGCCTCGTTGTTTAAAAAAGTTTTTGGCAGCCGTAATGATCGGCTGGTCAAGCAATATCAGCAAACCGTCAAACAAATCAATGCATTAGAACCCGCTACTCAGACTTTGAGTGACGAGCAGCTGCGTGCAAAAACCGAGGAGTTTAAGCAGCGTTACGCCAATGGCGAGTCTCTGGAGCAATTGTTGCCCGAGGCCTTTGCCGTGGTGCGCGAGGGCAGTAAGCGTGCTTTGGGCATGCGCCACTTTGATGTGCAGTTGATTGGCGGTATGGTGCTGAATGCGGGCAAGATTGCCGAAATGCGTACCGGCGAGGGTAAAACCCTGGTGGCTACCTTGCCAACCTATTTGAATGCATTGACCGGCAGAGGCGTGCATGTGGTGACGGTCAATGATTACCTGGCCAAGCGTGATGCGGAGTGGATGGGGCAACTCTATAACTTTTTGGGTTTGAGTGTTGGTATCAACCTGTCGCAAATGCCGCATGACGCCAAGCAGCAAGCCTATGCGTCTGACATCACCTACGGCACCAATAACGAATTTGGCTTTGACTACCTGCGTGACAACATGGTGTTCAGCAAAGACGAGCGCGTACAGCGTCCTTTGCATTATGCGCTGGTGGATGAAGTCGACTCGATTCTGATTGATGAAGCGCGTACGCCGCTGATTATTTCTGGCCAGGCCGAGCACAGCGTTGATTTGTATGGTGCGATTAATGAAGTGGCCAAACAACTGGTTCGCCAGCAAGTTGAAGACGGTGAAGGCGATTTTTGGGTCGACGAAAAAGCACAAAGCGTGACCATGAGCGAAGCAGGGCACGAGCATGCTGAGCAACTGCTTGAACAAACGGGTTTGCTGACGGCCGGTTCTAGCTTGTATGAGCCAGCCAACATCACGCTGGTGCATCATTTGTATGCGTCTCTGCGTGCGCAAAACCTCTATCACCGCGATCAGCATTATGTGGTGCGCAACAATGAAATCGTCATCGTGGATGAGTTTTCTGGCCGTATGATGCCGGGTCGCCGCTGGTCAGACGGTTTGCATCAGGCCGTTGAAGCCAAAGAAGGCGTGGCAATTCAAAAAGAAAACCAGACGCTGGCGTCAATTACGTTCCAGAACTACTTCCGCATGTATCAAAAACTGAGCGGCATGACTGGTACGGCAGACACCGAGGCGTATGAGTTTAACCAGATCTATGCACTGGAAACGGTAGTGATTCCGACGCACAGACCTGTGCAGCGGTTGGATGCGATGGATAAGGTGTATCGCACCGGCATGGAAAAGTACAAGGCAGTGATTGAAGATATCAAGCAATGCCAAGCCAAAGGCCAGCCAGTCTTGGTCGGCACCACTTCCATTGAAAACTCTGAGCTGATCTCGCAACTGCTTACGCAAGCCAAACTTGAGCATCAGGTGTTAAATGCCAAGCAGCATGAGCGCGAAGCCACCATCGTGGCCGAAGCGGGCCGTCCTGGCATGATCACGATTGCGACCAATATGGCCGGTCGTGGTACCGATATTGTGCTGGGTGGTAATTCAGAAGGTGAGATTCACGCGATTCGTCACGATGCCAATTTGAGTGACGCAGATAAAGACAGCAAAATTGCGCAACTTAAAGCGGAGTGGCAGCAGCGCCACGATGCGGTGCTGGCTGCTGGTGGCTTGCATATTATCGGTACTGAGCGCCATGAGTCACGTCGTGTCGACAACCAGTTGCGCGGTCGTTCTGGCCGTCAGGGTGACCCGGGCTCTAGCCGTTTTTACTTATCACTAGAAGATCAATTACTGCGTATTTTCTCTGGTGAGCGTGTGGCGGCAATCATGACCCGTCTCAATATGCCGGAAGGCGAAGCCATTGAGCATGCTATGGTGACGCGAGCGATTGAAAACGCCCAGCGCAAGGTAGAAGGCCGTAACTTCGATATCCGTAAACAGTTGCTGGAATATGATGATGTGTCTAACGACCAGCGCAAGGTGATTTACGAACAGCGGAATGAGCTGCTAGAGTCAGTCGATGTTGGCCAGACCATTCGCGCCATGCGTGAAGATGTGATCAACAGCCTGTTTAATACGTATATTCCGCCTGGCAGTGTTGAAGAGCAGTGGGAGGTGCCTGCACTGGAGCAAGCCTTGCAAGATGAGCTGAGTACGCGCTTGCCGGTTGGCGAATGGCTGGAAAGCAACCCTGACTTGCACGAAGAAACCTTGCGTGAGCGCATTATGAACGCGGCGAATGAGAGCTATGGCTCAAAAGAGACCATGGCGGGCAACGACAATATGCGTAATTTTGAGCGCGCGGTCATGTTGCAAAGCCTGGACAATCATTGGCGCGAGCACTTGGCGGCGTTGGATCATTTACGTCAGGGTATCCATTTACGCTCCTATGCGCAAAAAAATCCAAAACAGGAATACAAGCGCGAAGCATTTGAGCTGTTTGAGTCATTGCTGAATACCGTCAAGAGTGAAGTGACCAAGATCACCATGCAGGTACAAGTGCGCTCTCGCGAAGAGCTGGAAGAGGAGGAGCGCCGTGCTGAAGAGGCGATGCGTGCCACCGATGTCGGTAACTTGCAATATCAGCATACCGATTATGATTCAGCGTTAACCAACAGTGGTGAAGCTGCGCAGGACCTGCCAGAAGGCGTGCGCGTGGGTCGTAATGATCCTTGCCCATGCGGCTCGGGTAAGCGCTTTAAAAACTGTCATGGCGCATTGAGCTAGGCCAGCAAGAAAGGGATTTCAATATGTCTGACCAAGAAATTGCCTCCCCATGTGTCGGGGTGTGCAGCATTGATGATGGCAACGGTTTTTGTCAGGGTTGCTTTAGAACCATAGATGAAATCCGGCAATGGTGGGAGTTGGATAACGCTGGTAAAGCCGAGATTGTTAAATTGGCTGCGGCACGAGAGTCTGCAGTATTTGGCGAGTAGCGATTAAAATTAAGATCCACCCTATAAAAAAGTCGGCAATTGCCGACTTTTTTACGTTAAACGCTGTGCCTGTTGGCTATAAATCTGCCAGTGGTTGATTGCCAAGGTTATTCGATTGTGCATCGAGTTTACCAATCACCATTTTGAGTGAAACATTTAAGTTTTGTAAAGAGTCTGTGTCCAGGGTAGCTAGCACTTGCGGCAAAATGCCATCGACAGGCTTTGGTGCTTTGGCCAGTACCGCATGGCCTGCTTCTGTCACAATCAGGCCTACTTTACGCTGGTCTTGGCTCAAGCGCTGCTTTTCAACCAGGTGTTTTTTGACCAGTTTTTCTACCAGCAGGCTACAGGTCGATTGGTGAATGGCAAGGTTTTCTGCCAAGCGGGAGACACCTAACTCAGGGTGGGTGGCGATTTCATGCAGCAGCCATAATTGTGAACCAGAGATACCGCACGAAGCTTCAATTTCTCTAAAGTGTTGTCTGACGGTGCCAAAAATAATTCGAAATTGTTTTAAAGCTTCTTTTGCGAGTGAGTTTTGCATGATTAATTTAATGTAAATATTTTATATATTCATTTTACCAGCTTCCTATCAATAACAAGGCTTCGTGATGTTTATCGCGATAAAAATTCCCTTGTCAGTGTATGGTTTTTGATGAAAAAGTTGTTTTTACGACAAGTCTGGTGCGATTTCTCTGCTGTGCACGGCCAGCTGTAAAGCGTGATGCGATTTAAAATGCCGTTGAGCGCGCCGTAATCGTCGTGCTTTCTACAATAAGCGCCTGTTGCTGGTAAAGCGTATACAAGGTTTCCAGGCCAAAACTGATGACGGTGTCGGCCGCTAATTGCGGCATGGCTTGCGACAGCTGGTGAAGGTGTGCCTGTGAGGTGGCGGTGTGCGTTTGTAATTGCTGCAATAGTTGATAGGTGACGGCATTTAACAACATAAACCTTACCTGAAACGCAGGTGTGCGATAAACCAGTAGATACGTGGCGATGGGCCTCATATGGCGGTTTTTTTTAGACAGCTGTTGCACTGCAAAGTCATACTGCAATAAGCGGTGTGTTACTGGCAGCCGCACCACAAAGTGGCTTAGCGCGTGGGCATTTGTGATCGGCTCAGCGCGTGACTCCTGTGGTGCAGGCTCTACTTGTTGGCTCAGGGCCAGTTCTACCCATTCGTAATGTGCCAGTTGTGCTGTAAAAGCCGGTAACTCCAGGTTGGCCAGCGCCAGCGTTTGCAAAAAATCAACAAAGGTTTTAGGGATGTCAGCAAATAAGGGGCTGCCAAAATGCTGGGAAAAAAAGCATTGGCGCACCAGTTTGCTAAAGCGGCGTTTACCTAAAATATCGTGCAACACCGGAAAGCAGGCGCTGACACTGGCTAAAAAGTTGTTAAAGACGATTTCACGGTAGATGCGCATGCGTTGCGCGTTCACCCCGGCAGGTTTGGCATGCTGCGCCGGGTGGCGCAAGTGCGCCGTAAACGCCGTTTGGTAGGCTTGAAACGAACGCATCAGGCGACCTTGTGCACGGCTTGTGCGGACTTTTGCAGTGCCTGTTGTTGTAATGCCGCGATGCGATCAACCTCTTGCATCAGGGCCGGTAGCGGCGGCATATTGCTGTCACGCTCCAGCAGGGTGGGGAACATGCCAAGCGTGCGGTAGGCATGCTCGAGCAACTGCCATACCGGGTCAATAATGGCCTCGCCGTGTGTATCAACCAATAAGTCGGGCGCTACTTGCAGGTGGCCTGCCATATGGCCGTACACAATACGTTCGGCCGGAATACTGGCCAGAAACGTAGCAGGGTCAAAGCCAAAGTTGACGCTATTCACATAGACATTATTAATATCAAGATGCAAGTCACAGTCTGCCTCTGTCAGCACCGCATTGATAAAAGTGATCTCATCCATGTCTGAGATTGGCGCGGCCAGGTAAAAAGACGTGTTTTCTACCGCAATGCGGCGTTGCAGAATATCTTGGGTTTGACGGATGCGTTGCGCCACATAGTTTACCGCTTCTTCAGTAAAAGGGATGGGCAGCAAGTCGTAAATATAGCCATTGGCAATGTCGCTGCAATAGCTTAAATGTTCGGTATAGAGCGGGATTTCAAAATCGGCCAAAAACTGTTTGACCTGTTTGAGAAAGCCGACATTGAGCGGGTCTGGCCCGCCCAAAGACAAACATAAACCATGGCACGCGATCGGATAGCGTTGAGCCAGCCAATCCAGTTCGACGGCATATTTACCCCCGGCCTGAAGCCAGTTTTCGGGCGCAATTTCTAGAAACTGCAACTGTGCGAGCAAGGCTTGCCCGTGTTGCTGCATCAACTGGGGCAGCAGTTCCCGCTTTAGCCCCAGGCCTGCCCCGTGAATCTCTGCTAGCTGTGCCATGAAGACGCCCGCAAACGATTACTTGTTGGCGTGGCAAGCGCCTTCTTTCATTTTCTCAGCCGAGCAACTGCCTTCCTTCATTTTGTCTGCTGAGCAAGAGCCCTCTTTGGCTTTGTCGTGATGACAAGAACCTTCCTTCATTTTTTCGGCTGAACAGCTGCCTTCTTTCATTTTTTGCTTGTTTGCGCCACATTTTCCGCTGCTACATTTACCGTCTTTGGCTTTGCTGTCTGTCGCATCTGCCACTTGGTAGCCCTGGCCCAGGCTTTTTAATTCAAACGGGTTGCTACCTGCATGGGCCGCCGTCGCTGCAATTGTTAAAGCAACTGCGCCAGTCATTACTGCCAATTTATGTGTTGTCATGTTAGTTCCTTTTTAAAACAGGGTTTAAAAGCGGACATCAGTAAAACTGGTCCAATTGTTGCGCAATGCGCTCCCGTGCCGCTTGTGATAACGCAAGCTCGCTCTGATCGGTCGCTTGTTGCTGCCAAGCCTGCATCATGCGCCGAATCAAGTTGAGCTGTTGTGTAAAGCGTCGGCAATAGACACATATCCACAGGTGCATGCGGACTGCCATCCTTTCACGCCAGGTTAACCGGCGGTCAAGTGATTGCGAGACCAGCACGCTGGTTTGTTTGCAATTCAACATATTGACTCCACCGCGTTTACCAATGTATTTCCAGACATTTCCGCAGCCCCATTCTGGCCCGGTATAACATGACCCAAGCATTGGTCGCCGTAATCGCCAGTGCCTTACAAATTTCTTCGTTGTCCATATCGTCAACGTCACGCATGGAGAAAATGGTGGCCAGTTTCTGCGGTAAACGGTCCATACATTGCTGTAATACCTGTAAAAACTGTTTTTGCTGCAGGGCGTCTTGCGGGACGTCCCATGCTTGCGGTTTTTCTGCCCAATGCCCAGTGGCGTCAAAAAACTCGTCCATATTGGCATCCTCTTCAGTCATGAGCTCAGAGGCGGGCGTTTCACGGATCTGCTTACGCATGCAGTCGATAATTTTGTGTTTAAGTATCCCGGTTAACCAGGTACGTGGGCTGGATTGTTGTGCATAGTTGGGATTTTTAATCGCTGCCAGCAAGGTTTCTTGAACAACGTCTTCCGCCAGATGCGGGTCACGCAGTCGCGTCAGTGCAAAACGATATAAGTAATTGCCATGCTCATTGAGCCAGTCGTGCGGGTTAGCTGCCATGCTGGCTATTGAAGCATAGTTTGCAGCAAGACGGAATATTTGAGCCATGGAATTTAGGGTTTTCTGCTTGCATGAGGCCTAGTCAAACAGGCCACATCGTGTCGTCTCACCATACGCGCATAAAGTTTGCCAACAACACAACATCCTGCGAGATAATCCAGTGAGTGAATAAATGAGCCAGGCTATACATGATTAACACTAACCAGATCGCCCGTATCTCCCTGATTGCCTTATTGATTATTGGCTGCGTGTTCGTTTTGCATCCTTTTATGGCGGCCATGCTCTTTGCAGCCGTGATCTGCGTGTTTACCTGGCCGCTCTATCAGCGTATCTGGTTAATGTTGGGGCAGCGGGATGCATTAGCTGCCGTGATCATGACCTTATTCTTACTGCTCGCATTAATTTTACCCATGGCCTATCTCGCCGTGAACCTAGCCGATTCAGCCACTGTGTTGTTAGGTGAAGCCCGCAAAATCATGCAAAGCCTGCCCGCCACCGCGCCGCAATGGGTAGAGAACATCCCTATTGTGGGCAGACAGCTCGCTGAGTCGTGGCAACGCGCATTTGTGAGCCACGAAGAATTGATGCGGCTGACGAGCCAGTATGCCGAGCCATTGCGTAAATACTTATTGGGCGCTATTCAGTTAGTCATGGGCGGCTTTCTGCAATTAGTATTCGTCGTGTTTATTGCTTTCTTTTTCTATCGCGATGGCGCACGACTGGCACGCAGTGTCATTGCCATGGTCAGAAGGCTGGGCGGGGCATTGGGGGAAGAGATGTTGCAGTTGTCCTGCATGACCGTCAAAGGCGTGATGCTGGGCATATTTGGCACTGCTGTTGCGCAATCAACCGTCGCCCTGTTTGGTTTTTGGCTGGCAGGCGCGCCGATGCCGTTACTGTTGGCTTTAGCAACCTTCTTTTTATCTGTGGTCCCGGTTGGGCCGCCTTTGGTCTGGGGCAGCGCTGCACTTTGGTTATTTAACCAGGGTGATCATGGCTGGGCGATATTTTTAGGTCTTTACGGGCTACTCGCGATTAGTAGCGTTGATAATGTGGTCAAGCCAATTCTCATCAGCCACTCTTCACATTTGCCCATGTTGCTGGTAGTGTTAGGCGTGCTGGGTGGCGCGCTCGCCTTTGGCTTCATTGGTATTTTTCTGGGGCCCACATTGTTAGCCGTTGGCTTGACACTGATTTCACATTGGGTGGCATTACAAAATAAGCGCACAGATTAAATGGTGCGCAATCGCCAGGGCCTTGGCAAGGACATCACTTGCATTCCAATATGTTCGCCGCCCATTACGTGCATGCTCAGAGGTGTGTGTTGAGGTGAAGTAAAGCTTCTAACGCGACCAGCCTTTTGCCGCCGGTGTTTAGGCCGTAGGCTCAATCCCCGCCCGTTGTTCTATCAGTTGCAGGTAATGCGCGGCATCCAGCCCGGTTTGATTGCGTTGCGCCAGCCAGATGGTTTCGGCCAGGCATTCTAGTAAGGCATGTTGTGCTTCATGCTCTTGCTGAAAACGCGTGCATAGTTTGCCGTAGGCCTGGGTGATGCCGATGGGCTGGTTAATACTGATTTGCTCTTGAATGGAAAGGTGCAAGCTCATGTGTAAAAACGGGTTGGTTTCGCCCATTTCCGGGTAATAGGCTTGTGCCAGATAGTGTTCGGGCTGGTCCAGAATCACATGGTATTCCGGGTGCATATGCATAATGCCTACCGCCATTTTTTCGAGGTCGGTCAGTGTGCTTTGTTTCTGTTTAAACTTGGCCCAGGCGTCAAAGAAAAACTGGCGCACTTCGTCGCGGCTCGGGTTGAATAAGGCCATGATTAACTCTCTGCCGGTGGTTGCACCGGATGTATTTGCTTGTCTTTAAATTCGCATAAATCGGCGATGCAACATTCGCCGCATTTGGGGTTGCGGGCGGTGCAGGTATAACGGCCATGCAAAATCAGCAGGTGATGGGCATCTTGCAAAAACTGCTTGGGGGTGGTGCTTAAAAACCGTTGCTCGACCTCAAGCACATTTTTGCCGGGCGCCAGTCTGGTACGGTTGCCGACGCGGAACAAATGTGTGTCGACGGCAATAGTGGGTTGGCCAAATGCTGTGTTGAGAATGACGTTGGCCGTTTTGCGGCCGACCCCGGCCAGTGCCTCCAGCGCTGCACGATTGTCAGGGACTTCAGCGTCATGCAGGCTAATCAGCTGCTGGCAGCATTTGAGCACGTTGTTGGCTTTGGCGTGATAGAGGCCTATGGTTTTAATGTAGCTTTCGAGCCCTTCCAGGCCTAAGTCCAATATGGCTTGTGGTGTGTTGGCCACTTTAAACAGTTTTCGGGTGGCGATATTCACGCCTTTGTCGGTGGCTTGAGCCGATAAAATCACTGCAATCAGTAATTCAAACGTCGAGCTGTGCTCAAGCTCTGTGGTGGGGTTGGGGATGGCTTGCGCCAACCTCTCGAAAATCGCCAGTCTTTTTTGGGCATTCATTACAAAGGCTTCATCTGCTTAGTCACGTTTGATCTGCTTTTTGCGCTTTTACACGCGCCATCGCCGCGGCAATGGCGGCTTTTTTAATGGCGTCTGTGGTGGTTTGTTCGGCTGTCATTGGCTCTGCTGTCATTGGCTCTGCTGTCGTTCGCGCGGTTGTGGCGCCTGGCGCAGGTGAGCGCTTGCTATAGGTTTGGGCTTTGTGGTGTTTTTCAAGCGCTTGCCGGCTGAGACGCTGCTGGTGGCGGTTTCTCGCCAGATCAGCTTCTGCAGTGTTCATGGCAAGCGCGCGACCCTCTACCGTTTGCATACTAATACAATCCACCGGGCAGGGGGGTAGGCATAACTCACAGCCGGTGCATTCCTGGCTGATGACTGTATGCATGTATTTGGAGGCGCCGAGAATGGCATCGACCGGGCACGCGTTAATGCACAGCGTGCAGCCGATGCATGTTGCTTCATCAATGATGGCCACGGCCTTGGCTTTGGTGATGCCATGCGCTAGGTTTAGTGCTTGATAGGGGCGCTGCAGTAAGTCTGCCAGGGCGTGCAAGCCAGGTTCACCGCCTGGCGGGCACTGGTTAATATCAGCCTCGCCCGCGGCAATGGCGGTGGCATAAGGTTTGCAACCCTCATAGCCACATTGGCGACACTGGGTTTGTGGCAGCAGTGCATCAATTTGCACAATCAGTGCCTCGAGGCCGTGCCTGGTTGCTTGCGCATCAGCATTCACGTCGGCGAGCGCCTGCTTGTGTGGGCTAATAGTCTGCATGTCATCACAGCAAAAAGCGTTATTTAATCCCTGTTGCAAAGGCGCTTATTATAACCGAAACCGCGTTTGGCGACGGGCTGGCAGGCCTTGTCTGCCTTGTCCGCGGGTTCTTTGGCGTTCAGGCGCATAATCAGTTAAAATATTCGCTTTATTATTGAATGGCGCTAGGTATGTTTACGGGCAGTTTGGTCGCAATTGTAACCCCGATGTTTGAAGATGGTCGTTTGGACCTGGACGCGCTCAAAAAGCTGATCGATTTTCATGTCGAGGCTGGTACCGATGGTATTGTCATTGTCGGTACGACGGGCGAGTCTCCTACCGTTAATGTTGACGAACATTGCTTGCTAATCAAAACAACCATTGAGCATGTGGCCAAGCGTGTTGCCGTGATCGCTGGCACTGGCGCTAATTCTACCGCTGAGGCGATTGAACTGACCGCCAAAGCCAAAAGCCTGGGTGCGGATGCCTGTTTGCTGGTGGCGCCTTACTACAACAAGCCATCGCAGGAAGGCTTGTATCAGCATTTTAAAGCGGTGGCTGACGCGGTTGATATTCCCCAGATTTTATACAATGTGCCTGGCCGCACCGGCTGCGATTTAAGCAATGACACCGTATTGCGTTTGGCGCAGGTGCCTAATATTGTGGGCATTAAAGATGCCACGGGTGGTATTGAGCGCGGCACAGACTTGCTGTTGCGTGTGCCGGCCGAGTTTGCGGTGTATAGCGGTGATGATGCGACGGCACTGGCCTTGATGTTGCTGGGCGGCAAAGGCGTGATTTCAGTCACTGCCAATGTGGCGCCGCAACTCATGCACGAGATGTGCGTGCATGCCTTGAATGGTGACATCGCTGCGGCCAAGGCGGCGAATGCCAAGTTGTTTGCCCTGCATCAAAAATTGTTTGTAGAGGCGAATCCAATTCCGGTGAAGTGGGTATTACAGCAAATGGGCTTGATTGCCACTGGCATTCGTTTGCCGCTGGTGAATTTGTCCAGCCAATACCATGAAGTATTACGCAGTGCCATGAAGCAGGCTGAGATTGCCGCTTGATTGCGCTAAGACTAATTTAGGGTGAAATAAGTGAAATACATGAATCATGTTTGGTTACAACGGGCCGTGCTGGCCAGCCTGGTGACGGCGCTGACGGCGTGCGATTCTATCCCGTTTATGAATAACAGCTCTGATTACAAAGGGGCAGGCCGCTCCAAGCCACTGGAAGTGCCGCCAGACCTGACAGCGGTTCGCACCAGCAGCACTTATAATGTGCCGGGCAGCACCAGCTATTCTGCTTATAGCCAAAATCAGGAAGTGCAAGAGCAGAACGGCCCGCAGCCGGTACTGGCCGATATGAAGAATGTGCGTATGGTCAAGGCTGGACAACAGCGCTGGCTGGTGGTGAATGAGCCCGCTGAAAAAATCTGGCCTGTCGTGCGCGATTTTTGGCTGGACCAAGGCTTTGCAGTCAAGGTAGAAAACCCTGAGCTAGGTGTGATTGAAACCGAATGGTTGCAGTCGGATGTGATTAAGCTCAAAGAAGATAACCGTGGTTATGGCGAAAAGTTTGATGCCTGGCTAGACAAGTTGTCTGGTTTTGCTGACAGACGTAAATTCCGTACGCGCCTGGAGCGTGGGGAAAAAGACGGTACGACCGAAATTTATATGACGCATCGTACGGTGGCAGGTGCACCGGATGACGGTAAGAATTACGTCAATACGCAATTGGGTAAGATTGATACCGGCTATCGTGCCAACGCTGCTGATAATAAAAACAATGCCGGACAAGAGTTTGACGCTGACCTCGATGCCGAATTACTACGCCGTATGATGGTGAAATTGGGTCTGGATGAGCAAAAAGCCGACCAGGTGATGACGCAAGCGGCTTCTGACAAACGTGCAGACGTGCTTAAAGAGTCTGACCAGAGCGTGACTTTAAAGCTGAACGAGCCGTTTGACCGTGCCTGGCGCCGTGTGGGCTTGGCGCTGGATCGTATTGGTTTTGTCACTGAAGATAAAAACCGTTCTGAAGGCATCTTTTATGTACGCTATGCCGATACTGATGCAGAAGACCCGATCAAACAGAAGAAAGGCTTGCTGGAGCGCCTGAAATTCTGGGGTAGTGATGAGGATGAAAAAGCGGCGACACCTTCTGAAGTCAAACCAGGCGATAAAACCAGGTTTTGGAAAGGCACGTCTGACGGCGACAAATCGAGCAAGCAATACCATATTCAGGTGCTGGAAAATGCAGATGACACCACCGATGTGTATGTGTTGACCTCTGACAACAAACGTAACACGTCGACCACCGCCAACCGGATTATTTCATTGCTTTATGAACAGCTGAAATAATCGGGACTAAGTGTGCGATTTGCATCATTAGGCAGTGGCAGCGCAGGTAATGCCACTGTGGTAGAAGCCGGGGAAACCCGGCTTTTGCTTGACTGCGGCTTTAGTGTCAAGGAAACCGTGCACCGCCTGGCACGCTTGAACCTGCAACCGGAGCAACTGGCGGGGATACTGGTCACGCACGAACATGACGACCATGCCCGCGGCGCGTTTAAGCTAGCAGCCCGTTACCAGATTCCAGTCTGGCTCACGCATGGCACTTACAGCATGTGCCAGCGCTACCTGCCAACACAATCTATCACGATTAACATTATTGATGCGCATACCACCTTTGCATTGCAAGCCATTGAGGTAAAGCCTTATCCGGTGCCGCACGATGCGCGTGAGCCTGCGCAATTTGTGTTTGGCGATGGTGCACGCAAGTTGGGCGTGTTGACGGATGTGGGCAGCGTCACACCACATATTGTGAGCATGCTGCAAGGCTGTGATGGTTTGCTGCTGGAGTGTAATCACGACCTCAATATGTTGCGCACTGGCCCGTATGCGCATTCACTTAAAAAGCGCGTGGGCGGCTGGTTGGGGCATCTGGATAATCAATCGAGTGCGCAATTGCTGAGTCAGTTGGATAACAGCAGGCTAACCCAATTGGTAGCTGCACATTTAAGCGAAAAAAATAATACGCCTGCATTAGCACAGCAGGCGTTGAGTGAGGTGTTAAATTGCGCCCATGACTGGGTGCAAATCGCCAGCCAGCAAACAGGGCTGGACTGGCGTTCGTTATAGCTATTTAATCCAAAACCATAATCTGTTCAGATAAACGGATCATGCGTTCGACCGGCGTGACCCAGACAATACCATCACCGATATTGCCGGTATGCGCCACTTCGACGATGATTTGTAACACGCCCTCTACCAGGTCATCCGGCACCACCATGTAAAGGTACACTTTGGGGCTATAGTCGGTCAGCTCTTCCCTGACGCCGATGCTGGGCTTTTGCAAGTGCTGGCCGCAGCCCTCTACCTTGTTGACCGACATGCCGGGAAAGCCTTTGATATTGCGCAGCGCTGAGCGTATTTTTGCCAATCTCGCTGGTTGTATGACTGCTTTAATTTCTTTCATAAAAGTATCCTTATGTGCATAGACTCACTAGGTCGGCATTATGCCTCTATCTTACTTTCTTCAAACTTACGATAGAGTGTGGGCACCACAATCAGGGTGAGCAGGGTAGACGTAATCAAGCCGCCAATCACCACAATGGCTAATGGCCGTTGCACTTCGGCACCAGGGCCAGTGGCAAACAAGAATGGCACCAGCCCCAGCATGGCCACGGTGGCGGTCATCATCACCGGCCTAAAACGCTGGGCGCAGCCTTTGCGGATCGCTTCCAACTGACTCAGGCCTTCTTCACGCAGCGTGCGGATATAAGACACCAACACCACCGCATTCAGCACGGCAATGCCCCATAAGGCAATAAAACCTACTGACGCCGGCACCGACAAATATTCTCCTGTCACAAACAGGGCGATCACGCCACCAATTGAGGCAAATGGCAGCACCAAAATAATCATGGTGGCAAAACGCAACGACTGAAACAGCAAGAACAGCAGGAAGAAGATAGCTGCAACGGTGACCGGGATAATGATCATCAAATGGCCCATGGCGCGCTCCATGTTCTGGAACTGGCCACCGTACTCCAAATAATAGCCATCAGGCAACTGCAGTTTTTGTCCTAATACCTGTTGCAGCTCAGCGACAAAGCCACCCAGATCACGGTCTTTGACGTTGACGCCAATCACGATGCGGCGTTTGGCCAATTCACGGCTGATTTGTGCCGGGCCATCCTTGATTTCAATCTCCGCCAGGTCTTCGAGTGCAACGCGTGAGCCATTGGGTGAGGTCAGCATAATGTTGCGGATCGCCTCTTCGTTATTACGGAAAGCTTCCGGGTAACGGACGGCAGCTGAGAAGCGGCGTTGGCCTTCAAAAATCTCGGTGGCAATCTTGCCGCCAATCGCGGTTTCAATCACGTCATGCACATCTGACGCATTGATGCCATGACGGGCAATCGCCTGACGGTCGATGGTGATATTCAGGTATTGTTGGCCTGACACTTTCTCCACCTTGATTTCAGTCGCGCCTTTTACCGAACCGGCAATTTTGGCGATTTCATCCGCTTTTTGCTTGAGCGCATCCAGGTCTTCACCAAAGATTTTGACCGCCACATCTGCACGCACGCCTGTTAGCAGTTCATCAACACGGTCAGAAATCGGCTGTGCCATGATGATTTGTACACCCGGAATGTATTTTTCCAGCACCACGCGCATTTTTTCTGCGATGTCATCCTGCGACCAGCCTTCAGGCCATTCTGCCCGCGGCTTGAGGCTGATGATAGGTGTAGACTCGTTTTGTGCTTGCGCATCTGCCGGGCTTTCACCACGGCCCAGGCCTGAGATTGCCGATTTGACGCCAGGCACTTGCTCCATAATCAGCTTCATCGCTTTACTCTCCATTTTCATGGATTCCTCAAGCGAGATATTGGGCACACGGTTAATGCCCGGCACAATGGAGCCTTCTTTCATTTCTGGGATAAATGAAGTACCCAGCAGTGGAAACAGCCCAATCGTGCCAACAAATACCAGTGCGGAGGCTAAAATGGTTTTTTTCTCATTGTCGAGCACCCAGTTTAGTGCTGAAAGATAAGGGCGTTTGATCGCCTGTATCAGTCGGGTGTCATCACCACTGCCGCCTTTGAGCATGTATGAGCACAGGGCAGGCGTTAGCGTGAGTGACAATACCAGAGACACAAACAGCGCAATGGCGATGGTATAGGCCAATGGGGCAAACATTTTGCCCTCCATGCCTTCCAGCGTCATCAATGGTAAGAACACCAAAATGATGATGCCTACGCCAAACAGTACCGGCGTTGCGACTTCGGTGGCCGCTTCTAACGCCACGCGAATTCTGCTTTCGTCTTTGCGGTGACCCAAATGGTGAAAAGTGTTTTCAACCACGACCACCGAGCCATCGACCATCAGGCCAATCGCGATTGCTAGCCCGCCCAATGACATCAGATTGGCAGAAATACCGTAGTGATTCATCACCATAAACGTAATCAGCGGTGTCAGAATCAAGGTGCCGACCACAATCAGGCTGGAGCGGACATCGCCCAAGAACAGGAACAAAATCACAATCACCAGAATAATGCCTTCAATCAGCACTTTGGTCACCGTGTGCAGGGCAGCATCCACCAGTTCGCTACGGTCGTAGTAAGGTACAATTTGCAGGCCATGTGGCAGCATGCCTTTACTGTTGATTTCTTCAACGCGGGCTTTGATGCGGCTGACCACCTCTTTGGCGTTGCCGCCACGCATCATAATGACAATGCCGCCAACAGACTCCGTGTCGCCGTTTTTGAGCACGACACCGACGCGGACTTCGTGGCCGATAGTGACTTCTGCCACATCACGGACATAAACGGGAATGCCGTTTTCTTCCTTGAGCACCATGTTGCGGATGTCGTCCAGGTTTTGCACCAGGCCCACGCCGCGAATCAGATACTGTTCGGCATAATGTGGCAGAATGCCGCCGCCGCTGTTAGCGTTGTTACGCGCCAACGCTTCATACACATCTTTGAGTTTGATTGAGAAATGTGTCATGCGGTCAGGGTTAACCAGTACCTGGTACTGTTTGACGTAACCGCCTTGCGAGTTGATTTCGGCAACGCCGGGAATCCCACGCAATAATGGGCGTACCACCCAGTCCTGAATCGCGCGCCGCTCAGTCAGGTCAGCTTGCGTTAACTCTTTTTTGCCGTCATCTGGTTTATCCAGTGTGAACTGGTACACCTCACCCAGGCCAGTCGAGACCGGCCCCAGAATCGGCGTGACCCCTTGCGGCATGCGCTCCATCACCTCCATCAAGCGCTCCATCACCAGTTGTCGCGCAAAATAAACATCGGTGCTGTCGGTAAAAACCAGTGTGATCAGCGATAAGGCATTTTTATTGACCGAGCGCATTTCTGTCAGGCTAGGCAAGCCTGTCATGGCGATTTCTAGCGGCACGGTAATAAAGCGTTCGACTTCTTCAGGCGACTTGCCGGTGGCCTGCGTGGCAATCATCACCTGTACATTGGTGACGTCAGGAAACGCATCTACCGACAGTTTATTCACTGCAAACAAGCCTGCAAGAATCAGCCCTACAGCCAATACCAGCACAATTAGGCGCTGCTTGAGCGCGCCTCTAATGAGGGATTCAATCATGCTTTACTCCATTTCTTTGCGCTTGCGTTCATTGTTGACATGAAACGCGCCATCGAGCACGATTTGATCACCGGGTTGCAAGCCTTGCAGCACTTCTCTATGGCCCTGGTAAGTCCGGCCCAGTGTGATTGGCAGCAATTTATATTGCGTTGGCTTTAAGGTTTGTACAAACACATGGTCAGCATTGTTTTCACGCACCACTGCAGTAGCGGGGATAGCAATGACTTTTTCAGGTTTTGCCTCGAGCAGAATCGTAATCAGCATGTCAGGTTTTAACAGCATTTTTTCATTGCTGATGTTGGCGCGTGCCATCACCGTACGCGTGGCCGGGTTCACAATGTCACCGACAAAAGCCAGTGTGCCAGTGAGTTCGGCATCGTCTAGTGCGGGCACTTCAATATCCAGCGACTGACCTTCTTTAATATGCGCAATTTGTTGCTCAGGAATTTCTGCCACCGCCCACACGTGTGACAAATCGGCAATCACAAACAGTTCTTCTGCGGGTGCAACAACCTGGCCCAGTCTGGCTTTACGTGCAATCACCGTGCCGGTGATTTTAGAGTTGACCTGGCTGGTAGACATGCCACTGTTGTGCAAGCCCAATTGGGAGATGCTGGCAGGCGGCATACCAAGCACCAGCAACTGGTCACGCGCGGCATTTAATTCGGCATTGGCGGCATTGAGCTCACCTTCGCGGCGTTGTAGCTCCGCCAGGCTGATCACATCGGCTTCAAGCAGTTGCTTGGCGCGGTCAACCGCTTTGGTTTGCAATTGCATTTGCTGGCTGGCCTTGATATAGCTAAGCTGATATTGCGCCAGCTCGGTACTTTTAATCATAGCCAGTCGCTGGCCTGCTTTCACTTCATCGCCCAGGTTGACATCTAACGTACTAATGCGGCCAGTGATGGACGCCCCGGCCCTGGATTCATATTGTTCATCAACCTGAATACGGCCGGGAATGCGCAAGGTATCGACAAAGGCAAGCTCTGCTACCGGGCCGGTGCTAACCGTTGCCATCAGCTCTTTGGTCAGGGTGACCAGGCTAGGGTCGACCACTTCTTTGGTTTCTGGCGCCGGGGCAGGTTTTTCGGTGCACGCGGTGGACATCACAGCCAGCGCGGCAGCGAGCAAAGTTGAAAATAAAACACGAGACATGACCATCCCCTTATGGTTGGACCAAATCCGAACCGATGAAGCGTTCGATTTGCAATACACTGAAAAAATAATCAAATTTGGCAATCAGATAGTCACGTTTGACATCACGATTGACGCGTTGCGCATCCAGATATTCCAGGATGCCGCGTTCTCCGAATTTATAGGCCGCTTCTGCGCGACTCAAGGTCGCTTCTGACTGTTGCAATAAGCCGTTCTCGAACACTTTGAGCTGATTGCTGGCAATCAGGTTGCGTTGATAGGCGCTGTCTATTTCTTTGCGCAGTATCTGTTGTTGCAACTTGATGTTGGCGTTGGCTTCCTCAATCCCGGCTGCCGCTTGCGCAATCTGCCCTTCACGGCGGTTCCAGACCGGTAACGGCAGTACTACGCCAAGGCGAAAGGTATTGAGATCAGGATCCTGTGTGAAGTCAGACTTCACGGTCAGGCCTGGAAAGCGCAAAGCTTGCTCCAGTTTTAACTTGGCCTCTGCGCTGTCTTTGGCACTGAGCAACTGTTGCAAGTATGGATTGTTCTCGGCAGACTGCCTTAAATCAGTGATGTTGGGCAGGTTGGAGATGGTCGGCAATTCAGATTTGATTTCAAAACTGTCCGGCATATTGCCTATCATGCCGCGCAAGATGGCTTTAGACTCGTCAATGCGGGTTTGCGCACTGGCGTAGTCACGCTCGGCAGCCAGCACTTCTGTATCGGCCTTGATCAGCTCATATCTGGGGGCTTCCCCGATATCTACTTTACGTTTTACCTTGCCTTGCACTTGCTGCAATAGGGCCAGATTGGCACCCAGCATGCTCAGGATTTGCTGCCGCAACAATACATTCAGGTAAGCCTGTTTGATCTGGTTGCGCAGGTCGAAGCTGGTGGTGTGTATGCCTTTTTCTGCATAATTGAACTGCTGTTCGGCCAGCTCTCGGCGCGAGGTGCGGGTGCCAGGGAAGTCCAGTGGTTGCGAAATAGTGACACCATAGTTTCTCTCGCTGGCGCCTGGTGTCGGCACACCACGGTATCTAGCCGGACCTGCCATCACTTCCATATCTGGATTGTAGAACGATCTTGCAACGGTGATCCCTGCCGCAGCAGCTTCAACTTGCGCTTTGCTCACTGCCAGCATCGGGTTTTCGGCCACAGCCTGATCAAGCAGGGTTTTCAGGTCAAATGTAGCACCTGCAAATGCGACGGGTGTCATACAGCAATATAAGCACAATAGCCTGCATGCTTTCCGCCAGCGGGTCTGACTTAACATAACGATCCTTTTTCAGGTGACTGTTCATATCATGATGTCACAGCCACCTTAATTTGTAATTAAAATGACGCTCGCAGCGGGGCCGGGAGCGATGGAAAGCTGTTAAGCGAGTTGTGGCGGCCGGTCGAGCCAGAAGCTGAGTAGCAGGTGGTAGGAAGATAAGTGGTGTTCAGGGGCGAGGTAGGTGGTTTTATGCAGTGGATAGCTAAACCCTGGTAGCAAGATTTTATCGACATCAACTTCAGCGATTTCCAGCATGTCGACGCAACAATTCACTACACCAAAGTCAGCAGATAAGCTGTCATCAATGGCATTGGAAAGGCTGGTCGCGGAAATGCCAGTTTCTAATAGCGTAGTTGTGACTGCCGGTTCGGCAGCCGTTGTTTGCAAGGCAAACAGCAAACACAACGCATGTAGAAAATAAAATATCTTTTGCATTACAAAATCATATCTGTCAGGCAATACATTTACAGCAATAATTATACCAGTAATGCGAACACACCTAACATATTGATTTTATGTCACCCGTGGCCAATATAGGCAGATCTGATTACGCGTTGAAGGGGATTTTGCACCAAGATGGTGCTGGAAAGCCACAGTGACATTGTAGTAGATGTCACTGTGGTGTCAAAGTTCCAGCCAGACTAGGCCGAAATAGTCTCTTCTTTAAAAATCAGTTTGATCTGATCGTTGTCATCCATGTCGATATGGACATGGCCACCCTCGTTCAAACGACCAAACAACAGCTCATCAGCCAATGCTTTACGAATGGTATCTTGAATGAGTCTGGCCATCGGGCGTGCGCCCATTTTCGGGTCAAAGCCTTTTTTGCCCAGATAGGCTTTAAGCTCATCACTGAACGTGACCTCGACTTTTTTCTCGTGCAATTGATCTTCAAGTTGCATGAGGAACTTGTCGACCACGCGCAAGATAACCTCTTGGTTGAGTGCACCAAATGACACGGTGGCATCCAACCGGTTACGGAACTCGGGGCTAAAGAAACGTTTGAGGTCAGCCGCTTCATCGGAGCTGTCTTTACTGTTGGTAAAGCCTATGCTCGATTTAGACAGGTTTTCAGCGCCCGCATTGGTGGTCATGATAATCGTCACATTGCGGAAATCCGCTTTGCGGCCATTATTGTCCGTCAAGGTGCCATGGTCCATCACTTGCAACAAAATGTTGAAAATATCCGGGTGCGCTTTCTCAATTTCGTCCAGTAACAAGACGCAATAAGGCTGTTTAGTGACGGCCTCGGTCAAGAGTCCGCCCTGATCAAAACCAACGTAGCCCGGAGGTGCACCAATCAGGCGCGAAACCGCGTGACGCTCCATATATTCTGACATGTCAAAACGCAGTAGCTCAATGCCGAGTACATAAGCCAATTGTTTGGCCACCTCGGTTTTACCGACGCCGGTTGGGCCCGCAAACAAAAAGCTACCGATTGGTTTGCTGCTGTTGCCCAAGCCGCTGCGCGCCATTTTAACGGCAGACGCCAGCACTTCAATCGCTTTGTCCTGACCAAACACCACCGCTTTCAGGTCACGTTCCAGTGTTTTCAGTGCATTGCGATCATCACTGGAAATGTTTTTGGGCGGAATGCGCGCAATTTTGGCAATGATTTCTTCAATCTCTTTATTGCCAATGATTTTTTTCTGTTTGCTTTTTGGCAGAATACGTTGTGCAGCACCTGCTTCATCAATCACGTCAATCGCCTTGTCCGGCAAGTGGCGGTCATTGATATATTTGGCCGACAGCTCCGCTGCCACGGTCAAGGCGCTGGCACTGTATTTGACGCTGTGATGCTCTTCAAATCTGGTTTTCAGGCCTTTTAGAATCTCGATGGTTTCGGCCACACTAGGCTCTTGCACATCAATCTTCTGGAAACGGCGTGACAAGGCATGGTCTTTTTCAAAGATGCCGCGATACTCTTGATAAGTGGTCGCGCCTATGCACTTGAGCGAGCCATTGGATAACGCTGGTTTTAGCAGGTTGCTGGCATCCAGCGTACCACCACTGGCAGAGCCAGCGCCAATCAGGGTGTGGATTTCATCAATAAATAAAATCGCATCCGGTTTTTCAGCCAGCTGTTTCATCACTGCTTTCAGGCGTTGCTCAAAATCACCACGATATTTGGTGCCAGCCAGCAGCGCACCCATGTCTAATGAGTAGACGGTTGCATTTGCCAGCACTTCTGGGATCTCGTTGCTCACGATGCGTGAGGCCAGGCCTTCGGCGATTGCAGTTTTACCCACACCAGCTTCACCAACCAGCAAAGGATTGTTTTTGCGACGGCGGCACAAGGTCTGAATCACGCGCTCTAACTCCAGGCCACGCCCAATCAACGGGTCAATTTTGCCAGCAATCACTTGCGCATTCAGGTTTAAGGTAAAGCTTTCCAGCGCACCGGTGCTGACGCTTTCGCCTTCAGTTTCTTGTTCAGGGCTGGCCGCTTTTGATTCGTTTTCCTGAATTTTTGCCACGCCATGCGAAATGAAATTGACTACATCGAGGCGTGTTACGCCTTGTTGATGCAGGAAGAACACCGCGTGGGAGTCTTTTTCGCCATAAATGGCGACCAGCACGTTAGCGCCAGTCACTTCTTTTTTGCCGGATGATTGTACGTGCAGCATGGCACGCTGGATCACACGCTGAAAGCCCAGTGTCGGTTGGGTGTCCACTTCTTCAGTGCCCGCCACCGTTGGCGTGTGTTCTTCAATATATTGGGTGAGCTCACTACGCAGTGTGTCAAATTTGGCGCCGCACGCACGCAAGACTTCTGCGGCGGTTGGGTTATCCAACATAGCCAGTAACAGATGCTCAACCGTAATCAATTCGTGACGCTTTTGTCTCGCGTCCATAAACGCCATGTGCAGGCTAACTTCAAGTTCTTGAGCAATCATGATGACTTTCCTTAATACACTACACTACAAAAACGCCTCATTCACAGATGCAAATCCATGCAATCCGGCAAAAACCTGCCTGTTTATTGTTATCGTGCTTTTTTTCAAAAAATTCAATGCTCCGTGGCCGCTTTTTGCTCAAGTTTATATGAGTCAAGCCGCACAGAACCATCTCATTACCATGCTACCACTATGACGTACGACTCGAACCGCCAGTATGTCAGTGTATTTGCCCGATATTCTGTGGATGCCAGGGTAGGGCAACGACGATGGCGCAAACACTTTTGGCGCGCATGCGTCGCGTGTTAAGCGGCTTCAATCACACATTGCAGCGGGTGTTGTGCTTCACGGGCAGACTCCAACACATGGTGCATTTTGGTTTCTGCAATATCTTGTGGGTAAACGCCACATACTCCCATGCCTTCTGTATGTACTTGGAGCATGATTTGCGTCGCTTGTTCACGAGACTTGTTAAAAAAACGTTCAATGACGGCGACGACAAACTCCATCGGGGTGTAGTCGTCATTAAGCAACAACACCTTATATAGTTCAGGAGGCTTGGGTTTGGCGACTTGGGATTCAAGAGCCAGATCACCTTCACGCTTGGGTCGTACCATAGTTTTGTATACCTGTCTTAAAACCTATTTTGCGCCTTGTATTGAAAAATTCAAGGGTTTGATGCGGCAGAATGGCCGCTTTTTAAAGATAAATTTTGACGCGCTTGACGATATGGTCCTGAACGTCAAGGATTTCCAGTTTGTGTTCACCCATTTTGAAGCTGGTGTCAGGTTCTGGAATCCCTTCAAAGTGCTCAAGAATTAAACCATTCAATGTGCGTGGACCATCGGTAGGCAGGGAGAGTTTCAATTTACGGTTGAGGTCGCGTAACAAACTGCCGCCATCGACCAGCCAGCTGCCGTCCTCATGTTGGTGAAAGTGGTTGGCATGCTCCGGCGACTGGGTGGTGAATTCGCCGACGACTTCTTCCAGAATGTCTTCTAGTGTCAGCAAGCCTTTAAATTCACCATATTCATCCACAACCAGTGCAATACGCTCGTGCCGTTTTTGAAACTGTTGCAACTGGGTGTAAAGCGGGGTGCCAGACGGAATATAGTAGGGCAGGCTCATGGCGGCCTGCAACAAGGCTTTGGTCGGCGCTTTGCCAATATGAAAGTCGCGCAGCAACGGCAATACTTTACGCACATGCAAAATGCCGACAATGTCTTCGTGGTCGCCCTGTCTTACCGGCAGGCGCGAGTGATGGCTGCGCGCCAACTGCTCCATCATCTGCTCAATGGTGTGGTCGAGGTCCAAAAACTCAACCATGGTGTGCGCGGTCATCGCATCGTCAACGATGACGTCTTCCAGGTCTAGCAGATTGAGTAAAATGGCACGGCTTTGCGAAGGAATGTATTGCCCGGCATCGCTGACAATGCTGCGTAACTCTTCGGTGGTCACCGATTGCGCTTGACCATCGAAGTTGACGCGTACCCCCAGCAACTTGAGAAACGCTTTGACGAACAGATTGACAAACCAGACCACAGGCGTGAACAGCCATATCAGCGGATATAGCAAGTAACTGGTGGCAAAGCCGAGTTTTTCGGCATGCGCGGCAGCAATCACCTTGGGGGAGATTTCACTAAAGACCAGAATGGCAAATGTAATCGCAAGCGAACCAAACATCAGCACATAGTCGCCCTCACCAAACAGGCGCTCAGAAATCACGACTTCTAAGGTGGAGGAGCTGACGATACAAAGGGTGTTGCCGAGCAGAATGGCGCCCAGTGTTTTATCGGTTTGTGCAATCAGGCGGCTGGCCAGCTTGGCGCCACGGTGACCTTCTTTGGCCATATGCCGCATCCGGTAACGGTTGAGCGACATGAGGCTGGTTTCGGCAATGGAGAAAAAAGCTGTCAGAGACAGCAAGAGCAGTAGCAGACCAATCTGCCAGCTTAACGGGATGTTGTCCAAAAGAGTGGGATTAAAAACAAGAAGCCACTAGTGTACCCACCAGTGGCTAAAAATCAAGAAAAAGACAGACTAAGCCCCCCATAGGTCAGTGCCTGTGGGAGATTTTTCATCTGGTTAGCGATTAAGGCGCAACAGCGGCTTCGTCCTCTTTAGGTTTTTTCTCTGTGTCGCCTATCAGATTGGCGCGACTCACGCCCAGCCACATGGCGATTGGGCAAGCCACCAAGACTGAAGAGTAAATGCCGAACAAAATACCAATGGTCAGCGCCAGCGAAAAGTTGTGCAGGGTTTCACCGCCAAAAAACAGCATGGAGCAGACCATGGTTTGCGTCATCATGTGGGTGATGATGGTGCGTGACATGGTGCGGGTAATCGCATTGTCGATCACATGCACCGCACTGGCTTTGCGCATTTTTTTGAAGTTTTCGCGCACGCGGTCAAATACCACCACGGATTCATTTACTGAGTAACCTAATACGGCAAGAATCGCCGCCAGCACCGTGAGGTTAAACTCCCACTGAAAAAAGGCAAAAAAGCCAAGAATAATGATGACGTCATGCATGTTGGCGATAATGGCCGCCACCGCAAACCGCCACTCAAAGCGCAATGCCAGGTAACCCATGATGCCTGCACACACCAGCAATAATGCCAGCGCGCCGTTTTCATACAACTCTTCGCCCACTTGTGAGCCAACCGATTCAACGCGGCGTATTTCAGCACCAGCATCGGCCGCTTTTAATGCGCCGGAGATTTTTTCTGACAACTGTGCAATAGACAGCTCTTTTTTTACCGGCAGGCGAATCAGTACATCCTGGCTAGAGCCAAAGTTTTGCACTGTGACATCTTTCAGGCCCACACCATCCATCACCTGGCGGATCTGCTCAATGTTGGCCGCCGTCGGGTAATGCACCTCCATCACCGTGCCGCCGGTAAAGTCGACGCCGTAATTCAGGCCGCGATGCAGTAGGAAAAAGATCGCCAGCACAAACGTAATCAGCGAAATTGAGGTGGTCAGACGCCCGTAGCTCATAAACGGGATGTCTTTTTTAATTCTGAATAATTCCATAATCTATTCTCTTAGTATGCGTTGTCAGCGTGCGGGCGGCGATTAACCAATCCGCAGATGCTCGATCTTGCGGCGATAGCCGTACAACAGATTGACCAGTGCACGAGAGACCAGTACGGCGCTAAACATGGAGGTCATAATGCCCAGCACGTGTACCACGGCAAAGCCTTTGATCGGGCCGGTGCCAAACATAAATAGCGCCAGGCCGGCGATCAGGGTCGTGACGTTGGAGTCTAAAATCGTATCAAATGCGCGGTCATAACCGGCATGAATGCTGGCTTGTGGCGTGTTGCCGTTACGCAGCTCTTCACGGATACGTTCATTAATCAGCACGTTGGCATCAATCGCCATCCCCAGTGCCAGCGCAATTGCTGCCAGACCAGGCAAGGTCAGTGTCGCTTGCAGCATAGACAAAATCGCCACCAGCAACAGCAAGTTAACGCCCAACGCCATCACCGACACACCACCAAATACCATATAGTAGGCAATCATCATCACGGCAATGGCCGCAAAGCCCCACAGCGTAGAGTGCACGCCGCGTTTGATGTTTTCTTCCCCCATGCTTGGGCCCACCGTACGTTCTTCGATGATTTCCATCGGTGCTGCCAGCGCACCTGCGCGTAACAGCAATGAAATGTCAGTGGCTTCTTGCGCATTGGCCATGCCAGAAATCTGTACGCGACCGCCACCAATTTCTTCGTTAATCACCGGCGCGGTGACGACTTCAGTGCTGCCTTTTTCAATCAGCAAAATCGCCATGCGCTTGCCCACGTTTTCACGCGTCACATTTTTAAAGATGCCTGCGCCGCGACCATCCAGCGTCACGTTAACCACGGAAGAACCGTTTTGACCATTGACGCCAGGGCCAGCATCGGTGATGCGGTCACCGGTCAGCACCACGCTCTTTTTCACTAATACCGGGCGGCCTTCACGATCAGAAAACAGCTCGTCACCAAAAGGCACCTGGCCGCTCTGGGCTTTTTGCAAGGTAGCCATGTCGGATTTTTCTTCATCCACCATGCGGATTTCCAAGGTCGCCGTGCGGCCGAGAATCTCTTTGGCTTTGGCGGTATCTTGCACACCAGGCAATTGCACCACAATACGGTCCAGGCCTTGTTGCTGCACGATAGGCTCAGCCACACCCAGCTCGTTAATCCGGTTGTGCAGGGTTTGCAGGTTTTGCTTGAGCGCAAACTCCTGAATGCGCTTTTGCGCCATCACGCTCATGCTGGCGGTTAAGTTAAAATCTTTGTCACTGCCGCCAATTTTATAGGTGAGGTCAGAAAAGTCTTTAGCCAGCAGGTTGCGTGCTTTAGTCGCTTCTGCTTCTGACTCAAACTTAATCACCACCACCTGGCCTTGGCGCTCAATGCCGTAGTAGTTGATTTTTTCTTTGCGCAAAGACATGCGGAAATCACCCACCGTGCTTTCGGCCGCTTTATCCAGCGCGGCTTTCATGTCTACCTGCAGCAAAAAGTGCACACCACCACGCAAGTCCAGGCCCAAATACATCGGCTTGGCACCAATGCTTTGCAGCCAGTTTGGCGTTTGTGGCACTAGGTTCAGTGCGACGGTGTAGTCTTTACCCAAGTTGCCAACCAGCTTATCTTTAGCCAGCAATTGCGTATCGGTATTAGCAAAACGCACTTTGACGCCGCTGGCATCCATAAACAAACCGTCAAACGGAATGTTGGCCAGTTTTAGCGTGTCTTCCACTTTTTGCAGCAGACTCTCATCTAATTTTAGTGAGGCTTTGGCCGGGCTGATTTGCACTGCTGGCGATTCACCAAAAAAGTTGGGGATCGTGTACAGCAGGCCAATGATAAACACAGTGCCTATCAGTGCGAATTTCCATATCGGATAACGGTTCATAACAAACTCTTGCTCAGAATGAAAGACTAGCGCGTCTTGTGCGGGTTAAATGGATTTCAGGGTGCCAGCTGGCAGCAAGGTCTGCACAGTGTGTTTTTGCACATTAACAACGGTATTGGCAGCAATCTCAATGCTGACAAAGTGTTCACTCACCTTGGTTACCTTGCCGACAATGCCGCCAGTGGTTGCCACTTCATCGCCAGCTTTCAATGTCTCCAGCATAGACTTGTGTTGCTTGGCCTGCTTCATTTGCGGGCGAATCAACATAAAGTAAAACAAGACAAAAATCACCACCATAGGCAAGAAGCTCATGATGTCGGTGGCTGGGGCGCTGGCCGCGTAGGCGTTGCTAATAAACATATCTGTTCCTAGGTCATACTGAAAATAACGCATGATTCTATCATAGAGCCTTCTTAATCTGTCACCAGCCGTCCGCCTGGGTGCATTGTAATAAAGACTTGACTATATATTGTAAAGATATTTTAATGTTTGTTCGCCGCTATTGTTTGGCGTCCAGGTATTTGATGACAACATTTTTGATATTGGAGAAGCATATGCAAATGTATATAAAGTGTATCGCAGCAGTCTCATTAGCCATTTCGTGCCAGGTCGCCCAAGCCGGGGTGATTGTGCAGGCAACGTCAATTAGCGCCTCGAACCCAGACTTTGGCGGTTCGTATGCCTTGGTTAATCAGATCAACCAGTCAGGGTTATCCGCTGGTTATGTCGCAGGCGTCACGGATTTTGACAGTTTTGTCGCAACTACCACCCACAATGGCCAGGCTGCCTTTAATTCCGGTTTTAGTGTGGGTCCTTTTGGCAGCTTTAGCTATGACCTCGGAGCCGTCTACGATATTGATGCGATTGGGTTATGGGCGACCGCCAATACCGGATCGGTCTTGAACTTTAACCTATATGCCGATAATGACAATGACTTTAGCAATGGCAATAGCGGTTTGCTGGGCGGTTTTACTGCGGTAGGCTCCAATTACACGGTGGCAGATCCTGGTCAGGCATTTACTTTCGGCGAGGTATCCACCCGTTATGTGCATATGGAGATTCTGACAACCGATGGCGGTGCCCAACCGGGGTTGGGTGAAGTTATTTTCCGTACGGCGACCATGGTACCCGAGCCTGAGCCGTTGGCTTTGTTTGCTGCCGGGTTGATTCCGGTTTGGTTACGCTTGCGTAGAAAAGCTTGATTGGCGATTTTAGTGGATGAGGCTAGTCAAGTTTAAAAGCCAGTGCGTGTTTTGCGTGCTGGCTTTTTTGTTGTTTCGGGGGCGGGGGAGTCTGCGCGTGGTGTGATTAGAAATAAAGGTTGTTCTTTGATTGGTTGTTGTAGGGTGGGTATGGATGCTCACACGTTTATGGTTGTTTGTTAGGTTGCGTTTCGCCTTTTTGGCGAGTTACTTTTCTTTGCTTGCACAAAGAACAAGTAACCAAAAGAAAGTGCACCCCAGCTTCCGCTTGATTCCTGTGCTACTCGACTTGTCGGGCGTCCATCGAAACTCAACCTGGCAGCTCACACAAAGCGTGAGCTGCTGCGGGATTCGGACAGCCGATGGCCGACTGCTCCCGCCAATCCTGCGTTGCTCGGCGCGGCAGATGGGGACCCCGAACACCATGCGACTGCAACCGTTAGCGAATTAAAGAAAAAAACAATTTGGTTTTTGAAACGTCCAAACTTTCACGCTGCTACTTAAATGAGAGTAATCCCATCCCATCACGCTGAGTAGCGGAGACGAAGTGGGGGTAGTCGGCCATCGGCTGTTTGAGCTCCGCAACAAGCCACGTTTCGTGTGGCTTGTCAGGGCGAGTTTCGATGGACGCCCACTTTGTTGAGCAACGCAAGGGAGCCGAAGGCCGTGATGGCTGGGTGTCGTCCTCTTTGGTTACTTTCTGGGGGACAAGCACCAGAAAGTGACTCGCCAACAGGCGAAAGAAAATGTCACATTAATCCGCTAACGCTAAAGTCACAAACAACTTGTGACTCAATATTTGATCAAGACTGGATTCAGGTCTGCGCCGCGAAGAGCTTAACGTTTCTCTGCCCGCTTCCGAGCAAACTCCGTCTTAAACGCCTCAAAACGATTTTCTTCAATCGCTGCCCGCATGCTTTGCATCAACACCTGATAATAATGCAGATTATGAATGGTGTTTAAGCGCGCGCCCAGAATCTCGCCAATGCGGTACAAATGGTGTAAGTAAGCGCGGCTGAAGTTCTGGCAGGTGTAGCATTCACACTCAGCATCCAGTGGGCGTGTATCTGTTTTATAACTGGCGTTTTTGATTTTAACGTCACCATATTGCGTGAATAGCCAGCCATTACGGGCGTTGCGGGTCGGCATGACGCAGTCAAACATATCGATGCCGTAGCTCACGGCGTCGACCAGGTCTTCGGGTGTGCCAACACCCATTAAATAACGCGGTTTGTCTTTAGGCATTTGCGGTGCTGTGTGCGCCAAAATACGCAGCATATCTTCTTTAGGCTCCCCAACCGACAAGCCGCCAATGGCGTAACCGTCAAAGCCGATGGCTTCCAGTCCGAGTCTTGACACGTCGCGCAGGTCTTCGTACATGCCGCCTTGAATAATGCCAAACAAGGCATTGCCATTAGTGGGCGCAATGTCCGAACTTTGTTGATCGACTTCTTCAGGGCCGCCCAGCATGGTGAGAGTGTGTTCTATGGATTTTGTTTGGTACACGTTAAACGCATCGCGGCTGCGTTTGGCCCAGCGCTGGCTGAGCTCCATAGATTTGCGCGCCTCATCGTGGCTGGCCGGGTAGGGCGTACATTCGTCAAAAATCATGACGATGTCGCTATTGAGTACGCGCTGGATGCGCATGGACTCTTCTGGTGTTAAAAAGCAGCTATCGCCATTAATGGGGGACTTGAATTTGACGCCTGCTTCTGAAATTTTGCGCAGGTCACCGAGGCTCCAGACCTGAAAGCCGCCAGAGTCGGTGAGAATCGGTTTGTCCCAGCCCATGAATTTGTGCAGGCCTTCGTGGGCGGCGACCACCTCCAGCCCGGGGCGTAGCCAGAGGTGAAAAGTGTTGCCCAGCACGATATGCGCCTGAATCTCTTCGAGCTCCAGCGGAGACATGGCTTTAACGGTGCCATAAGTGCCCACTGGCATAAAGGCCGGGGTTTGTACCTCGCCATGCGGCAGGCTGACGGTGCCGCGCCTGGCGAGGCCGTCGGTATTGTGTAATGAGAACTGCATGAAGTGTGCAATAACTAACTGAAATAAACGCCTATTTTAACACAGCCATGCCAGTTGCTTATGGCGGTGGCGCGTGAGGTAAACGGGTGGGATACGCTTGCATTTTTTGTGATTGCCCGCAACAATGCTGGTATTCCGCAATTCTAAAAAAGTCCCTTATGGTTGAACCGCAAAACCGCCTGTCACGCCGCGAACAACATACCAGCTTGCGTCAGCGTGGTATTTATCTGCTGCCTAATTTGTTTACTTCTGCCTCACTATTCGGCGGTTTTTACGCCATTGTGCAGGCGATGAACCTGCATTTTGAGCAATCGGCGATTGCGATTTTTATTGCCATGGTGATGGATGGCCTCGATGGCCGCGTGGCACGCATGACCAATACCCAGAGTGCGTTTGGCGCTGAGTATGACAGCCTGGCCGACATGGTGTCGTTTGGTGTGGCGCCAGCGCTGATTGTCTATGTGTGGGCCTTGCAGCCTATGAACAAGCTGGGCTGGATTGCGGCGTTTATTTACTGTGCTTGTGCCGCGTTGCGTTTAGCGCGCTTTAACACCAAGCTGGATGACCCGTTTCAGGATAAGCGCTTTTTCCAGGGCTTGCCTAGCCCGGCGGCGGCGGCTTTGCTGGCAGGCTTTGTCTGGGTGTCTTACGAATACAATGTTGATGGCCGCGAAATTTTCTTTGGCGTGTTACAGATGAAATGGATCGCGTGGACGATTACGGTGTTTGCTGCCGGTTCTATGGTGTCTGACCTCAAGTTTTATAGCGGCAAAGATATCAACCTCAAGCACTCGGTGCCGTTTGTGGCGATTTTGGCGGTGGTGCTGGCCTTTGTGCTTATCTCCTACAGTCCGCCGGAAGTGTTGTTTAGCGTGGTGTTTGTGTATGCCTTGTCTGGCTATTATATGTGGGCGCGCGAACGGTTGGCGGCAAAAAACGCAGCTTAAGTCATTAAGCAAGTTGATAAAAACGCGCTTTCCAGCGCGTTTTTTTATGCATACATCCGCGTGTGGTCAATTGTAGGACAAGCGAGTAAAATTGAATGGTTAGTTTTAGGAAAACTCATGGAACAAATTATTATTTTTGATACCACGTTGCGTGATGGCGAGCAAAGCCCGGGCGCGGCGATGACCAAAGAAGAAAAAATCCGTATCGCCCGTCAGCTTGAAAAGCTGGGCGTAGACGTGATTGAAGCAGGGTTTGCGGCGGCCAGCCCTGGCGACTTTGACGCGATTTCCGAGATTGCCAAAGTGATTAAGACCTCTACCGTTTGCTCACTGGCGCGTGCCAGTGAAAACGATGTGCGTAGAGCTGGTGAGGCGATTAAACATGCGGCCAATGGTCGTATTCATACGTTTATTGCCACCAGCAAAATCCATATGGAAAACAAGTTGCGCATGACCGAAGACCAGGTGGTCGCGCGAGCAGTGCAAGCCGTGACATGGGCGCGTGAATATACCGACGACGTCGAATTTTCAGCCGAAGATGCGGTGCGCTCTGAGATTGATTTTTTGGTGCGCGTGTTTGAAGCGGTGATTGAGGCGGGCGCCAAAACCATCAATGTGCCGGATACCGTGGGTTACAGCATCCCCGAAGTCTGGGGTGAGCGCATGGCTGAGCTGATCAAACGCGTTAAAGGGGCAGATAAAGTTATCTGGTCTACCCATTGCCATAACGACCTTGGCATGGCGGTCGCTAACTCGCTGTCTGCGGTGATGAATGGTGCGCGTCAGGTCGAGTGCACCATCAATGGCCTGGGCGAGCGGGCCGGTAACGCTAGCCTCGAAGAAATCGTGATGGCGATTAAAACCCGCAGCGATATTTTTAACCTGACCACACGTATCGACACCACGCAAATCGTGCCGTCTTCTAAGCTGGTGTCTACCATTACAGGTTACCCAGTGCAGCCTAACAAGGCGATTGTTGGCGCTAACGCGTTTGCGCATGAGTCTGGCATTCATCAGGATGGTGTGCTTAAACACCGCGAAACCTACGAAATTATGCGTGCCGAAGATGTGGGTTGGGGCGCGAATAAACTCACCCTGGGCAAATTGTCTGGCCGTAACGCTTTTCGCACCCGCTTGAAAGAGCTGGGCATAGAGCTGGACAGCGAAGATGCCTTAAACGCGGCATTTGCGCGCTTTAAAGAGTTGGCAGATAAAAAGTCTGAAATCTTTGATGAAGATTTGCATGCATTGGTGAGTGATGAAGTGGTGCAAGAGAGCCGCGAAATGTTTAAGCTGACTTACCTGCAAGTGGCTTCGCAAACCGGTGAAATCCCGCATGCGATTTTGACCCTGAGTGTGGATGGTGCCGAGCAGCGTACTGAAGCAGATGGCGGTGGCCCGGTCGATGCGACGTTTAAAGCCATTGAAAACGTGGTGAACAGTGACGCTGAACTGCAGTTGTACTCGGTGAATAACATTACCAGCGGCACTGACGCGCAAGGTGAAGTCACGGTGCGTTTATCCAAAGGCGGCCGGATTGTGAATGGCCAGGGTGCGGATACAGACATTGTCGTGGCTTCAGCCAAGGCTTATTTAAACGGTTTGAACAAACTCTACGCCAAAGTAGAAAAATTGAACCCGCAGGTTTAAGCAGGCTCTGA